>NZ_JBEYXP010000001.1:0-429386 GCF_040704615.1 Streptomyces sp. NPDC046862 | reverse complement strand
CCCCGCCCGCACACTCTTCCTCAGCCTATGGTGGGGGTGCCCCGGTCGGGGCACGGGCACCTTCGGCTTGTCCGGCTCGTGTCACTCCCCCGCGACGATGACCTCCGCCGCGGCGCGGCCGCACACGCGGGCCGCGCCGTGGGTGGCGATGTGGAGGGCGCCGCGGGGTGGGGACTGGGGGATGCCCATCTCGACCACGATCGTGTCGGGGCGGGCCGCGAGGAGGGCGTCGAGGGCCGCGCGCATCCAGGGGTGGCGGTGCTCGTCGCGGACCACGGCCACGATCCGGCGGGGGCCCGCGGCGGCCAGGGCCGCCTGTCCCGCCTCCTCCCCCGTGAAGCTCGCCGTCCGAGTGCCGGGGCACAGGCGCGCCAGTTCCGCCGCGACACCCCATGGGGTCTCTGCCCCGACGGCGATGTTGGCGACCGGGGTGAACGCGGCCACGAAGGGGGGCGCGCTCACGGGCTCGTACGCCGTGGAGGGGGTCACCGTCAGCGCACGCCGGGCGGCGACGAGGCCCACGTCGGAACGCGTCCCGCCGCTCCCGGGGGTACGGCCGGCGGTCCAGGCCGCCAGCTCGCGGACCCGGGTCGCCGCGTCGGCCAGTCGCTCCTCGGGCAGTTCGCCGGAGCGAACGGCCGAGACCAGGGCGTCGCGGAGGTGTCGTACCGTCTCGTCGTCCGCGAGGCCGCCGCCGACGCAGATCGCGTCCGCGCCCGCGGCGATGGCGAGGGCGCTGCCGCGTCCGATGCCGTACGTGGCGGCGATGGCCTGCATCTCGATGCCGTCGGTGACGATCAGGCCCTCGTAGCCGAGGTCCTTGCGCAGGAGGTCCGTCAGGACGCGCGGGGAGAGGGTCGCGGGGTGCTCCCCGTCCAGGGCCGGGACCAGGATGTGGGCGCTCATGATCGCCTTGGTTCCGGCGGCGATCGCGGCCCGGAAGGGGGCCACGTCACGGGCCTCGAGCAGGGACTGGGCCGCGTCGATGCGGGGCAGCGCGTGGTGGGAGTCCACCGCCGTGTCGCCGTGCCCGGGGAAGTGCTTCGTGCAGGCCGCGACACCGGCTGCCTGGAGCCCGGAGACGTACGCGGCCGTGTGCCGGGCCACGAGGTCAGGGTCGGCGCCGAAGGAGCGCACCCCGATGACGGGGTTGGACGGGTTGGCGTTCACGTCCGCGGACGGGGCCCAGTTCAGGTTGACGCCGCACTGCGCGAGGCGGAAGCCCAGCTCGTGGGCCACCTCGCGGGTGAGCTCCACGTCGTCCACCGCGCCGAGGGCGTGGTTGCCCGGGAAGGAGGAGCCCGTGCGTACCTCCAGGCGCGTCACGTCACCGCCCTCCTCGTCGATCGCGACCAGGACGTTCTCGCACTCGGCGCGCAACTCGGCCGTCAGGGCGGCCAGTTGCTCGGGTGAGGCGATGTTGCGGCCGAACAGGCCCACGGAGGCCAGGCCCTCGCCCAGGCGGCGCAGCAGCCAGTCGGGGGCGGTGGTGCCCAGGAAGCCGGGCTGGAGGACGGTCAGGGCGTCACGTGTCAGTGTGTCCGCCCCGCTTGCGAGTGTCGTCATGGGCGGAGTCATCCCTTTACTGCGCCGGAGGTCAGGCCCGAGGCCATGTTCTTCTGCACGAACATGAAGAAGACGACGACGGGGATGGCGATGAGCGTGGACGCCGCCATCAGCGCGCCGTAGTCGGTGCCGCGGGACGTGGTGAAGTTCATCAGCCACACGTTGAGCGTGTACTTGTCGTTGTCCTGGAGCACGATGTACGCCAGCAGGTACTCGTTCCAGGCGTTGATGAGCGAGAAGATCGAGGCGGCCGCGAGGCCCGGGGCGAGCAGCGGGAGGATGACCCGCCAGAAGGCGCCCATCCTGCCGCAGCCGTCCACCATCGCCGACTCCTCCAGTTCCCTGGGGATGTTGACGACGAAGCCGCGGATCATCCAGGTGGCGAAGGGCAGCGAGGAGACCAGGTAGAGGATGATGACGCCCCAGTACTGGTTGAGCCCGCCGAGCTCGTTGAGCTGGATGTAGATGGGGATGAGCATCGCGGTCGGCGGCAGCAGCTGGACCGCGAGCAGCACCATCATGAAGGCCTTGCGGCCGATGAACTGGAAGCGGGCGATCGCGAAGGCGGCGATCGTCGACAGGAGCATCCCGCCGAGCACGGATGTGCCGCAGATGATCAGGCTCGACTGGATCGCCGACCCGAAGTTCGGCATGTCGATGGCGCGTTGGAAGTTGTCGAACGTGAACGAACTGGGCCACAGCGTCTGGTCGTAGCTGCGGATCTCGTTGTTCGGCCGCAGTGCGCTGATCACCAGCCAGTAGACCGGGAAGGCCATGACCACGAAGGCGACCACACCGACGAGGTTGTAGACGTGCCGGCTCCGCCTCCTGCGGTCGGGGCGGTACGCGGGGCTCTTGCCCGAGGGGCGGAACGTGCCGCGGCTGGGGGCGGTGGCGCTCACTCGACCTCTCCGATCTTGAGGAGCTGACGCAGGTAGTAGACGGCCACGCCGGACAGCAGCAGGACCGAGATCAGGGAGATGGCGGCGCCCTGGCTGAAGGAGTTCGACTCGAACGCCTTCTCGTAGTAGTAGGTGCCGAGGAGGTTGTACTCGGGTTCCGGCTTGTTGCCGCGGATCAGGAAGACCTGGCCGAAGACGTTGAAGTCCCAGATCACCGACAGGGTGGCGATCATCTGGAAGACCGGCTTGATGACCGGCCAGGTGACGAAGCGGAAGACTCCGGCGGCGCCTGCCCCGTCGAGGGAGGCCGCCTCCTCCAGTTCCCTCGGGACCTGTGTGAGGGCCGCGTACAGGGTGATGACGACGAACGGGATGGCACCCCAGACGACGACGGCGCCGATGATCAGGAAGCCCTGCTTGGGGTCGAGCCACCAGTTGTGGCCGCGGAAGTCGAGCCCGAGGTATTTCGTCAGCACCATGTTGAGGACGCCGTAGTCGGAGTCCGCGAACCAGCGGAAGATCGAGGTGGCCACGAGCAGCGGCATGGCCCAGGCGGCGACGAGAGCGCCGGTGAGGGCGAGGCGCACCCCTTTCGCCATGCGCTGCATCGCCAGGGAGAGGAACAGCCCGAGGCCCATGGTGGCCACGACGCAGACGGTCATGAACAGGACGGTCCGCCAGACGACGTCCCAGAACTCCCCGTCGCCGAAGATGCCGGTGAACTGGTCGAAGCCCACCCAGGGCGCCGCTTCCCCGGTCCACAGCTCGCGGCGGCCGACGTCCTGGAAGGACATGATCACCGTCTTGATCAGCGGCCAGACGAACACGGCGGCGAGCGCGACGATGGTGGGGGCGATCAGCAGGTACGGCAGCAGGGGGCCCGCGCGACGCTTTCTGGTCCCCGTGGCCGGCGCACTGTCCGGAGGACCGGACGGTCCCGCCGGCGTTCCGGACTCCGGTGGCCCGGGTTTCCGCGGGACGGGGACCGGAGGGTCGGCTGCTTTCATGTCGGCGGCGCTCACAGTGCTGGCCTTCCGTTCGCCTGGGTGATGCAGAGGTCACTGGGTCAGGACCGTCCGCCGACGGGCCGGGTCGGGTCGGCCCGTCGGCGGATCGGTGACCTCGTCGAGGTCAGGAGGCCTCGTTGATCAGGCCGTCGATCTCCGTGTCGGCGGCCTTGGTGGCCTCGGCGACCGACTTGCCCTTGAGGATGTCGAGCAGCATCAGCTCGAGCGTTTCCTTCTTCTCGACCGAGGCCCAGCCCGGCGCGATGGGGGTGAACCAGGCGTCCGGCACGGCGTTGGCGATCGGCGCCGTCTCGGGCTTGCTCTTCAGCGGCTCCAGCTGCTTGGTGTTGTTGGGCAGGATGTCCTTGGCCGCGAGAGCCGCCTCCGACTTCTCGTTGGTGAACAGCGAGATCCAGTACTGGCCCAGGTCCTGGTTCTTGGACTTGGAGATGGTGGCGAGGTCGGAGCCGCCGATGAACGACGGGAGCGTCTTGCCGTTCGGCCCGGGCATGGCGGCGGTGCCGATCTTGTCCTTCAGCTTCGGGTTGCCGTTCGCCGCCGGGTCGATGACGCTTCCGGCCTCCCAGCCGTTGCCGTAGATCAGGCCCGCCTTCTCGTTGGCCATGACGTTGGCGTGGTCCTGCTCGTCCTTCGTCTGGTCGCCGTGGTTGTACTTCTTGACGAGGTCGACGAAGTGCTGGATGCCCTGCTGCGCCTCGGGCGAGGACAGCGTGGCCTTCCACTTCTTGGAGGACTCGTCGTACTCGGCGATCTTGCCGCCGTACGCGGCGACGTACGACATGGCGGCGTACCAGTAACGGCCCGGCAGGTAGAGGGAGGAGAAGGCCTTGTCCTTCTTGCCGTACTTCTTCTGGACCTTGTCGAGCGCCTTGGTCAGGTCCGTCTCGGTCTCGGGGAGCTTGGCGCTGCCCGTCGCGGCCTTGAACATGGACTTGTTGTAGATCGCCACACGCGCACCGGCGTAGTACGGCACGCAGTAGAGCTTGCCCTCGTAGGTGCAGGTGTCCTTGAGGCCCGAGATCCAGGTGTCGGAGTTGTCGTACTTCTTGGCGTCGATGTCGCCGAGAGCACCGTTGAGGATGTAGGTCATCGTCTCGGTGTTGCCGAGCTCGACGACGTCGGGGAACGAGTCGCCGGCGAGGGCCGCGTCCAGCTTCTTGGTCTTGTCGCCCCACTGCTGGTACTGGATCTTGACCTTGACGCCCGGGTACTTCTTGTTGAACTCGGTGTTGGCCTGCTTGACCAGCTCCGGCCAGGAACTCTGGGCGTCCGTCATGAGCCAGACGGTCAGATCGCCCTTGCGGTCCTTCGGATCCTTGGCCGACTCGCTGTCGCCGCCCCCACACGCCGCGACGGAGAACATCATGCCCGCGATACCGATCGCGGCTATCAGCTTGCGCTTCACGCCACCCTCCTCAGGGATGCCACGAACCCCCCTGCCCACCGCGGTGACATACGACGAGGTATTGCCGTGGGGCCGGGACACTGGACCAAAGGTGTAGACCAGTGCGCAGAGCTTGGCCCAGACCAAATGACGTGTCAAGAGGGTTCGAGTGCGCTCTCACCAGCCGTTATGTGACCTACATATGCAGGAACCTTTAAGTAAGAAACCGGCGAAATCACCAGACCACACCCTTGCGCTTGAGGTAGACCACTTCGCTACGGTGGACTAGACCAGCGAGAGGCGTGAAGGTATACAGAGGGGATCACGGAGCGTGCGGGGGACACCTGCGCGGAAAGCCGTGCCACGATGTGAGCCGTGACCGAGATCCGTCGGTCGCGTCGGCATACGGAGCCGGGAAGGCGGAGCATGAGCACCGACGTCAGCAGTGCGGAGAACGAGAACGGCACCACCGTCCGTACCGCGCGCGTGCCCAAGTACTACCGCCTGAAGAAGCACCTCCTCGACATGACGGAGACGCTTCCGCCGGGCACGCCGGTGCCACCGGAGCGCACACTGGCCGCCGAGTTCGACACCTCGCGCACGACCGTGCGGCAGGCCCTGCAGGAACTCGTCGTCGAGGGACGGCTGGAGCGCATCCAGGGCAAGGGCACGTTCGTCGCCAAGCCGAAGGTCTCCCAGGCCCTCCAGCTCACCTCGTACACCGAGGACATGCGCGCCCAGGGCCTCGAACCCACCTCGCAGCTCCTCGACATCGGCTACGTCACCGCCGACGACACCCTCGCCGGGCTGCTCGACATCACCACCGGCGGGCGAGTGCTGCGCATCGAGCGGCTGCGCATGGCGAACGGCGAGCCGATGGCGATCGAGACGACCCACCTGTCCGCCAAGCGCTTCCCCGCGCTGCGCCGGTCCCTGGTCAAGTACACGTCCCTCTACACGGCGTTGGCCGAGGTCTACGACGTGCACCTGGCCGAGGCCGAGGAGACCATCGAGACGTCCCTGGCCACCCCCCGCGAGGCCGGACTCCTCGGCACGGACGTCGGCCTGCCGATGCTGATGCTCTCCCGCCACTCCCTGGACGAGGAGGGCAAGCCGGTGGAGTGGGTGCGGTCCGTCTACCGCGGTGACCGGTACAAGTTCGTCGCACGGCTGAAGCGGCCCACGGAGTAACGGAGTAGACGCCAAGGGGTGGCCGGAACACGCTGGTTGAACTAGTGCACGCGGTGTAGCGCGCGCCCTCTTCCTGCTCTACGGTCCTCCCGTCTCCGCATGGACGGGAGGACTACCCGGTGCGCACCGCGAACGCTCAGAACAGTCCCCGTACAAGCCGAACGAACCCCAGGGCCGTCGTGGTCTGGACATTGGCAACGGGAGGTCCACCAGGACGCCATCGACGCCGGGAAGGTGCTCCCACCCGCCAAGTCCATGGACGACATGCGCACCGTCGTCACCAACTCCACGGTGGACGGTGTCCTTTCGGCCACTCTCGCGCTGCTCATCGCGGACGCTCCGGTGCCGTCCCGGCGGGAGTCGGGCCCCCGACAGGGGTTCCGCTGCTTCTGAGGTGCGCAGATGTGTCGTTCGCACACAACCTCCGCATCCGATATCCGGACGGGGGGTTCCGTACGGCGAAAACGTCCCTTACATTTCCTGCGCGTTGAACCGGTGATCAGTGAGGGGACGGAGCCGCCACATGTCAGATGCGCCTGAAGTGAAACCGCCGGTGGTGACACCGGTGCGGATGGTGACACCGGTGCGGGTGGTCATCGCCGTCTGCCTGCTCGCCCCGTTCGTGGCGATGCTCTGGGTCGGCTCGTACGCCAAGACGGACCCGGCGTTCATCGGCATCCCGTTCTTCTACTGGTACCAGATGGCCTGGGTGCTCATCTCCACGGTTCTCACCGCGACCGCGTACAAGCTGTGGCAGCGTGACCAGCGCGAGCAGCGCGCCCGTGCCGCGTCGAAGGGCGGTGCCGGCGCATGAACGACGGCGTGAACGGCGTCGCACTCGCCGTCTTCATCTTCTTCTTCCTGGCCGTCACGGTCATGGGCTTCCTGGCCGCCCGCTGGCGCAGGGCCGAGAACGAGCACAGCCTCGACGAATGGGGCCTGGGCGGACGGTCGTTCGGCACGTGGATCACCTGGTTCCTGCTCGGCGGCGACCTGTACACGGCCTACACGTTCGTGGCGGTCCCGGCGGCGATCTACGCGGCGGGGGCGGCCGGCTTCTTCGCCGTGCCGTACACGATCCTGGTCTACCCGCTGATCTTCACGTTCCTGCCCCGCCTGTGGTCGGTGTCCCACAAGCACGGGTACGTGACGACCTCGGACTTCGTGCGCGGCCGGTTCGGCTCCAAGGGCCTGTCGCTGGCCGTGGCCCTCACCGGCATCCTCGCCACCATGCCGTACATCGCGCTCCAGCTGGTCGGCATCCAGGCCGTGCTGGACGTGATGGGTGTCGGCGGCGGCGAGAACACCAACTGGTTCGTCAAGGACCTGCCCCTGCTGATCGCCTTCGGTGTGCTGGCGGCGTACACGTACTCGTCGGGCCTGAGGGCGCCCGCGCTGATCGCCTTCGTCAAGGACACGCTGATCTACATCGTCATCGCGGTGGCGATCATCTACATCCCGATCAAGCTGGGCGGCTTCGACGACGTCTTCGCCAAGGCGGGAGACACGTTCTCGCAGGTGAACCCGGTGACGGACAAGCCGCGCGGCGCGCTGGTACCGGCCGAGGCGAGCCAGTGGACGTACGCGACGCTGGCCCTCGGCTCGGCGCTCGCGCTCTTCATGTACCCGCACTCGATCACGGCGACGCTGTCCTCGAAGAGCCGTGAGGTGATCCGCCGCAACACCACGATCCTGCCGCTGTACTCCCTGATGCTGGGCCTGCTCGCCCTGCTGGGCTTCATGGCGATCGCGGCCGGGGTCAAGGTCACCAACGGGCAGCTGGCCATCCCGCAGCTGTTCGAGGACATGTTCCCGGCCTGGTTCGCGGGTGTGGCCTTCGCGGCGATCGGCATCGGCGCGCTCGTGCCGGCGGCCATCATGTCGATCGCGGCCGCGAATCTCTTCACCCGCAACATCTACAAGGACTTCATCAAGCCGGACGCCACGCCCCAGCAGGAGACCAAGGTCTCGAAGCTGGTGTCGCTGCTGGTGAAGGTGGGCGCCCTGGTCTTCGTCCTGACGATGGACAAGACAGTGGCGATCAACTTCCAGCTGCTGGGCGGCATCTGGATCCTGCAGACCTTCCCGGCGCTCGTCGGCGGCCTGTTCACGCGCTGGTTCCACCGCTGGGCGCTGCTCGCGGGCTGGGCGGTCGGCATGGTGTACGGGACGCTGGCCGCGTACGGGGTCGCCTCGCCGACGAACCCTTCCCAGAAGCACTTCGGCGGCTCCAACGCGGAGATCCCCGGGCTGGGCGAGATGGGCTACATCGGTCTGACGGCGTTCGTGCTGAACGTGGTCGTCACGGTCGTCCTCACGTTCGTCCTGAAGGCGGTCAAGGCCCCCGACGGCATCGACGAGACGAGGCCGGAGGACTACACGGCGGACGCGGGCGACGCGGGCGTGTCGGTGGAGCTGCCTCCGGCGACGGCGGGGTCGGCGCACTAGCCGCTCCGCTGGCCGCGGGTGGGGGTGGCAGGGGTTTTTCGCCCCCGCCGCCCCCACCCATTCCCGTCCCCCGGGGCTCCGCCCCGGACCCCGCTCCTCAAACTCCCCCAGCTACCGCTGGGAGGTGCCCCCAAGGGGCTGAATGTGCGCGGCGGGGCTGGTTTGCAGGGGCACGGGAAACCGGGCGTCTTTCAAGAACGCGCGGAACCGCACGGCTTTTAGGGGCGCAGGGAACTGCGCGACCAGCCACACCCAACCCGCAGCCAATCACCCACCCCAGACGCCCCCAGTCCCGGGGGCCTGGGGGCGCCGCGCCCAGGGACAGGATGGGACGGGTAGGGGCGGTGGGGGCGAGAAACCCCTCCCCGAGGGGCCCGATTGACACAACCGTTCGCAGGGGCTGAGCTGGCAGGAAACACCCCGCCCCACCGGAGGTGCCCGTGACGGCCCGCCCCCCGATCGTCCTCGACAGTGACCCCGGCATCGACGACGCCCTGGCCCTGCAGTACCTACTGGGTACAGGACGGTGGGACCTGAAGGCCTACACCTCCGTGGGCGGCAACCTCCCCGCCGAGCAGACGTACCTGAACGCCCGCGCCCTCACCAGGGCCTTCGGCATCGACGCCGACATACCGGTCCACCGCGGCGCGGGCCGCCCCCTGACCCGCCTGCCGTACACGGCCGCGTCCGCCTTCCACGGCCCCGCGGGCCTCGGCAACGAGACACTGCCCGACTCCACGGCCCCCCACCTGCCGGAGTCCTCCGCGCAGGCCCTCCTGAGGCTCTCCCGGGAGTACGAGGGCGAGCTCACCGTGTGCGCCACCGGCCCGCTCACCAACGTGGCGATCGCGCTCCTGGAGGATCCGGGCTTCGCCCGGCGCGTGAGGAAGTTCGTCTTCATGGGAGGCGCCGCGCAGGTGCCCGGGAACATCACGCCGGTCGCCGAGTTCAACATCTGGGCCGACCCGGACGCCGCCGAGGTGGTGCTGTCCTCCGGCATCCCGTTCACCATGGTCGACCTGGACGCCTCGCACCACTGGCTCTTCGGCCCCGCCGACCTGGCCGCCCTTGAGGCGGCGGGCCCCGGCACGGCGCTGGCCGTCCGCCTGCTGCGGGTCTACATGGACGCCTACCGCCGCCACGGCGGCGGCGACGCCTGCCCGCTGCACGACCCGCTCGCCGTGGGCGCGTGCGCGGACGAGGCGTTCCTCACCGTCGCGGAGGGCGCGGTCGTCGTCGAGTCCGCCAGCGAACTCACCCGCGGCAAGACCGTGTTCGTGCCCACGGCCGCCCAGCGCGCCTACTACACCGACTCCCCCACCCTCTCCGCCCGTGTGACCCTCACGGGCCGCGTCGCCCTCGGCCCGGGCCCCCGCGACTTCACGAAGGACTTCGTGGCGGCCCTGCCGCAGTGGCCGGGCGTGGGCTGAGCTCCCCCGGAGCCGTGGAAATCCGCGAGTCGTCGTCGCACCCGTCCGGCACACTCCCCACCATGGACATCACCATCAGACAGGCGAGGCCCGCCGAGTACGAGGTCATCGGGGAGATCACCGCGCAGGCCTATCTGGGCGACGGGCTGCTCGACTTCGGGGAGTCCGACGGGTATCTCGGCGAACTGCGGGACGTGGCCAAGCGGGCCGCCGCGGCCGAGGTGCTCGTCGCCGTCGAGAGCGGCCGCGTGCTCGGCGGAGTGACCTTCGTGCCGGCCGGCGGGCCCATGGCCGACATCGCGCGGCCCGGCGAGGCGGAGATACGGATGCTCGCGGTGGCCGGTGAGGCACGCGGCCGGGGCGTCGGCGAGGCGCTCGTCCGCCGTTGCGTCGAGGGGGCGCGGTCCACACCCGGCTGCGTCCGCATGGTCCTGTCCACCCAGCGTTCCATGCACGCGGCCCACCGGATCTACGAACGTCTCGGCTTCACCCGCACCCCCGACCGCGACTGGAACCCGCTTCCGCACCTCCTCGACATCACGCTCATCACCTATGAGTTGACGCTCTGACAGCTCCACAACACAACATGTGGGGGTGCTTCCACAAGCCGACACAAGATGTATGCTCATGCTCGCTGTCGCCGCAGGGGAATCCGGTGCGAATCCGGAACTGTCCCGCAACGGTGTACTTGCGTGCGTACATACCCATGTCCGCACGCATGGTCAGTCCGAGGACCTGCCGACAGTGCGCCCGGCCCGAACGGTCCGGGTGCCCGACGTCCGGGCCTCGTGGAATGGGCCGGTGGACGCGACGCCGTGTGCGTTCGTGTGCTGCCCCCTGCCCTCCGCAAGGCCCCGTGCCGAGCGAGGGAGAGCCCCCACGTGACCATCGCGCCAGCCGATCCGGTCTCAGCAGCCGTCCAGCAGGAACATGACGGTCCCGGAACCGCGTTGCTGCGGACCCTGACCGAGCTGACCGCCGACCTGCCCGACGCCGACCCCGGACGGGTCGCCGCCGCCGCGCTGCGCGGCCGGTCCGCGCACGCCGACGACGCGGAGCTGCGCGAGCTGGCCACCGAGGCGGCGGCCGGTCTCATCTCGGAGGATCCGGCCTACTCGAGGCTGGCCGCCCGGCTGCTGACGATCGGCATCGCGGCCGAGGCCGCCTCGCAGGGCGTCACGTCGTTCTCCGAGTCCGTCGCCGTGGGCCACCGGGAAGGGCTCATCGCCGACCGCACCGCCGAGTTCGTACGGCTGCACGCGGCCCGCCTCGACGCGCTCGTGGACACCGGCGCCGACGACCGCTTCGGCTACTTCGGGCTGCGTACGCTGCACAGCAGGTACCTGCTGCGGCACCCGATCACCCGCAAGGTCGTCGAGACACCCCAGCACTTCATGCTGCGGGTGGCCTCCGGGCTCGCGGAGGACGACAGCGCGCGGTCCGTGGACGAGGTCGGCGCGCTCTACGGGCTCATGAGCCGCCTCGACTACCTGCCCTCCTCCCCCACCCTCTTCAACTCCGGTACACGGCACCCCCAGATGTCGTCCTGCTACCTCCTCGACTCCCCGAAGGACGAGCTGGACTCGATCTACGAGCGCTACCAGCAGGTGGCCAGGCTGTCGAAGCACGCGGGCGGCATCGGCATCGCGTACTCCCGCATCCGCTCCCGCGGTTCGCTGATCCGCGGCACGAACGGGCACTCCAACGGGATCGTCCCGTTCCTGAAGACCCTGGACGCCTCGGTCGCCGCCGTGAACCAGGGCGGCCGGCGCAAGGGCGCGGCCGCCGTCTACCTCGAGACCTGGCACTCCGACATCGAGGAGTTCCTGGAGCTGCGGGACAACACCGGTGAGGACGCCCGCCGTACGCACAACCTGAACCTCGCGCACTGGATCCCCGACGAGTTCATGCGCCGGGTCGACGAGGACGGCGTCTGGTCCCTCTTCTCCCCCGCCGACGTGCCGGAGCTCGCCGATCTGTGGGGCGAGGAGTTCGACGCGGCCTACCGCAGGGCGGAGGCGGAGGGGCTGGCCAGGAGGACCATCCCGGCCCGTGACCTGTACGGGCGCATGATGCGCACCCTCGCCCAGACCGGCAACGGCTGGATGACCTTCAAGGACGCGGCCAACCGCACGGCCAACCAGACGGCCGAGCCGGGCCACGTCGTCCACTCCTCGAACCTGTGCACCGAGATCCTGGAGGTCACGGACGACGGGGAGACGGCGGTGTGCAACCTGGGGTCCGTGAATCTGGGTGCCTTCGTCGACACGGCGGCCGGCGACCTCGACTGGGAGCGGCTCGACGCCACCGTCCGCACCGCCGTCACCTTCCTCGACCGCGTCGTCGACATCAACTTCTACCCGACCGAGCAGGCGGGCCGCTCCAACGCCAAGTGGCGCCCGGTCGGTCTCGGCGCGATGGGTCTGCAGGACGTCTTCTTCAAGCTGCGGCTGCCCTTCGGCTCCCCCGAGGCCAAGGCGCTCTCCACGCGTATCGCCGAGCGCGTCATGCTCGCCGCGTACGAGGCCTCGGCCGACCTGGCCGAGCGCGGCGGCCCGCTGCCCGCCTGGGCGAAGACCCGTACGGCCCGGGGCGTCCTGCACCCCGACCACTACGACGTGCGGCTGACCTGGCCCGAGCGCTGGTCGGCGCTGCGCGAGCGGATCGCGGCGACGGGCCTGCGCAACTCCCTCCTCCTCGCGATCGCCCCCACCGCCACCATCGCCTCGATCGCCGGCGTGTACGAGTGCGTCGAGCCGCAGGTCTCCAACCTGTTCAAGCGTGAGACGCTCTCCGGGGAGTTCCTCCAGGTCAACTCGTACCTGGTGAACGACCTGAAGCGGATGGGCGTGTGGGACGCCCGCACCCGCGAGGCGCTGCGCGAGTCGGGCGGCTCGGTGCAGGACTTCGGCTGGATCCCGGACGACGTGCGCGCCCTGTACCGCACGGCCTGGGAGATCCCGCAGCGCGGCCTGATCGACATGGCGGCCGCCCGCACCCCGTTCCTGGACCAGTCCCAGTCGCTGAACCTGTTCCTGGAGACGCCGACCATCGGCAAGCTCTCCTCGATGTACGCGTACGCCTGGAAGTCGGGCCTGAAGACGACGTACTACCTGCGCTCCCGTCCGGCGACCCGCATCGCCCGTGCGGCACAGGCACAGGCACAGGCACAGGCCCGGTCCGAGAAGACCGTCCCCGTTCAGCAGGCCGCCGACCCCGAGGCCGTCGCCTGCTCCCTGGAAAACCCCGAGTCCTGCGAGGCCTGCCAGTAATGACCACCGAAACCAAGGCTGTGACGTCCAAGAACCTGCTCGACCCGGGCTTCGAGCTGACCCTGCGCCCCATGCGCTACCCCGACTTCTACGAGCGCTACCGGGACGCCATCAAGAACACCTGGACCGTGGAGGAGGTCGATCTCCACTCGGATGTGTCAGATCTCGAGAAACTGTCACAGGGCGAACAGCACCTCATCGGCCGCCTGGTGGCCTTCTTCGCGACGGGCGACTCGATCGTCGCGAACAACCTGGTGCTGACGCTGTACAAGCACATCAACTCCCCCGAGGCACGCCTGTACCTGAGCAGGCAGCTCTTCGAGGAGGCGGTGCACGTCCAGTTCTACCTGACGCTGCTGGACACCTATCTGCCCGATCCGGAGGACAGGGCGGCGGCCTTCGCGGCCGTCGAGAACATTCCCTCCATCCGCGAGAAGGCCGAGTTCTGCTTCCGGTGGATGGACTCGGTCGAGAAGCTGGACCGGCTGGAGAGCAAGGCCGACCGCCGCCGGTTCCTGCTCAACCTGATCTGCTTCGCCGCGTGCATCGAGGGGCTGTTCTTCTACGGGGCCTTCGCGTACGTCTACTGGTTCCGCAGCCGTGGTCTGCTGCACGGCCTCGCGACCGGCACCAACTGGGTGTTCCGCGACGAGACGATGCACATGAGCTTCGCCTTCGACGTCGTGGACACCGTCCGCAAGGAGGAGCCGGACCTCTTCGACGACGAGCTCCGGCAGCAGGTGACGGACATGCTACGGGAGGCCGTCGAGGCCGAGCTGCAGTTCGCGCGCGACCTGTGCGGTGACGGCCTCCCGGGGATGAACACCGACTCGATGCGGCAGTACCTGGAGTGCGTGGCCGACCAGCGTCTGACGCGGCTCGGCTTCGCCCCGGTGTACGGCTCCGAGAACCCCTTCTCCTTCATGGAGCTTCAGGGGGTTCAGGAACTGACCAACTTCTTCGAGAGGCGGCCTTCGGCGTACCAGGTCGCCGTGGAGGGCTCGGTCGGCTTCGACGAGGACTTCTGAACCTCGGGCCGCTCCGCCCGCAGGTTCCTCTGCTCGGCCTCCCTGAGCTGTCGGTCGATGCGCCTCTCGCGCACGATCCCGATCACCGAGGGGAGGACGAGCAGGACGAGGATCCCGAGGGCGGTCAGCATTCCGGTGAGGGCTTCGATGCGTGTCGTATCCATGGACACCACTCTGGCGCCGGATACTCCTTACCGCGAGTGGCAGGACTGCCGCACCCCCTCGATTTCCTGCCATCGGCGAGGCACACTGGCAGCATGCTGAAGAACGTGGCCGTCGTCCTGCTCGACGGGGTGCATCCCTTCGAACTCGGAGTCGTGTGCGAGGTGTTCGGCCTCGACCGCAGCGACGAGGGGCTGCCGGTGTACGACTTCGCGGTGGCCTCGGCGGAGGGGCCGACGCTCAGCACCCACGCCGGCTTCACGGTCGGCACGTCGCACGGTCTGGAGCGGCTGGAGGAGGCCGATCTGATCGCCGTCCCGGCCGGGAACAGCTATATGAGCCGGACCTATCCGCCCGAGCTGCTCGACGCGCTGCGCCGGGCGGCGGACCGCGGCACCCGGGTGCTGAGCGTGTGCTCCGGCGTCTTCCTGCTGGGCGCCGCGGGGCTGCTGGACGGGCGGCGCTGCGCGGTGCACTGGCGGCACGCCGAGGAGCTGGCCCGGCAGTACCCGCGGGCGATCGTCGAGCCCGACGTGCTGTACGTGGACGCCGACCCGGTGATCACCTCCGCCGGGACCGCCGCCGGGATCGACGCCTGCCTCCACCTGGTCCGCAAGGAGCAGGGCCCCCAGGTCGCCAACGCCATCGCCCGCCGCATGGTGGTGCCGCCGCACCGGGACGGCGGCCAGGCCCAGTACGTCGAACGGCCGCTGCCGCGGTCGCGGTGCGACACGGTCGGCGAGGTGCTGGTGTGGATGGAGGAGCACCTCGACGAGGACGTGACCGTGGAGCAGCTCGCCGCCCGCGCCCACATGTCGCCGCGCACCTTCGCCCGCCGCTTCCAGCAGGAGACCGGCACCACGCCGTACCGCTGGATCCTGCGCCAACGCGTGCTGCTGGCCCAGCGGTTGCTGGAAGGCACGGACGAGACGATGGACGCGATCGCGGGCCGCACCGGCTTCGGCACGGCGGCCGCGCTGCGCCATCAGTTCGTACGGTCGCTGGGGACGACCCCGCAGGCGTACCGGCGCGCGTTCAGAGGACCGGAGGCCGCCTGAGCGGTGCCGTCGTGCCGTCGTGCCGCCGTGCCGTCCCAGGAACGGATCAGTCGTTGGGAACGACCGGGTACCGCGGCTCGTTCTCGGCCATCTGCCGCAGCGCGTCCTTGCGCTCCCGCTTGGAGAGCCGGTCGATGTAGAGGTAGCCGTACAGGTGGTCCGTCTCGTGCTGCAGGCAGCGGGCGAAGTAGCCGGTGCCGCGCACCTTGATCGGGTTGCCCTTCTCGTCCTGCCCGGTGACCTCGGCGTAGTCGGGGCGCGCGAGCGGCGCGTACGCGGTCGGCACGGACAGGCAGCCCTCGTTGCTGTCGTCCAGCCGGCGCTTCTCGGCGGGCAGGTCGACGATCCGGGGGTTGCAGACCACGCCGACGTGCCGGGCTCCCTCGTCGTCCATGCAGTCGTACACGAAGACCTTCAGGTCGACGCCGATCTGGTTGGCGGCCAGGCCCACCCCCTCGGCGGTGCGCTGGCTGGCGAACATGTCGTCGACCAGCGCCGCCAGCTCGTCGTCGAACTCGGTGACGTCCTTGCACTCCTTGTGCAGCACCGGGTTCCCGACGACGGTGATCGGACGCGAGGTGCCGCGCTCGCGGTAGGCCTGCTCGCGCTCCTCGCTGTCCTCCGTGTCGATGACGAAGCCCTCGTCGTCCACGGGGAGCACGCCCGCGTGCTGCTGATCGGTGTCCTGCTGCGCCATGACCGACGTATGCCTTCCTGGGTTCTCAAGCAAAGATGCGGATACAGGGTACGGGGGTTCGCGCCCCTTCAGGGGCGCAGCCCTTCAGGGGCGCGGGGAACTGCGCGACCAGCCACAGCCGGCCCGCAGTGCCGACCGACAGACGTCACAACCGCGCTCAGCAAACCTCTTCGAGATCCCGCCAGTCCCGGGAGTCAGGACTGTCTGCCATCCACCCGTCCAAGAGCCCTCGCACGAGAGACGCCGGCGCGGCAATCCCACACTCACGCTCAGGCGCCCAAAGCTGCCCGTCCGTACGGTGACCCAACGGGCCAGGATGCCCCGGCTCACTGTGATCGTGCGGGTCGAGATGATCACCGTCACCCTCGTCCGCCGGCATCCGCGACTCCGAGCACAGCCGACACAGCAGCCGCACGGACGACGACCAGTCCTCGGCGGCGAAACCGGCGTCGGCGGCGAGCTGCTCCAGGGCGTCCCGGTCGGCCTCGGTCGCCGCCTCCAGGAGCACCACCCACGTGGGCACCGGCGAGGGCGCCCACAGCTCGATCTCGTCGAACACCGGGTACGCGTGCCCGGCGGCCGTGGTGCGCTCGCCGTGCGGTACCCCGTCGTGCAGGACGACCTCGCCCCAGCGGCGGCCTGAGGACGGCAGCGGAATGGAGAGCACCTCCATCCGGGCGGGGTCGAGGCGACGCCCCCACACGACCTCAGCCTCGCCTTCCGGCGACAGCCGCACGGCCGCGCTGCCCAGGTCCATGCCGACGGGCTCACCGGAGGCGCCGGGGCCGCCGGGCACCCGAAGGCCGTATGCCTGCCAGGCCCGCCGGGCCAGGGGCCAGTCCTGCAGGGCGGTGGCCGCGATACCGACGTTCCACCAGTCGGGCGCCCCGGTCTCCCGGTCGAGGAGCGCGACGGCCCTGAGGCCCGCGGCGCGTGCCTGCTCCCAGTCGTGCCGGAACTTGTGCAGCAGCGCGAGGTTGAACCAGGACTCGGACAGCCACGGCTCCAGGTCCGCGGCACGTGTCAGCAGCGCGCCCGCGTCCTCGTACCGCCCGTCGCCGATCAGCGTGAACGCGCGGTCGGTGGCCTGCCGCCAGGAGGCGGAGGGCCGGTGCCGTCCCTTGCCGAAGATCCTCACGATTCCCGCCTGCCAGTTCCGTCCCGTTCCGGTGGAGTGGGCTGGCCTTGTGCCCCCGGACACCCTCTCCCTCGCATCCAACCACGTACGGCTGGAAGGGCGCTCATTACCCATGGGTTACCCAGCCTTGGCCGGGGTCAGACCGCCCATCGGTCGTCCTCCCCACCCTGGTCGCCTTCCCCACCCCGGTCGTCCTCCCCACCCTTGCACGAAGCACGCCCGGAGCTAATCGCCACAGGGGGCCGCCACCGCGCCGGCCCGCTGGCTCAGCAGGACCCGGGCCAGTGACTCGACCACCTCGGCCTGATAGTCGCGGGCGGTCGCCAGCCGCAGTTCCTCCAGCGCGCGCAGCGGCCCGCCCGGCCCGGCGTCGCGCGCCTTCTCCTCGTAGGCGTTCACGACCCGTACGATCCGCGCGCTGACCGGCTGGTCGCGGTACGGATCCGCCTGGCGCTCGACGACCACCGCGACCTCGGCGTCCACCCCGGTCTGCCGGACGACCGCGCCGCCGAGCAGGGCGATCCGCCGCTGTTCCTCGGCGGGCAGGACGGCGGTGGCCCCGGCGGGTACGGGGTCGACCAGGGAGAGCTGCCCGATGTCGTGCATCAGGGCCGCGTACTCCAGCACGGTCAGTTCCGGCCCGGACAGTCCCAGCTCCCGCCCCACGGCCCGGCTGAGCGCGGCCACGCGCCGGGCGTGCCCCGCGGGGGTGTACCCGGCGATCTCGGTGGCCCGCGCGAGGGAGGCGATGGTCTGCCGGTAGGTGGCGCGCACGGCCGCGTACCGGCGGAAGGAGAGCTGGGTGAGCAGCAGTGGCAGCGAGAACACGGGCAGCGCCCACAGGCCGACGACGGACACCGCGAGCGACATCACCACGCCGGTGGCGCACACGGCGGACCCGATGCCGAGCAGCGCCCGCAGCTCGTCCCGCAGCAGCGGTGTCAGCGGCCAGCCGGTGCGCGAGCGGGCCAGCACCGCGGCGAGCACGGCGTCGCACAGCACGGTGAGGACGAGCAGCGCGACGAGGAGCAGCACGTACGCGGGCCCGCTCCACTCCCGCAACGCGCCCCGGCCGCACAGGGGCTGGAAGCAGACGGCGGCGAAGGCGACCGTGAGGACGCGCCGGGCGAGGTGGTCGGAGGCGGGCCCGTGCCCCCGGGCCACGTGCGGCACGCACCCGGCGAGCGCGGCCGCGACGACCACGGCGACGACCTGGGCCACACCGTGCCGTGTGGGCTCCCCGCCGTTCGCCCCGAGCAGTGCGTACGCGAGCGCCCCGGCCGTCCCGAGCGGCGCCCGCTCCCGTCCCTCGGCGCCGCGCCACCGGGAGAGCTCGCCCATGGCGACGAGCAGTCCGAAGGCGAGGGCGGTCCCGGGTTCGGCGAGGCCGTACCAGAGGGTGTGGGCGAGGCCGGTGGCGGCGACGAGGGCGGCGGCCCCGTGGACGAGGGTGACGAACGGGTGGGTCACGAGCCGGCCTCCGCGCGCAGGGGTGCGCTCTGTGGCGGGACGTTTCCGCGCTGCTCGTCGGTGTCGCCGTCGCCGTCCGCGGTGACCGCGGGATGCCAGCCGTGCCGGACCAGGGCCCGTACGAGCGCCTCGACCATCCGCGGATCGAACTGCGTCCCCGCGCACCGCTGAAGCTCCTCCAGCGCGGCCGCGACCGGGCGGGCCCGCCGGTAGCACCGGGTCGACGTCATCGCGTCGAAGGCGTCGGCGACCGCCACCACCCGTGCGCACTCGGGGATCTGAGTGCCCGCCAGTCCGTACGGGTACCCGCTGCCGTCCAGCCGCTCGTGGTGGTGCAGGATCGCCGAGCGCGCCTCCCCCAGGAACCCGATGCCGCGCACCATCTCGTGCCCGTACTCGGGATGCAGCTCGATGACCCGCCGCTCCTCCGGGGTCAGTGGCCCGTTCTTGCGCAACAGCCGGGTGGGGACGCCGAGTTTGCCCACGTCATGCAGGATCCCCGCGAAGCGGAGCACCTCGACCCGCGTGTCGTCCATGCCCAGTTCGGCGGCGATCATCATGGACGCCTGGCCGACCCGTTCGCTGTGGCCGCGCGTGTAGCCGTCCTTGATGTCGACGGCCTGCACCAGGGCACGGATGGTGGCCTGGTGAGCGGCCCGCTCCCGGTGGTACTGGGTGAACACCCAGCAGGACACGTACATCGGCAGCAGGACGAGCAGTGCGGCGACCGGTCCGTAGTGGCTGCGCCACAGCACCGCCATCATCAGCCCCGCGAGGCCGTGCACGGCGGCGGGGGCCAGGGACCGCAGGAAGAGCCCGCGCCAGGCGTTCCGGACCGGCACCCGCTCGGCGAGGACCAGGATGGCGCCGTCGAGGGCGGTCAGGACCGCGCAGAAGGCCAGGACGGCGACGACCGCCGGCACCAGCGCGTCCGGGAAGTCGGGCTCGGCGACGGTGTCCCGGCCGCCCAGCGCCCAGTGCACCCGGGACGCCGCCCACACGGCGAGGCCGAGCCGGGCCGCCCGCCACACGCGCCGCAGCCGGCGCGGCCGCTGCTCGACCCGTGCGAGGAGGGCGCCCGGAATAGCCACGAGCGCGGCGGCCTGAGGCGGCAACAGGAAGGCCCCGGCCAGCAGGACGGGGAAGAACGTGCCCATGCTCCGGGGCCCGTGGCGCCCGAGAAGACGGCACCGGGTGGCCTGTTCGCACCCGGCGTACAGCGCCGCGAGAAACCCCACCGCCCACCACGGAACGTGGACGTCCGGCACGGGGGCGAGGCAGACCAGTGCACCTGTGACGACACAGGCGACGTACACACGTGCCCATGCCGGAACAGACCCCATCGTGCTCCTCCCTTTTTCCGGCTCCGGAGCCTAGGGCGGAGCGGGGCAGGTGGGGGAGGCTATGGACGGATTCCGCGGTCATGCGCGGCGCTGAATACCCCGTCCGGGTGATCGGACGCCCTGATGTTCGTACGTTCGTCCGGTACGCGTGCGACTGTTCGCCGGGCCGCGTCTCACCCCGCCACGTCGGAGGCGAGCACCTTGTTCAGCTGCTCCACCGTGGCCGGCGACTCGCGCTGGAACGCCACGAGGTCGAGCCCGTCGTCGCCCTTGACGGTGAGCAGGGCGCGGTCGCCGACGGCCACGACGATGACGTGGCCCGATCCGCAGCGGGCGACCACCTCACGGAGCGCTCCGACACCGGTGGTGTCGGCCATGCGGCGGCCGACGCCGAGGGTCGCGGCGGCGAGGGCGGCGACGGACTCCGGGTGGACCGTGTCGGCGTCCGCGACGACGAGGAGGCCGTCGATGGTGGACAGGACGCTCTCGGAGACCCCCATCACCCGTTCACGCAGCGAGGTCAGAATGCCGGTCAGGGAATCGGGCGGTGGGATTTCGGTCATGTGTCGTGCTCCTTGTTCCGGGCATATGCCGGTACTGGTATGGTCCAAACGGACTCACGGAGTCAGTCGGACTCCGGTAAACCCCGCAGCGCTTCGCGGACGCGCCGCAGCGTTTCGATCGACGGCTGGTCGGCGGCGAGGTCCTCGGCCGACAGCATCGAAAAGAGAGCAGGCGGGGGTACGGGCGCCGCCGCGGGCGGGGTCTCGGCCTCCTGCCGGGGGCTCCGGGGTGCCGGTACCGCACCGCGTCGGGGCAGCGGCCGGCGTGCCGGTAACGCTTGACGCGCGGATACGGAACCGGGGTCGGCGTCCGGCGTGGGTGCGTCCGTCGTCGGTTCTTCGGGGTTCTGGGGTACTGGGTCCTGTGGCGCTGGGTCCTGTGGCGCTGGGTCTTTTGGTGCTCGGTCCTGTGGCGCTTGCTGTGGTGCGGGGTCCTGGGGTCCCGTTGCTCGGGCCTGGTCCTGGCCGTGGTCCTGGCCCTGGTCCTGGTCCGGTGGGGCTTCGGCCGCGTCCCGGCCCTCCGACGCCCTGTCCGCTTCCTGGTCCTCGGGGGCCTTGGCCTCTTTGCGTCTGCGCGTGGGGGCTCGCTGGGAACGGGCGCCCGTGGTCCGCTGCCGGGCCTTCGCCGCCCGGTCGTCGTCTGGACTCAACTCCCACCCCTCTGTCCGGCGTCGTGCCCGGGGAATCCGCTTCCAGGCGTGCGCTTCGGCAGGGGCACCACCTTCGGTGGCGCGGCGGCGGTGGGCGGGTCCGTCCGGGGTGCGCGGGCAGCGGTGCTCGGCCGGCTGTCGGAGGGGGCTTTGGCGTCCCATCGGACGAGGTCGAGCGTCTGCAGGCGTATGAGGTCCAGCATGACCGCGTACAGTCCGCGTCCCAGCGCGAAGGCGATGTCACGCGGTGTACGGCGCCCGTTGACATGGTCGAGGACGTCCTGGTGCCGACGTGCGAGTCCGTCGGACCGACGAGGGCCCGAACCCGCGACAGCCGCGGGACGGACACGAGTCAACTCACCCGGAGCACCCCACAACCGGGCCAGCAGCGCCATCCGCCGCGAGGTCTCCTCGGTCAGCTGTCGCGGCTCCACGCCCGGCTCGGCGACGAGCGCGGGCTCACGATCGGACAACTCCCAACCGCCCGGCGGGCTCAGCGCCATGGCGAACGCGCCGTCGAACACGGCCGCGGCGCAGACGACCTCCAGTTCGGCGGCACCGATCAGCCCGGCGGCCACGAGGCGTCCGCCCAGCCGGTCCGCGTCGGGCTCCGTGGCGCACGCGGCCAGCCAGGCCTCGTCACCGATCCGGCCCGAGGTGAGCAGCGCGGACGTGACGGTCGGCGCGCCCGGGGTCTCGATCGCGCCCACCAGCCCGTCCCGCAGGTGGATCGTTCCTCCCGGGTGGCCGGAGACCCGCACCGTCCCGCTGAAGCCCTCCTCGCGGAGTCCCAGCAGAAGCGCGGGCACATTGCGTGCCGTGGGCGCGTTGCGTGCGGTGGGCGCGTTGCGTGCGGTGGGCGCGTTCACGCCAGCACCTCGCCGGCCCGGTCGCCCAGACTCCGCAGGGCCAGCGCCATGTTGGCCCGGTCCCGGTCGAGTCCCGCCGTCAGCAGCAGGGGGTCACCCGCCGGCCGCGCCACCGTGAAGAGCACCTGCTGGCGCTTGGTGCTGGTCGTGACCACGCTCTCCAACTCCCCCTCGGCGCCCGCCGCACCCAGTCGTTCTGCGATGAGGGCGGCGAGTTCGGAGGCCTGCGCTCCGTCCCCCGCCTCGGTGGTGTCTCCCGCGACGCCGTAGGTCAGGCCGGTGACGGCGTCGACGAGAGCGACGCCGGTGACCCCGGGGGAATCGAGAAGCCGGTCCAGGGACGTTTGGAGAGCCGTCGCCATTTCCCCCATTCCCCCTCCCTCTCGCTACGTCGCACAGTACTTTGAACGTCAACTTCCACAACACACAACAAAGTTGACGTTTTGTGACCCACGGGTCGCATGTGTTCGATCGTAGATGGCCGGACAGTGACCGGTCAGCAGCACTGAGGAATTGGGGCAGCAGCATGAGCATCGAGACCGCGCTCAAGGAAGCCATGTCCATCGAAGGCGCGATCGGCGTGGCCCTCGTCGACTACGAGAGCGGCATGTCGCTCGGGGCGCTCGGTGGCGGCCAGGGCCTCGACCTGGAACTCGCCGCGGCCGGGAACACGGAGGTCGTGCGCTCCAAGATGCGCACGCTGGCCTCGCTGGACATGGACGACGTGATCGAGGACATCCTGATCACGCTGGGCCAGCAGTACCACCTGATCCGGCCGCTCGCCGGCAGCAAGGGGTCGCTCTTCCTGTACCTGGCGCTCGACCGAGGCCGCAGCAACCTGGCCCTGGCCCGGCACGGCCTGAAGCGGATCGAGGCCGGCCTCGACGTCTGAAGCGGCCGAGCCGCCGAGCGGCCGCGCGGACCCAGGCGGAAAACAGCGGGCCCGGAGTTCAAGAGGTCAGAACTCCGGGCCGGACGGTCACGACTCCTGGCGGTCGCGACTCCTGACGGTCACGACTCCTGCGGCGTCGCCGTCACGTCGTGCTCGGGCACAGTGTGCCCGGAACGGATCATCTCGATGCGCCCCATGACCTTGGCGCGCAGGTCGGTCGGCACGTCGTCATGCCCACAGCACCGCTTGACCAGCTTTTTCACGGCTTGCTCAAGCCCGTACTTCTCCAGACACGGCGAGCACTCCTCGAAGTGGACCTCGAACTTGGTGCAGTCCGCGTCCGGCATCTCACGGTCCAGGAACTCATAGAGATGGTCGAGGATTTCGCTGCAATCCGTCTCGTGCGGCTCTCCGCAGCTCATGAGCCCGAGCCTTTCGCTTCGTTCGACTCTCCGGCGCCGGCCGGGACCAGCCCACGGTCACGGGCGTAGTCCTCCAGCATGCCGCGCAGTTGACGGCGGCCCCGGTGGAGGCGGGACATCACCGTACCGATGGGTGTCCCCATGATGTCCGCGATCTCCTTGTACGCAAAGCCCTCTACGTCCGCGAGGTAGACGGCGATGCGGAATTCCTCGGGGATCGCCTGCAGCGCTTCCTTGACGTCCGAATCGGGCAGATGGTCGAGCGCCTGCGATTCGGCGGAGCGCAGGCCCGTCGACATGTGCGACTCGGCGCGCGCCAGCTGCCAGTCCTCGATCTCCTCGGCCGCGCTGCGCTGTGGTTCGCGCTGCTTCTTGCGGTACGAGTTGATGAAGGTGTTGGTGAGGATCCGGTACAGCCACGCCTTCAGGTTGGTGCCCTCACGGAACTGGTGGAAGGACGCGTATGCCTTCGCGTACGTCTCCTGCACCAAGTCCTCGGCGTCGGCCGGATTGCGCGTCATGCGCAGCCCGGCCGAGTACATCTGGTCGAGGAACTCGAGCGCGTCCCGCTCGAAGCGCGCGCTGCGCTCGGCGGTCGTCTCCGTGCCGCCGCCCCGGCCCTCGGGCTGCTCCGCCTGGCCGTGTTCGGTCCCTGCGTCGGTCCCAGTGACCGGACCCACCTCCTCCAGAGTCTCGGTGGGACCGAAACCGAAACCGGTCCCACTCGAATCGGAGGATAGACGAACATCGTGTCCACCCGCCGCCCGAACAGGGGCGCTCTTCGCCGCGTGCAGCACCGTCCAGTCCAGGTCACGGGCGCTGCTGCGGGCCGGGCAGATGGTCGAACCCATGCGGCGGACTTCCTCTCGTACGAATGGTTTCAGCACGTCTCCGCGCTGTCTGATCCGCACAACAGCCGACCGGGATCCCGCATTCCCGCCCCGCGTCCTCGCCCTCACCCGAGTGACGTACTCCACTGTGTGACGCCGTCCGTGACGATCTCCATCGCCCGGGTGTGGTCGAGGGGTGCCCGCTTCGGCACGGCGAAGCCGTGATCGCCGTACGGCACCTCCACCAGCTCGTAGTCGCCCGGCGGGAACTCCTCGGGTCGGCCGAACGGATCGTTGCCGCCCTGCACGACGAGGGTGGGCACACCGGCGCCGAGCAGTTCGCCGGCACGGGACTTCTCGGGCTTGCCCGGCGGGTGCAGCGGGAAGCTCAGGGCGAGGACGGCCGTGGCACCCAGCTCCGTCGCCGTGCGGCAGGCCACACGGGCGCCCGCGCTCCGGCCGCCCGCGATCACGGGGAGTCCCGGCCCGGCCAGCGCGGGCCACAGGCCCCGCCAGCCCACGTCCAGCGTCTTCGGGGCGGGCGCGACCTTCTTGCCCGCCACCCTCCAGGGCTGCTCCACGAGGGCGACGGTCACACCGTGCGCGGGCAGCGCCTCGGCGAGGGCCTGAAGATCACGGGCCTCGATGCCGCCGCCGGCTCCGTGGCTGACGGCGAGGACGAGTCGTGCCTTCCTCGCCCCGCGCCAGGTGATCCGGGCCGTCCCGGCGTCCGTCTCGACGGTCTCCGTCACATCAGCAGTCACGTTAGAAAAGTGTGCCCTCTTCGGGCCCCTCCAGCTCCTTCAGCAGCTCCGGACCGTTGTTGCGGACATTGCTGACGGCGGTGGTCACGGGGTACGCCCGCATCAGTCCGGCGGGCGGCGGGGCGAGCAGGTCCCGGAGGTCGTCGAGGTCGGTGCGGGCCGGGTCCAGCCAGGCGTCCCAGCGGTCCGGGGTGAGCATCAGGGGCATCCGGGGGTGGATCTCGGCCAGGGCGTGCGGGCCGTCGGCCGGGGCGACGGCGAGCGGGGTGCTCTCGGCCTCGGTCGTGATGACCGAGCAGGTGACCCACCAGGCCTGCGGGTGCTCGTCCGGAAGCGTCTTGTCCCGCCAGAACTCGTAGAGCCCGGCCATCGCGAACACCGAGCCGTCGGCGGGGAGCACGAAGTACGGCTGCTTGCGGGGCCTCTTCTTCTTCCCCTCGACCTCCAGATCGCGCTCCTGACTGCCGGTGACCCACTCGTAGTAGCCGTCGGCGGGCAGGATGCAACGCCGGGTGGCGAAGGCACGGCGGTACGAGGGCTTCTCGTGGACGGTCTCGGCGCGGGCGTTGATCATGCGGGCGCCGCCCTCGGGCGTCTTGGACCAGGAGGGGACGAGGCCCCATTTCAGCCTGCGGAGCTGACGAACCGGCCGTTTGTCGTCGACGTCCTTAAGAGGACGGTCGAGGACCGCGTAGACCTCCTTGGTGGGAGCCACGTTGTAGTCGGGCGCCAACGTCTCCTCGGGCTCCCACTTCTCGATCTCAAAGACTCCTGCGAGATCCTCTGGCCTACGACTCGCTGAATACCGTCCGCACATACGTGCCACACTGCCAGACTCCGTGAGAGCAAGGGAGCCAAGCTCAAGATGGACACCACCTCGCTGGCCGACGTCTGGAACGAGGTCTTCGGAAGCCAGCCCGACCCCGATCTGTGGGTCGTGATAGCCACCGCGGTGGCCGCGCTCGCCGCGGTCGTCCCGCCGGGCGTCTGGCGGCTCTCGCGCAACGCCGTCACCATCGCCCACGAGGGCGGACACGGCCTGGTCGCACTGCTCACCGGGCGCACCCTCACGGGCATACGTCTGCACTCGGACACCAGCGGCCTCACGGTCAGCCGGGGGAAGCCGACCGGCCTCGGCATGATCCTCACGGCGGCCGCGGGCTACACCGCTCCCCCGCTGCTCGGCCTCGGCGGTGCCGCACTGCTCGCCGCCGGGCACATCACCGCGCTGCTGTGGCTGGCCACCCTGTTGCTCGTCGCGATGCTGGTGATGATCCGCAACGCGTACGGGGCGGTCACGGTGCTGCTGAGCGGCGGCACGTTCGTGGTGGTCTCCTGGCTGGCCGGCCCCCAGGTGCAGGCGGCGTTCGCGTACGTCGTGGTGTGGTTCCTGCTGCTGGGCGGCGTACGTCCGGCCTTCGAGCTCCAGGCCAAGCGGCGCCGGGGAGGCGCGGGCGACTCGGACGCGGACCAGCTCGCCCGCCTCACCCACGCCCCTGCGGGCATGTGGCTGTTCCTGTTCCACGCGGTGTCGCTGTGCTCACTGGTGGGCGGGGCTCGGTGGCTGCTGGAGGTATGACGCGCCCCGAAGGGGCAGGCGTCAGGGGCGTGGGGCTGTGTCGATATGCGGCTCCGCCGCGTGGGCGCGACCAGCCCCCACCGGCCCGCAGCCGCCCACGGCGATCACGAGGCACCTCAGCAGGCGAACCCCCATTAAAGTGGGGCCCATGGCCCCGAACAACGCCCACACCGCCCTCTGGCCCGCCCCGCACGCGAGCGGAGCCGTCGACGCGACGGTCCACGTGCCCGGGTCCAAGTCGGTCACCAACCGAGCCCTCGTGCTGGCCTCCCTCGCCTCCGAGCCGGGCTGGCTGCGCCGCCCGCTGCGCTCCCGCGACACCCTGCTGATGGCGGCCGCGCTGCGCGCGATGGGCGTGGAGATCGAGGAAGGGGTGGGCCCCGACGGCTCCGGCGAGGCCTGGCGCGTGCTCCCCACGGGTCTGCGGGGCCCCGCCACGGTCGACGTCGGCAACGCCGGCACGGTGATGCGTTTCCTGCCCCCCGTGGCCGCCCTAGCCGACGGCCCCATCCGCTTCGACGGCGACCCCCGCTCGTACGAGCGCCCCCTGAACGGCGTGATCGACGCCCTGCGTGCCCTCGGCGCCCGTATCGACGACGACGGCCGGGGAGCACTCCCGCTGACGGTCCATGGCGGCGGCGCGCTGGACGGCGGCCCCGTCGAGATCGACGCGTCGTCGTCCTCGCAGTTCGTCTCGGCCCTGCTCCTGTCCGGCCCGCGCTTCAACCAGGGCGTCGAGGTGCGCCACACCGGCTCGACGCTGCCCTCCATGCCCCACATCCGTATGACGGTCGACATGCTGCGCGCGGTCGGCGCGCAGGTGGACACCCCCGAGTCCGGCGGCGAGCCGAACGTCTGGCGGGTGACCCCGGGAGCACTGCTGGGCCGCGACCTGACGATCGAACCGGACCTGTCGAACGCCCAGCCGTTCCTGGCGGCGGCCCTGGTGACCGGCGGCAAGGTGCTCATCCCGGACTGGCCGGCCCGCACCACACAGCCGGGTGACCAACTGCGCGCGATCTTCACCGAGATGGGCGGTTCCTGCGAACTGACCGAGTACGGGCTGGCGTTCACCGGCTCGGGCGCCGTCCACGGCATCGACGTGGACCTGGGCGAGGTCGGCGAGCTGACGCCGGGCATCGCCGCGGTCGCGGCCCTCGCCGACTCCCCCTCGACGCTGCGCGGTGTGGCCCACCTGCGCCTGCACGAGACGGACCGGCTGGCCGCGCTCACCAAGGAGATCAACGAGCTCGGCGGTGACGTCACGGAGACCGCCGACGGCCTGCACATCCGCCCGCGCGCGCTGCACGGCGGCGTCTTCCACACGTACGACGACCACCGCATGGCCACCGCGGGCGCGATCATCGGCCTCGCGGTGAAGGACGTGCGGATCGAGAACGTGGCGACGACGGCCAAGACCCTGCCGGACTTCCCCGACCTGTGGACCGGGATGCTCGGGGACTGACGGGCGGACCGGGATCATGCGCCGTTACGGCAAGCACACCGACGAGGACGACGTCCGGGTCCGCCCCAACCGCAAGGGCAACCGTCCCCGTACGAACATCCGCCCCAAGCACGAGGACGCGGCCGACGGCATGGTCCTGACCGTCGACCGCGGCCGGCTGACCTGCCTCGTCGAAGATCGTGTGATCATGGCGATGAAGGCGCGGGAACTGGGCCGCAAGGCAGCGGTGGTCGGCGACCACGTGTCCCTCGTCGGTGATCTCTCCGGCAACAAGGACACCCTCGCCCGTATCGTCCGCATCGCCGAGCGCACCTCGGTGCTGCGGCGCACGGCCGACGACGACGATCCCTACGAGCGCGTCGTCGTCGCCAACGCCGACCAGCTCGCCATCGTCACCGCCCTCGCCGACCCCGAGCCCCGCCCGCGCCTCATCGACCGCTGCCTGGTCGCGGCGTACGACGGCGGCCTCGACCCGCTGCTGGTGCTGACGAAGTCGGACCTGGCCCCGCCCGACAAGCTCCTGGAGCTGTACGGCGACCTGGACATCCCCTATGTCGTCACCAGCCGCGAGGAGTTGGAGAACGGCGACGCGGCGGACCGCGTACGGGAACAGCTCGACGGCAAGATCACGGCGTTCGTCGGCCACTCGGGCGTGGGCAAGACGACGCTGGTCAACGCGCTCGTACCCCAGGAGCGTCGCCGTACGACGGGACACGTCAACGCGGTGACGGGCCGTGGCCGCCACACGACGACGTCGGCGCTGGCGCTGCCGCTCGGGGAGACGGACGGCTGGGTGGTCGACACCCCGGGCGTACGGTCCTTCGGGTTGGCGCATATCGATCCGTCCCGCGTGATCCACGCCTTCCCCGACCTGGAACCGGGAACCGAGGGCTGCCCCCGTGCGTGCAGTCACGACGAACCGGACTGCGCGCTGGACGAGTGGGTGACGGCCGGGCACGCGGACCCGGCCAGGCTGTACTCCCTGCGCCGGCTGCTGGCCACGCGGGAGCGGCACGAGGGCGACTGACCGAGGGCCACCGACGGGAGGGCCGCCGACAGGAGGCAGGTGATGGGAGGCAGGTGACGGGAGAGCCGCCGACGGGAAGGCGGCTGACCTCCGCGTTGTTTGCTCCTGTACCTGGCCGGTAAGTGCATAATCGCACCGAGCCGATCCAAGCCAGACGAAGCGGTCACGGAACGTGGGGACGCGGGAGGACGAGATACATGGCGTGGCTGCTGGTCATCGTCGCGGGACTGCTGGAGACCGGCTTCGCCGTCTGCCTGAAGCTCTCGCACGGCTTCACCAGGCTCTGGCCGACCGTCGCGTTCTGCATCTTCGCCCTCGGCAGCTTCGGCCTGCTGACCCTCTCGCTGAAGAAGCTCGACGTGGGCCCCGCGTACGCGGTGTGGACGGGCATCGGGGCGGCCGGCACCGCCATCTACGGCATGATCTTCCTCGGCGACATCGTGTCCACGCTGAAGATCATCTCGATCACTCTGGTGATCGCGGGGGTCATAGGGCTGCAACTGTCCGGATCGGCACACTAGTTGTGAGCCGGTCGCGCTCAGCCCTGCCGTATCGGCTGTCGTTTCAGGACGGTACGCACCAGGCCGCTGACGCCGCCTTCGCCCGGCGACGCGGACACGCAGGACAGGGCGACGCGGACGACGAGTTCACAGGAACGGGCCAGTTCCGCCGTGTCGGTCTTCGGGACGCCGGGGGCGGAGAGGACGGCAACGGCTCGGTCACGGGTCAGGGCCACGAAGTCGGCGGGCGAGGGCAAGGGCCCGTCGGCACGGCGCTGTGCGGGCACAGCTGAGGACGAGGGCACCGCGGTGAGCGTGGGCGTGGGCAGGCGTTCGCTCCAGCAGCCGGTGAGCATGGCCTTGATGAGGGCGTTGCCCCGGGCGGCCGAAAACGTCCACTCGGCGGCGGCGGCCAGTCGTTCACGGGCGTCCGCGTGCACGGCCAGCGCCCGGTCGACACCGGCGAGATAGGCGTCGGCCTCCCGGCGTACCAGGGCGCGCGCGAGTCCCTCCTTGCTGCCGAACTCGTTGTAGAGCGTCTGCCGGGACACTCCTGCCACGGCGGCGACGTCGACCATGCGCACGGCGGACCACGGACGGCGCGCGAGCGCCTTGTAGGCGGCGTCCAACAGGGATTCCCGGGCTGCAGGCATCATCGCCTCCCTCTGCCGAGCGGCGGCTTTGGACCTCAGGTTTGACGCGCGCCGATGCACTGTCAAGGGTTCTCGGCGGCGCCGAGGGGCGTGTGTTCGGCCAACGTGCGCGGTGGCGGCGAGGAAGATCGCGGGGGCCGCGTAACGGCGTCCGCGGAGGCCCCGGGCAGGCGCGGGCGAAGCCCTTGAGGGGCCGGCGCCGCGACCGGCGAGGCGGCGATTTCGGCGACTTCAGGCGGCTACGGCGACTCCGGTGGCTTGGGCGGCTTTGGTGACTCGGGCGACTCGGGCGGCTTCGAGGGCTGGGGTGACTTCGATGGCGGGGGTGACTTCGGTGGCATGGGTGGCTTCGAACAAGGGGCACGGGCGCACGGGTGCTCTGGGCGACGCCGGTCAAACGGAGCCGGAGCCTCCCACCCGAGCACGGCCCGATCATGGCCCGAGCGCGACCCGCGCACGGTCAAACGCCTCCGCCTGCACCGATTCGTCGCCCCCGAGGCCTCACCACTCTCACCTGCCCCAACCGTCCCATTACCCCCTCCCCACCCCCGCGTCACAGTCCCGTCCTGCCCTTCCTGAGGAGGTCCCGCAGTGATCTCCGGGGGCGTGTGGCCGGATCCATGACCCGCCGGATACGGTTCGCTCATGCCCGACTATCTCGATGACCTGCGGCTCGCCCATGTCCTCGCGGACGCCGCCGACGCCGCGACCATGGACCGGTTCAAGGCGCTCGACCTCAAGGTCGAGACGAAGCCGGACATGACGCCGGTGAGCGAGGCCGACAAGGCCGCCGAGGAGCTGATCCGCGGCCAGCTCCAGCGCGCCCGGCCACGCGACGCGATCCTCGGCGAGGAGTACGGCATCGAGGGCACGGGCCCGCGCCGCTGGGTCATCGACCCGATCGACGGCACCAAGAACTACGTCCGCGGCGTCCCGGTGTGGGCCACGCTGATCTCGCTGATGGAAGCGGGCGAGGGCGGCTACCAGCCGGTCGTCGGCGTCGTCTCCGCCCCCGCGCTCAGCCGCCGCTGGTGGGCCGCGAAGGGCCACGGCGCGTTCTCCGGCCGGAGTCTCTCCTCCGCCTCCCGCCTCCACGTCTCGCGCGTCGCGACGCTGCCCGACGCCTCCTTCGCGTACTCCTCCCTGGGCGGCTGGGAGGAGCAGGGCCGGCTGGACGGCTTCCTGGACCTCACCCGCGAGGTGTGGCGCACGCGCGCGTACGGCGACTTCTGGCCCTACATGATGGTCGCCGAGGGGTCCGTGGACATCTGCGCCGAACCCGAGCTGTCGCTGTGGGACATGGCGGCCACCGCGATCGTCGTCACCGAGGCGGGCGGCACCTTCACGGGCCTCGACGGCCGCCCCGGCCCGCACAGCGGCAACGCGGCGGCGTCGAACGGGCTGCTGCACGACGAGTTGCTGGGGTACCTCAACCAGCAGTACTGAGTCGTACGGGGCGCAGTACTGAGTCGTACGGGGCACCCGAGTGATCAGGAGTGCCCCGCAGCGCCCCTGAACTCACCACGCGCGCCCTCTTGTTGACCTCCCCTTTACCTGCCACATTGAGAGTCCCCCCACTTGTGAACTTGTGAATCCCTGAACAAGCCTCACCGGGATTCCATAGGAGGTGGCTCAATTCCATGCTCGTCCGCGACGCCATGAGCACTCTGGTCCTCACCATCGGCCCCGACCACACCCTCCGCCAGTCCGCCACCCTGATGTCCGCCCGCAGGGTCGGCGCGGCCGTGGTGTTCGACCCGGACGCCGGCGGCCTCGGCATCCTGACCGAGCGCGACATCCTCAACTCCGTCGGCCTGGGCCAGAACCCGGACACCGAGCGGGCACACGCCCACACCACCACCGACGTCGTCTTCGCCACTCCGTCCTGGACCCTGGAGGACGCCGCCCGGGCCATGACCCACGGCGGCTTCCGCCACCTCGTCGTCCTCGACGGCGACGAACCCGTCGGCATCGTCTCGGTCCGCGACATCATCCGCTGCTGGGTCCCGGCACGGCAGCCCACACCGGCCTGACCGGCGCGCCGCGAAAGCCAACGGGCCGGAACTCCAGTGGAGTTCCGGCCCGTCTCGCACGGCAAGCGGTCCAACCCTGGTCAGCCGCACAGGGCCTGGACAGCGGCCCCAGGCGCTCGCCGAATTCAGAGCTCGATCCTACAATGGACAATGTCTAAGTCAAGGAGAATTCCAAACTCACACCTGTTCGGATTCTAGTCCTCTTGCTGTTACGCTGGTCGTATGAGTGACCTTCTGGAGCGGCTGCGCGGACGCGGATGGCGCATGACCGCGCAGCGGCGCGTCGTGGCCGAGGTCCTCGACGGCGATCACGTCCATCTGACGGCCGACGAGGTACACGCTCGGGCTGTCGTCAAGCTGCCCGAGATCTCCCGGGCGACCGTCTACAACACGCTGGGTGAGCTGGTCTCCCTCGGCGAGGTGCTCGAGGTCGCCACGGACAGGCGCGCCAAGCGGTACGACCCGAACGCGCACCGTCCGCACCACCACCTGGTCTGCGCCCAGTGCGGCGCGATCCGCGACGTTCACCCGACGGGCAACCCCCTCGCCGACCTCCCCGACTCAGAGCGCTTCGGCTTCACGGTGTCGGACGTCGAGGTGACGTACCGGGGCGTGTGCCCCCACTGCACGGCAGCGTAATCGCGCTACTCACGCCACTCATGCTTCAGCTCTGAGCCGGTCACCGACCACAAATCGACATGTCGACTTGTGGTCACCCGCAAAACACCAGCCGAAGCACCGACACGCAAAACACCGACACAGAGCCCCGCAACACAAACACCGAGGGGCCGGAACCCTTACAGGCTCCGACCCCTCGGGATCAGTAGCGGGGACAGGATTTGAACCTGCGACCTCTGGGTTATGAGCCCAGCGAGCTACCGAGCTGCTCCACCCCGCGTCGATGAACGCAACATTACGTCAGCACCTCGGCCCCGCGCAAATCACTTCGGCCCCAGTGGCGGGACGGGGCCACAGCCCTACGCCGACAACTCCTCCCGCAGAGCGTCCCGCAGTTTCGCCGCCCGCTCCGCGACCTCCACCGGTCCGAGCGACACCGCCCGATCCGCCCACCGCTGCCCTTCCGCCAGCTCACCCCGACGCGCGTAGACCAGGGCCAGTCGCAGCGCCGCCCGCCCGTGCCCGGCGTCGGCCGCCCGCGTCCACCACAGCGCGGCCTCCGGCTCGCTCCCCTCCCGGGCCAGCAGCAACCCGAGGTTGAACGCCCCGTTCCGGGACCCGGCCTCGGCCGCCTCCCGGTACCACCGCGCCGCCTCGACGACGTCCCCACGGGCCGCCGCGAGCATGCCGACCCGCACCTGGGCCCGCCGGTGCCCCTGATCCGCGGCCCGCTCGTACCACTCCTCGCACTCGCTCTTCTCCCGCGTGGGCTCGCCCAGCTCGTGCGCTGGCGTCGGCGGGCGCCGGGCGTCCAGGACGGCGGCGAGCCGGTACGCGGCCTCGGCGCTGCCGCCACCCGCCGCCTGCCGCAGATGCCGCTCGGCCGCCCGCTCGTCACCCTCGCGGAGCCGCGCGATGGCGACCTGGAGCGCGGCCTCGGTGTGCCCGGCGGCGGCCGCCCGCTCGTACCAGACCCGTGCGTCCGCGTCGTCGCCGCGCCCCGCGTACAGGATCCCGAGGTTGAAGGCGGCGTCCACACTGCCCGCCTCCGCCGCCTTGGAGAACCACGGCTCGGCCCCCGCCGCGTCCCCGACCTGCAACAACAGGATCGCGAGCGCGTTCGCGGCCTCGCGGTGCCCGGCGTACGCGGCCCGTCGGTACCACTGCTCGGCCTGCACGGTCCGGCCCTGCTCGGCGCAGAGCAGCCCGAGGTTGTACGCGCCGTTCACGTCACCGGCGTCCATGGCCGCCCGGTACCACCGCTCGGCCGTCTGCGTCTCTCCGCGCTCGGCGTGCAGCGCGCCGAGCGCGTTCGCCGCGTTGCCGTTGCCGTCCTGAGCAGCCCGCAGCCACCACACGGCCGCACTCTCGGTGTCCCCGGCGTCCCGCAGCAGGAACCCGAGGGCGCACGCGGCGCGCGGCTCACCGTCCTTCGCCGAGGTCAGGTACCAGCGCCCGGCCTCCTTGAGCTCCCCGCGCCCCTCCAGGATCGCGCCGAGGTGCAGCGCGGCTCTCTGGTGCCCGCGTGCCGCGGCCTGCCGGTACCACTGCTCCGCCTCCTCGGCGGCGGACGCCTCGACACCGTTGTCAGTGCCGGCCTCCCCCTCGCGTACGTCCTCGTCGTCGTCGCGCGGGGCCAGGTGATCCCCTCTCGCGGCACAGGAGCCCTCCCGGGCGCCCCGGCACTCCTCGGCCGTCGACCGCCGGTCGAGTGCCCGCGCGAGCCTGTACGCGGCCTCGCGGTGCCCGCGCTCGGCGGCGACCCGCATCCACTGCTCGGCGGCGGGATCGCTGCGGTGCTCCAGCAGGTCGGCGAGCGCGTACGCGCCCAGCGTGTGCCCCTGCTCGGCGGCCTGGCGCAGCCAGTACTCGGCGGCCGGCTCGTCGCCGCGCTCGCGGTGGTGCCGCCCGAGCGCGTGTGCGGCGGCCGCGGAGCCGGCGACGGCGGCGATCCGCCACCACCCTGCCGCCTCGTCGGCGTACCCACGCTGGTGCAGAAGGACACCCAGGTTGTTGGCGGCGGCACGGTCACCCGCGGCGGTGGCAGCGCGCAGCTGAGGCTCGGCTCCGTCGAGGTCACCGCGGCGCAGCAGCATGGCGCCGAGGACGCTCATCGCCTCGACGTCACCGGCCTCGGCAGCGAGCCGCTGACGCGCCTCCTCGACAGCGTCACCGGCTTCGTCCCGGTCCGTTACCTGCGGAAAATCCGCAGGCTGCGCAAACCGCCCGTCCTCCAACAGAGTTGCCTTGTCCCCCATAACGTCCATCGTCGCACCACCTGCAACCTGGGTACACCTGGTATACCGCAGTCAGTGAGGTCACTACAGCGTTTTGTCGACATGCCCACAGAGAGACAAGTCAAACACAGATTTCCCAACTCCCGTCGCATGACGCAGGGCTTCTGGCGAGTCGTCGCCTCACTGATCAGGACGCAGGGCAGCCGCTCCGTGGATCCCGCCCTGGTCACCGGATGTTCAGGGGGAGTCGGCGGCCCGGATTCGGCCATAGTCGGCGCACACGTCGAAGGCCCGGATCCCTTGAGGATCCGGGCCTTCGACTTCAGTAGCGGGGACAGGATTTGAACCTGCGACCTCTGGGTTATGAGCCCAGCGAGCTACCGAGCTGCTCCACCCCGCGCCGTTGTGAAGCAACCGTATCACGGCGCGGGACGGAGCTCTGAATCAGCCGCTCCCAGAGCTCTTGTCGCTGCTCTGACTGCTGTTCTTGTCGCTGTCCTGACTGCTGTTCTGACTGCTGTTCTTTCCGCCGCCGCCTGTCTCGTCGGCCTTGGACTGGGCATCCTCGGCCCGCTGCAGAGCGTCCTCCAGGTCCTTCTGCGCCCGGCCGTACGCCTCCCAGTCCCCGTTCTTGAGGGCTTCCTGGCCCTCGTCGAAGGCCTTCTGGGCGTCGTTCAGGGCGGCTTGAACCGTCGGGTTGCTCGACGTGGGCGGCTCGGTGGTGCCGTCGCCCTGGTCCTGGTCCGCCGGCGGAGGCGTCGTACCCTCCGCCCCGAAGACCTTGTTGAGGGCCTCGTCGAGGGTGTCCTCGAAGGCGGTCGCGCCTCCGTAGGTCACCAACACCTTCTTCAGCAGCGGGTACTTGAGGTCACCACCACGTACGTAGACGGGCTCCACGTACAGCAGTCCGCCGTCGAGCGGCACGGTCAGCAGGTTGCCGTACTCCACCTCCGAGTCGCCGCCTCTCAGCAGCCGGATCGACTCGGCGATGGATGGCTCGGAGTTGAACTGGCTCTGCACCCGTTTGGGACCGTCGACGGTCTTGCCGGTCGGCAGCTTCAAAATGGTGATCTTGCCGTAGTCGCTGGTGTCGGCCTGGGCGTTGACGGACATGAACGCGCTCAGGTTGTCCCGGCCGTTCGGCGTGAACGTCGTCGTCAGCGAGAACGTCTGGGCGCTCTGCTCGGGCAGCTTCATGCTCAGGTAGTACGGCGGCACGGCGTCCCCGGACCGGTTGGTCGGGTCGTCCGGCACCTGCCACACCTCACTGCCGCTGAGGAACGTGTCCGCGTCCTTCACGTGGTACCGGGTGAGCAGTTCACGCTGGACCTTGAACAGGTCCTGCGGGTACCGCAGATGGTCCATGAGCGACTGCGAGATGTCGGCCTTCGGCTTCACCGTGTTCGGGAACGCCTTCATCCAGGTCTTGAGGACCGGATCCTTGGTGTCCCACTGGTAGAGCTTGACCTCACCCGTGTACGCGTCGACGGTCGCCTTCACCGAGTTGCGGATGTAGTTGACCTGGTTCTGCTGGGCCACCACCGCGCGCTGGTTGTCGGCGGCCGTCAGCGAGTCCGCGGTCGTGTCGCCCAGGGTCGTACGGGAGGCGTACGGGTAGCCGTTCGTCGTCGTGTAGGCGTCGACGATCCACTGGATCTTGTTGTCGACGACCGCCGGGTAGGCGTCGCCGTCGATCGTCAGCCAGGGGGCGACGGCCTCGACGCGCTCCTTGGGCGTGCGGTTGTACAGGATCCGCGAACCCTCGCCGATGGCGCCGGAGTAGAGGATCTGCGGCTCACTGAACGCCACCGCGTACGCGGCCCGGTTGACCGGGTTGGAGAGGTTGACCCCGCTGTTGCCCTTGTAGCTGGTGGTCTTCTCACCGCTGTCGTCGGAGTAGTCGATCTCCTTCTGGGGACCGCCGACGATCGAGTACTGGCTGGTCTTCTCGCCGTAGTAGATCCGCTGCTGGTACGTGCCGAGGTTGCCCCCGTTGGAGTTCCTGGAGGGCAGGTCGGACTCGGTGAAGACCGGGCGTCCGTCCCCGTCGGCTGCGGTTCCCTTGGCGGCGACCGCGCCGAACCCGTGGGTGTAGCGGAAGTGGTCGTTGATCCAGTTGTTCTTCGGGATGCCGCCCAGGTTCAGCTCGCGCAGGCCGATGACCGTGTCCTGGACCTTGCCGTCCTTGTCCTTGTAGCGGTCGACGTCCAGGTTGGCCGGGAACCCGTAGTAGTTCCTGATCTGCTGGAGCTGCTGGTACGTCGGCGAGACGATGTTCGGGTCGAGCAGGCGGACGCTCGCCGTCTTGTCCACGTCGTCGCGCAGCTTGGTCACGTCGTCCGTGTTGCGCTCGCCCGAGTACTCCTCGACCTTGGCGTCCTCGATGCCGTACGCCTTGCGCGTCGCTTCGAGGTTCTTCTCGACGTACGGCGCTTCCTTGGCCTGCTCGTTCGGCTGGACCTGGAACTTCTGGACGATCGCCGGGTAGAGCCCGCCGATGAGGATCGCCGAGAGCACCATCAGACCGAAGCCGATGACGGGCAGCTGCCAGGTGCGCCGCCACAGAGTGGCGAAGAACAGCAGGGCGCAGATGACGGCGATGCAGAACAGGATCGTCTTCGCCGGCAGGTAGGCGTTCGCGTCGACGTACCTCAGGCCCGTCCAGTTGCCCGTCGCCTTGAAGTCACTCGACTTGACCGCGAGCCCGTACCGGTCGAGCCAGTACGCGACCGCCTTCAGGGCGACGAAGATCCCGAGCAGCACCGACAGGTGCCCGGTGGCCGCGGCCGTGGCCCGCGCGCCCGGAGAGGTGATCCGCAGGCCCCCGTACAGGTAGTGCGTGAGCGCGGCGGCGATCAGCGAGAGGATCGCGGCGGCGAAGCCGAAGCCGAGCAGGAAGCGGTACCAGGGCAGGTCGAAGGCGTAGAAGGCGACGTCCAGGTGGAACTGGGGGTCCTTCTGCCCGAAGGGGACGCCGTTCACCCACATCAGCCACGTGCGCCACTGGCCCGAGGCGGAGGCGCCCGCGATCAGGCCGATGAGCGACGTTATGCCCAGAAGCAACCATCGCTTGTACGGCGCGATGCCCATGCGGTACCGGTCGAGGCTCTGCTGCTCCATCGACATGGCGCTCAGCGGCGGGCGCAGCCGGTGGGCCAGCCAGATGTTGAAGCCGACCGCGGCCGCCATCAGCAACCCGAAGACGAAGAAAAGTCCGATCTTGGTCCACAGGGTGGTCGTGAAGACCGAGGAGTACTTCACGGACCGGTACCAGAGCCAGTCCGTCCAGAACCCCGCGAACATGACGAACGCCATGAGCAGCACGGCCAGAACGCCCAGTGTCATGAGCAGGGTCCGGACGCGCCGGGACGGTCGGCCCACTCTGATCCGTGGCCCGGTCGGGCCTCCGCCGCGGTCCGGCATCTGGAAAGCCAAGGTTCGCACCTCGAAGTCGCTGTTGATCCGTCAGGCCCCCGGGAAACGCGGACCATCTTTCAGGCCCCCCGATCGTCGAGATCGTAGAGGCCTCACCTATGCAACTTACTCACGCTTTACTCGGTTCCCGGTTCGGGTAACGAACGAGGCAGGATTGTGACCATGTCCAACACACCCATGGCAGCGAGCCCCCTCACCCGGGCCGTCCTCGAAATCGACGAGTACGCCTCCGGCCTCGGCTGGGACCAGCCCGCTCGCCTCTTCGCCCTCGTCGACACCGCACGGCTGCGCGCCGAACAACCCTCTCTCGCGGACCGGCTGGGCCTGCGGGACGAGTCCGAGAGCCCGGGTCTCACCCCGATCGAGCAGGAAGAGATCCCCGCGGGCAAGCCGCTGGACGAGTTCCTCGGCACGATCGCCTGGCCCGACTCGGTGGCCGGCTGCGCGCTCACCGTGGAGCGGCTGATGCTGCCGCCGTCCGCGGAGGCGTCCGTCCCGGAGGGCCTCAACGAGGCCCGTCTCGCCAAGTGGGTCGCCGAGCACCCGGACCGCCAGGAAGTCCGCATGACGGTCGCGGTCCTCAGGGACGGGGCGCGCGATTCGGCGCTGCGCCTGCGCGAGAAGGACTCGCCGACGGAGGTGCTGACCGGGTCGGAGCTGGTGCCGGGCCTGGCCGAGGCGCTGGCGGCGACGTTCGCGGACTGACTTCCCGGTGTACGGCTGACTTCTCGGTGTGCGCGTCGGGGGCGCCCCAGCCCTGGGGCGCCCCCGACGGCGCACGCCGTCCGCGGACCGTACGGCGCCGTCAGCCCTTGGTGGTGCACTTCGGCAGGGCGGCGGTGTCGCCGGAGCGGATGTCCTTGAGGGCGCCGAGCGCGTCGCCGATGGTGTCGACCTTGACGAGGGTGAGTCCCTCGGGGACGTCCTTGGCGGCGGCCGCGCAGTTGTCCTTGGGCGTCAGGAAGTACTTGGCGCCCTTGTCGTGCGCACCGACGGTCTTCATCTCGATGCCGCCGATGGGTCCGACCTTGCCCGCGTCGTCGATGGTGCCGGTGCCGGCCACGAACGTGCCGCCGGTGAGGTTGCCCGGAGTCAGCTTGTCGTAGATCCCGAGCGCGAACATCAGGCCGGCGCTGGGGCCGCCGACGTCGGCGAGCTTGATGTCGACGGTGAACGGGAACGTGTGGTCCGTCCCTGCCGAGATCCCGACGATCGCGCGGTCCTCACCCTGGTCGTCGGACTTCTTCGTGGTGATCGTCACGTTCTGCGTCTCGGTCGCCGTCTTGTTCTCCTTCTCGGCGGCGGCCTGCGCCTTGGCGGGGACGATCGTGAACGTGACCTTCTCCCCGGGCTTGTGCTTGGTGACCAGCTTCGCGACGTCCTCGGGCGCCTTGACCGCCGTACCGTCGACCGACTTGATCACGTCGCCCGCGTGCAGCTCGCCCTCGGCCGGTGAGTCCTTGAGGACGGTGGAGACGATCACCCAGGACTTCACGGGGATGCCCAGTTCCTTCAGGGCCGCGACCTTGGCGCTCTCCTGGGACTGGCTGAACTCCTCCGCGTTCTCCTGGGTCGACTGCTCCTCGGTCTTGCCGTCCGGGTAGAGCGTGTCGTGCGGGACGACCTTGTTGTCGTGTGCCAGCCACCCGTAGACGGCCTCGACGAGGTTCATCTTGTAGTCGGCGCTGGTGACCCGGACCGTGGTCATGTTCAGGTGCCCGGAGGCCGGGTAGGTCTTGTGCCCCGCGATGTGCAGCACCGGCTCGCCACCGTGGTCCCCGAGCGTGTTCACCGTCGGCCCCGGTGACATCTCCGAGTACGGCACGGGAATGAACACTCCCGCGCACAGGAGCGCGATCAGCATCAGGGTGGAGGCGAGCATCGTCGCGGTGCGGCGTGGCATGGAACGACAGTACGGGACGGGTCTGTCACAGCACTTTCGGGGCCGCCCGTCCAGGGCAGCCCCGGGACTCAGCCGCGTGAGGACTTCTCCATGGCCTCACGGAAGCGGGTGTATCCCGCGAGCTCAGTGCCGTCCTCAACGCTCTTGCGGTTCCGGCCGGCCCAACTGCCCCACACCCCGGCACCGACAGCGGCGAAAAGCGGAATCAGCAACCAGGCGAGCGCCGCCATGCCAACCTCCCAACCCCGTGAGCGACCGCGACTGACTGATCAGCAGATTAACCATCCGCTCCGTCAACGCTCACGCCAGGGGTGGGGTTACGCAACCGGAAACAGGGCCGATGGATCCGCGGTCTCAGCAAGCCCCGACCCACTCCTCCGTACCATCGGAGAACCGCTGGTGCTTCCAGATGGGAACCTCGTGCTTCAGGTCGTCGATCAGCTTGCGACAGGCCTCGAAGGCCTCACCGCGATGCGGACAGGACACCGCCACCACGACAGCCAGGTCCCCGACCCTCAGGTCGCCCACCCGGTGCACCGCGGCGAGGGCCCGCACCGGGAAGTCGGCGACGACCTTCTCGGCGATCCTGCGCATCTCCGCCTCGGCGCTGGGATGGCACGAGTACCCCAGCTCGTCGACATCGGCGCCCCCGTCGTGGTTCCGCACGGTGCCCACGAACAGCGCCGTCCCGCCGGCCGCGTCGTCCCCGACGGCCCGGAACACCTCGTCCACGGACAGCGGAGTCTCCCGTATGCCGATCAGCTTGATCGGGTCCTGCGCCGTCTGCTCACCGGGGTGATCGTTGTTGGCTGCCATGCCCTCCATCGTGCCCCACACCACTGACAACCCGGAACAACCGTTGTTCTGTCCACAGGCGCTCCGCGCCCACAGTGGCTCAGCGCCGCCGCGCCTTCCGGGCCCGGCGGACCAGGGCGGCCGTACCCAGCAGTGCCACCGTCGCACCCGCGGCACCCGCCGCCGTCGCGTCCTTGCGGCCGAGCCGCCGTCCGGCCACGGTGTGCCGTCCCGAGACCTCCTCCAGGAGTTCGGCGAGGACCTCCTCGTTGGTCCACTGGGGCCGCCAGCCGGCGTCGTGGAGGCGGCTGCCGCTGACCACCCAGGGGTACATCGTGTACGCCAGGTCGCCCGCCGGGGACGGGGTGAGCCCGATGCGGTGCAGGCGTGCCGCGGCGCCCAGCGCCACCGTGGACGGCAGCTCCATCCGGCGGATCCCGCTGAGCTCCTCGACCTCCTCCTGCTCCAGCCACCCCTCGCACCCGACGGCCAGCTCGCCCTCGGCCTTCTCCAGGACGGCGTACTCCAGGGCACCGCACAGGTCCTCGACGTGACAGAACTGCCAGGCGGGTCGCGACCCCGCCACCACGAGCAGTCGAGGAGACTCGAAGTACCTGGTCAGCGCCGTGTCGGTGCCTCCGACGAGCACCGCGGGACGCACAACGGTGACATTGAGGCCCGGATGGGCGCGCGGCGCCCTCCGCGCGAGCCTCTCGATCTCCAGCAGGTCCCCGACCCCGGTCGCCTCGGCGGTCGCCCGCAGCTCGGCGTCCTCGGAGAGCGGCAGCTCGTTGTCCGGCAGCGCCCCGTACACCATCGCGGACGTGCACAGCACGACCCGGTGGACGCCTGCCGCGGCCGCCGCCGTCAGGACGGTCTGCGTCCCTCTGACGTTGTAGGCGGTCCGTGCCGCGGCGTCGGTGCCCAGGTCCAGGTCGACCGCGAGGTGCACGACGACGTCGGCCCCGCGCAGCTTGTCGGCGATCACCGGGTCCCGTACGTCCAGGACGTGCCACTGGGCGCCCGCGCACTCACCGCGCCGCTCGTCGATGGCGATGACCTGCTTGATCCCGTCGGACGCGGCGAGCCGTTCGGTGAGCATCGCGCCCACCCCGGACGCGGCTCCGGTGACCGCGACGACTGGCCCGCGCACGGCCGGGCTGGTTGAGTGGTTTCGCGTTGCGCGAACCTGCGGATCTGGGGAACTCACCGGGCGTCTCCAGCGGTTGTCTTCAGTACGTACGCGGGTGACGGGTACGTACCAGGTGGCACCCATCCTGCCGCAGGCCGGCCGTCGGCGAAGCATCGAGGCCCGAACCGGCTGTGGTGTCTACGCTGGGTGGTGTTGTCGGGCAACCGCGCCGCCGGAGAGAACCGGTGGCCTTACCAGCCGAGGAATCCCGTGAGTGACACCCCATTCGGATTCGGCCTTCCGCCGGAGGAGCCGGACGACGGCGACGAGGGCAAGAAGAAGGACCAGCAGAGCGGTGGTGGTCAGGGACCGGCCAACCCGTTCGGTTTCGGGTCGCCCGGTGCCGGAGGACCGGGCGCCGACAATCCGCTCGCCGCGATGTTCGGTTCCATGAACCCCACCGACCTGGGCGCCGCCTTCCAGCAGCTGGGCCAGATGCTCTCCTACGAGGGCGGCCCGGTGAACTGGGACATGGCCAAGCAGATCGCCCGCCAGACGGTCTCCCAGGGCACCGCCGACGGCACGAAGGACTTCAGCGTCGGTCCCGCCGAGCGCTCCGCGGTCGAGGAGGCCGTGCGTCTGGCCGACCTGTGGCTGGACGACGCGACGTCCCTGCCGTCGGGCGCGGGCTCCGCCGTGGCGTGGAGCCGCGCGGAGTGGGTCGAGGCGACGCTGCCGGTGTGGCAGGAGCTCGTCGACCCCGTCGCCGAGCGTGTCGGCGCGGCCATGGGCGACGTCCTGCCCGAGGAGATGCAGGCCATGGCGGGCCCGCTCATCGGCATGATGCGCTCCATGGGCGGCGCCATGTTCGGTACGCAGATCGGGCAGGCCGTCGGCGTGCTCGCGGGCGAGGTCGTCGGCTCCACCGACATCGGCCTGCCGCTCGGGCCGTCCGGCCGGGCCGCGCTGCTGCCGGTGAACGTGGAGGCGTTCGGCAAGGACCTGGGCGTGCCCAGGGACGAGGTGCGGCTCTACCTGGCCCTGCGCGAGGCCGCCCACCAGCGCCTCTTCGCGCACGTGCCGTGGCTGCGCTCGCACCTGTTCGGCACGGTCGAGGGCTACGCGCGCGGGATCAAGGTCGACACGGCCAAGCTGGAGGACGTGGTCGGCCAGTTCGACCCGCAGAACCCCGAGGAGCTGCAGCAGGCACTCCAGCAGGGCATGTTCCAGCCCGAGGACACCCCGGAGCAGAAGGCGGCCCTGGCCCGCCTGGAGACCGCTCTGGCGCTCGTCGAGGGCTGGGTGGACGCGGTCGTCCACGCCGCCGCGAAGCCTCGCCTGTCCTCCGCGGACGCGCTCCGTGAGACGCTGCGCCGCCGCCGTGCCACGGGCGGTCCGGCCGAGCAGACGTTCGCCACGCTGATCGGTCTGGAGCTGCGCCCGCGCCGGCTGCGCGACGCCTCCCGTCTGTGGGCCTCCCTCACCGACGCGCGCGGTGTCGACGGCCGGGACGCCCTGTGGGCCCACCCGGACATGCTGCCGAACGCGTCCGACCTGGACGACCCGGACGGCTTCGTGCACCGCGAGCAGCTGGACTTCTCCGAGCTGGACAAGATGCTCGGCGAGGCCGCGGGCGGCTCCGCCGGGAAGCCGGATCTGAACAAGAAGGACGAGGACGACGACACCGAGTGAGCCTCTACGACGACACGGTCCTCGTGCTGAAGGAGTACGAGGACCAGGAGGACCTTCGCCAGGCTTACCTGGATCATCTGGAAGCGCACCCGGACGGCGTCTGGAAGTCGTGTCACGCCGGGCACATCACCGCGAGCGCGCTGGTGATCGACCCCGAGCACAGCCGTGTGCTGCTCACGCTCCACAAGAAGCTGCGCATGTGGCTCCAGATGGGCGGCCACTGCGAGCCGGGGGACACCACGCTGGCGGCCACGGCCCTGCGCGAGGCCACGGAGGAGTCGGGCATCGCGGGGCTGACGCTGCTTCCGGGCGGCCCGGTGCGTCTCGACCGGCATCCGATCCCGCCGCCGTGCCACTGCCACTTCGACGTCCAGTACGCGGTGCTGGCCCCCTCGGGCGCGGTCCAGGAGATCAGCGACGAGTCGCTCGACCTGCGCTGGTTCGGGTACCACGAGGTGGCGGACGTAGCGGACGACTCGGTGGTGCGCCTGTTGGACGCGACGCGCGCCAGGCTCTGATCCGGTAAGGGATGACCGCCTGGCGGTCATCCCTTACCGGATGCTCGCGCGAGCTCAGTTCCAGACGTTGCCCTGGTTCTGTCCACGGGCTCCCTGCTGGCCCATGCCGTACTGGGCGGCCAGGCCCGAGCCGATCTGGGCGTTCTGCGGCGGGAGCAGCTCACTGGGCTGGACGAGGATGAAGCCCTGACCCATGAAGCTGAGCTCCCAGCCCTCACCCGTGTTGCCGCGGCGCCGCCACACTCCCGAGGAGTGGGTCTGGGCCTGCATCTGGACCCGCAGCGACGTGGACCAGGCCACGATGGCGTCGGCGTCGCAGTTGACGTACCTGTCCGGCGTGACGTGCATCATCAGGGGCATGCCCGAGGTCATCAGGGCGACCTTGCCCCGGCCCGAGATGTTGAGCTGGTACTTCCCGGAGCCGGAGATGCCGTACAGGCTGTCCACGGCGATCACCTCGTGGTGCAGCGAGGAGTCCATGGCCAGGACGTAGCTGCTGTCGACGGTGAGGCCCTCGTGGTCCACGTCCATCACGTGCACGTGCTGGGCGAGGTTGGCGAAGTAGACCGTCCCCTGCCCGTGGCAGCGCATGAGGTCGAGGCCCTCGCCGGTGCGTGCCCGCGAGCGCCGCTGGTTGTTGCTCTGGTACTCGGCGTCGAACTCGACCAGTCCCTGGTAGGCGACCATCGTGCCCTTGCGCGCGAGGATGTCGTCGTGCCCCTCCAGGGCGACGCGCAGCATCTGCTGGTTCTGCAGGCTCCAGCGTTCCTGGGTCTGCTGCTCGTTGTAGCCGAAAATCGGGCTCTGCATGGTGTGTCGCTCCCCCTCAGCCCCGGACTCGGATGCGGTCGGTGCTGTCCTCGCTGGGCTGGACGACGACGATGCCCTGCCCGGAGAACGCCATCTGGTACGCCTCGCCGCTGCCGCGTCCGATCAGCGACTGCGCCTTGAAGCTGCGCTTGCCCTTGACCTTGAGGTTCGGGGACCAGGCGACCAGCGCGTCCGGGTCGACGTACGTCTCGTCCTCACCGCCGCCGCAGTCGACGACGATCGGCTTGCCGCGGGAGGTCAGCGCGACCCAGCCCTGGCCGGAGATCTTCGTGTTCCACAGGCCCTGCCCGGCGAACTTGGCGAGTCCCTTGACGCGCTCGACTCCCCACGTCAGGTGCGCGTCGAAGGCGAGCAGGTTCGTGGCGTTGACGGAGATCGCGTCCCCGTTGAGGTTGATCACGACGACGTTCGCCCCGTAGTCGGCGAGGTACAGCAGGCCGTCGCCGGAGCACTTCATCAGGGGCGCGCCCTCGCCGGTGGCCCAGTCCCGTGCGATCTGCCGTACGGCGGGCGGGTTGGGCTCGTACTGGACGAACCCTTCGTAGGCGATCATCGAGCCCACGCGCGCGAGGAGGTCGTTTCCGGTCTGCATGGCGACCTTGAGCATGTGGTTGCCGTGGTTCTCCATGCGGGCGGTGACGGGTGCGGGAGCGAAGCCCGCGAGCGGCTGGTTCATGACGGGCTCCCTCAGACCTCGTACGGCTGGACGACGATGAAATTGCCGGGCGCGCCGCGGAACTGGAGGTTCACGCTCTCGCCGGTGTCCCCGGGGTAGGCGTTGCGGCGCATCCGCACCTGGCTGGAGACGATCACCTGGGAGGCCGCGGACCAGGCGACCACGGCGTTGCAGTCGGCGAACGTCGTGGGCGTCACGGGCAGCACGACGGGTGCTCCGTGCGTCTTGACGACGATCGTGCCGGTCCCCTGGAACTGCATCGTGAACAGCGCGCCCCCGGGGATGCCGTGTCCCTCGACCCTGCGCACCTCGTACTGGAGGGTCTCGTCGAAGGCGAGGACGTTCTCCGCGGAGACGCAGATCGCGTCGCCCTGGAGCTCGATGGGGTGCAGCATCGTGGAGTTCTCGGCGAGGAACACCTGCCCCTTGCCGGAGCACCGCATCAGCTGCATCTCCTGGCCGGTGGCGTTGCCCACGATCCGGCCCGCGAAGCCCGCGCCCTTGTAGCTGAAGTCGACCTTGCCCTGGTAGAGCACCATGCTGCCCTGGCGGGCGAGTACGGCCTGGTCACCGCTGACGCCGAGGTCGACGCGGACGAGCCTCTTGTTCTGCTGGGTCCACCGCTGCCCGGTGGGCGTCTCCTTGAACTTCTGGAGCGCGGCGGCCACTCCGGCACCGCCCTGCGGGGCGCCCTGGGGAACGCCGTACTGCGACGGGGCGGCGGGAGCGCCAGGGGCACCGGGCTGACCCGGGACCTGGCCGTAGGGCGGCTGCTGGCCGTAGCCGGGGGGCGCGGCCGGGGGCTGCTGGCCGTAGCCCGGAGGCGGGGCGGGCGCCTGAGGGGCCTGAGGCTGGCCGTAGCCGGGCGGCAGAGGCGCACCCGGGGCGGGCTGCTGGCCGTGACCGGGCGGGTTGGGCTGCCCGTACGGCGGGGGTGGAGGCGGCGGAGGAGGCTGGACTCCGCCTCCCGGAGGGGTGTTCATGGGCGCGACGATGGTGGGCTGCGCGTGCACCGATGGCGTGGGTGCGGGGGCCGGGGGCGGCGCGAAGCCCTGCGCGGGCTGGGGCGCGGGGGCCGGGGCGGGCGCGGGAGCTCCCGATGCCGGAGGCGCGAACGCGGGCGGCGCGGCGGCCTGGGCCGGCGGGGCGAAGCCCGGTGCGGCACCGGACTGCGGCTGCTGCGGGGCCGCCGGCTCCTCCTCGGCGACCTCACCGCCGAAGTTCTTCAGCAGCGCGTCCAGGCCGCCGTCGAAGCCCTGCCCGACGGCGGCGAACCGCCAGACGTCCTTCAGGTAGAGGTCACCCAGCATCACGGCGCGTTCGGTGGAGAACTCGGCACCGTTGAACGAGTACCTGGCCACCTCCTCGCCGCCCGCGACGATGCGGATGTAGCCAGGGGCGATCTGCGACATCTGCCCGGAGCCGTCGATGGTCGCCGTGAACGACAGCTTCTGGATCTGCTGCGGGATCTTGTCGAGCGTGACGCGGAAGGACTCCGTGTCACCTGCCTGGGACCCCAGCAGCTGGATGGATTCCTCCGGGGACTTCGGCTGGTTGAAGAAGACGAAGTACCGGTCGTCCGAAAGCCGTTCGTCGGCGTCCAGACCGAAGCAGCTGATGTCGAAGGTCAGTCCGGGGGCCGAGATCTGTACGCCCACGTACAGATCCGTTCCCGCCGTGAGGTCACTGATCCTGGCCTTGTGGCCGCGTTGGAATTCCCTGGCCATGCGTAACGACCGTCCCCCATCCCGAATGCGAGTGCGTCGCGCCAGGCTAACGGCAAAATCCGACAATGGACGATGCCGGTACAGACCCGGTACACAACGCCCGCTTCCGGGCCGCTTCCGGGCTGCGTCCGAGCCGCTTCCCTTACGGGCTCGCGCACGCGCGGTGGCCGGTTTTCGTCAGTCGGTCACTCGTCGCCGCTGGTGGGCGGGTGCGGCAGCCGGTCGGCCGCGACCACTCCTTCGAGGTAGCCGCGGGCGCGCTCGGTCCGTGGGTAGGCGTCCAGCAGCCGCCAGAAACGGGGGCCGTGGCCGGGCACGAGCAGGTGGGCGAGTTCGTGGACGAGGACGTAGTCGACGACGTAGTCGGGCATGCCCTGCAATCGGTGCGAAAGGCGGATGCTGCCCTCGGACGGAGTGCACGAGCCCCAGCGCGTGTTCTGATTGGTGACCCAGCGGACCGACGTGGGCCGGGCGCGGCCCTCGAAGTACTGCAGTGACAGGCGCTCAGCTCGCTCGGCCAGCTCGGTGTCACCGATGCGCCGCTTGCTCTCCTGCGCGGCGAGCTTGTCGAGCATGACGGTCACCCAGCGCTGCTCCTCCGCCTCGGACATGCGGGCGGGAATGAGTACGACGGTGCGATCGCCCTCGCGGTACGCGGAGACCGTTCTGCGCCGGCGCGCACTCCTGCGGACCTCGATCGCGCTCGCCCCCGAGCCGCTCGGCGGCTGGCTCGTCGTGCTGCGTTCTGGCTTTCCGGCACGGTGCAGTGGGTCGGCGGGCACGCCCCGACGTTACCCGTTGCACAGGCGGGAAGTCCCGACTCCGGAACGGTTCGATGCCGATCGGCGCCCCGAGAGCTGGATTTGTACGACTAATACAGCGGCCTGTGGACAACTCTCGACACGGAACGGCGAGAGCCCGGCATTCTGACGTTCGTCGGCGAAGCGGACAGAAGACATGGCCCGACCGAGGCTGTGGTGTCCGCACACCCGTCGACACACGGGGACACATCTACGGCTACGGGGGCCGATCATGCATCCGATGGTGAAGCCCGCGCTGCGGCGCGGCTGGCGGGACCTCAGCACCGTGCAGTTCGGGATGGCACCGGCGCACGCGATGGTGCTGGGCCCGATGGACATGGCGACGGGCAGCTTCCTCGCCCTGCTGGACGGAACACGCGGCCTGCCGCTCCTGCGCGACGAAGGACGCCGGATGGGTTTGCCCGACGGCCATGTCGACGGGCTGGTGGAGCGGCTCGCTCAGTCGGGCCTGCTGGACGACGCGACGGGAGGGGGCCCGGACGCGGACGACCTGCGACAGAAGGACGCGGTCGTGGACCGTCTGCGTCCCGACCTCGCGGCGCTCTCCCTCGTCTCCCCCGAGCCGGGCGGCGCGATGGGCCGCCTGGCCACCCGCCGCTCCCTGCGGGTGCAGGTGCGCGGTGCGGGCCGGGTGGGCGCGGTGCTGGCCTCGCTCCTGGCGGGCGCGGGCGTGGGCGGCGTCGACGTGCTCGACGGGGGCCGGGTGGAGCCGTGGGACGTGGCACCGGGCGGGCTGCCGGCCGACTCGGTCGGTGAGCGCAGGGCGGATGCGGCGCGCCGGGCGGTACGAAAGGCCGCGCCGGATCGCCCTCCACGGACCACCAGGTCCGGAGAGGACCCCGGCTTCTCCCTGGTGATCCTCGCCCCGCGCAACGGTGTCGACATCCACGCGCCCGACCCGGTCACCGCCGAACCGCTCATCGCCTCGGGAACGCCGCACCTGTATGCGGGAGTCGTGGAGGGGACGGGTGTGGTCGGCCCGCTGGTCCTGCCGGGCGAGACCGGCTGCGCGGGCTGTCTGGATCAGGGACGCACCGACCGGGACGGGTGCTGGCCTCGTCTCGTCGCTCAGTGGCGCTCGGGCAGACAGCGTCAGACGGAGGCCTGTGACCTGACCCTGGCCTCCGTCGTGGCCGGACTGGCCGCGGGGCACGCGCTCGCCTTCCTGGACGGTCGGGTACCGTCCAGCGCGGGCGCACGCTGGGAGGTGTCCTCCCCGGGGCTCGACTGGCATTCCAGGCCTGTGTGGGCGCATCCGGCATGCCCGTGCGCGGCCGCGGAGAAAGGTAAGGAGGAACACACCTCGGAGGACGGGGGGTCACACGAGACAATGGCGGGGCAACAGCGGTCAACGAGCTTGTCCCGCACAGCACACGCAGCACGACGGTCCGGGACTTGGAGGGCGCATGTCTGATCTTCCCCGCAAGGCGGTCACCCGTACCGCCAAGCTCGCCGCGCTCCCACTCGGATTCGCCGGGCGGGCGACGTGGGGGCTCGGCAAAAGGATCGGCGGGAAGTCGGCGGAGATCGTCGGCCGTGAGCTGCAACAGCGCACGGCGGAGCAGCTGTTCAAGGTGCTCGGCGAGCTCAAGGGCGGCGCGATGAAGTTCGGGCAGGCCCTGTCCGTCTTCGAGTCGGCGCTGCCCGAGGAGATCGCGGGGCCGTACCGTGCGGCCCTGACGAAGCTCCAGGAAGCGGCACCCCCGATGCCGACGAGCACGGTGCACTCGGTGCTGCGGGAGCGGCTCGGCGAGGACTGGCAGGAGCTGTTCCTCCAGTTCGAGGACAAGCCAGCCGCCGCGGCCTCGATCGGTCAGGTGCATCGCGCGACCTGGCACGACGGCCGTGAGGTCGCGGTCAAGGTGCAGTACCCGGGCGCGGGCGAAGCCCTCCTGTCCGATTTGGGCCAACTCAGCCGGTTCGCCCGCCTTCTGGGTCCGCTGATCCCGGGCATGGACATCAAGCCGCTGATCACGGAGCTGCGCGACCGTGTGTCCGAAGAGCTCGACTACGGCTTGGAGGCTCAGGCCCAGGAGGCACACGCGGCGGAGTTCGCGGACGACCCGGACGTCCTCGTTCCGGCCGTCGTCCACCAGTCCGAGCAGGTCCTGGTCACCGAGTGGATCGACGGCACACCGCTGTCGGAGGTGATAGCGGACGGCACCCAGGAGCAGCGCGACCGTGCCGGCCAGCTGCTCGCGCGGTTCCTCTTCTCGGGCCCCGCCCGCACCGGCCTGCTGCACGCGGACCCGCACCCGGGCAACTTCCGCCTGGTGCCGGACGAGAAGAGCGGCTGGCGTCTGGGCGTTCTCGACTTCGGCACGGTGGACCGCCTCCCGGAGGGGCTGCCCTCACCGATCGGGGACTCCTTGCGAATGACGCTCGACGGCGAGGCCGAGGCGGTGTACGAGCTCCTCTGCGCGGAGGGCTTCGTGAAGGAGACCGTGGAGCTGGAGCCGGACGCGGTCCTCGATTATCTGCTGCCGATCATCGAACCGGCCCAGGCCGACGAGTTCACCTTCACCCGGGGCTGGATGCGTACTCAGGCGGCCCGCATAGCCGACCCGCGCTCTCCCGCTCACCAACTGGGCAAGCAGCTCAACCTGCCTCCGGCGTACCTGCTGATCCACCGGGTGACGCTGAGCACGATCGGCGTGCTGTGCCAGCTGGGCGCCACCGTCCGGCTGCGGGACGAGTTGGAGGAGTGGCTGCCGGGGTTTCTGCCGGAGCAGCAGCAGGCCGCGGAGGCGTGAGCGGCTGCCTCACCACCAAGCCGAGTCCAGGCGCCCTTCGATGGCTCTGAGGTTCGCCCGGGCGCAGCTGTCGCAGAAGTAGTGGCGGGTGCCGTTCTCCATGGAGCACGTCCATGTGGGTTGAGGGGCTTCGGCCGAAGTGCCGCACTGCGCGCAGACGACGTGGGGGTTTTCCGCGGTGTCGGGCCGCTGCACGGAGCCGCTGTTGTCGCTGTCCCCGGAAGGATTCGTCATCCGGTGACGATATCCGCCGTGTCCGACGGGCGTGGGCGCAGCGCACAGCGGGGGCCGGCCCGTTCGGACCGGCCCCCGTTCAGGTACTGCTTCTGGTCGGTGCCCGCGTGACTGCGTGCCTGGCGTCGGCTACTGCATCACGGCCATGGCGAGCGCACGGCGAGCCCGCATCGAGGCGCGCTCGGCGCGGCGCTGCATCCGCCGGGCCATCGCCAGGCGCATGGCCCGGCGTTCCTGCTCTGCCTCCCGCAGTCGGTCGTGCATATGCGCACGAGCCAGGGCTTCTGGGATGAGTTGCATCTCTCGGGTCCTGTTCTGACGCGAGCCCGTCGCGCCGGTGGTGGTGAAGTCTGGAATCGCGGAGCCTGTGGGCTCGTTGGTGGACGGCTTCATCGGGGCCTGCTTCTTGGGGTCGTGCGTGAGGGGACGGTCGATCGTTCCTAGGGTGTTCATGCCGTGACCGGGTTCTTGCGCGGGCGGCCACGCGGCCGCTTGCGGGCCACAACGACACCCTGGACGAACAGCTCGCCACCCCAGACGCCCCAGGGCTCACGCCGCTCTTTGGCGCCGGCGAGGCAGGCCTCGACCAACGGGCAGGTGCGGCAGAGGGACTTGGCGTACTCGACGTCCGCCGGCGACTCGGCGAAGAAGACCTCCGGGTCGTAGGAGCGGCAGGGGACGGGTACGCCGAGGTTCTCGATGGCGTCGTCGAGCGCGGTGAGCGCAGTGAGCGGGGTCAAGGTGGAGTCCTCCGTGAGGCCGGGCGGGGGGATCGTTTCGGAAGGCGGTACGGACGGGGCGTGCGCTTCGAGTTGCACGGTTCGTCTTCCTCGTCTGGTCGTTCCGGCCGGTTGGCCGGGTGGCGGCTGGTACCGGGTTCTTTTCTTGTCCCGAGGCCCCTTCGCTCTGTCGTCCCCGGTCAGGGACAAACAGAAGGGCCGCGGATCCCGGGTGGGGTTCCGCGGCCCTGAAGGCGCCGGCCTGATCGGCGATCAGGCTGGATCACTCCAGGGGTCTGGCCCACGGAAGGCCCACATCGTGTGGTGCTGCGTCGTCTGCTTCGGGGATCCGGCACCGGTGGCCGCCGCAAAGGCATAGGCCTGCGCCTGTGCCACTACTGCTGCTTCCAGTGCCTTGGTCGGTCGCTCATTGCGCTCGCGGACGGGGAGACCCGCGTGAGACACGGAGGACGCCAGCCGGGCGGCAGGGATGCCGGACAGGCCGGTGCCCAGGTTCGAGACGCCGAGCATGCACAGGGAGACGGCCGAGCGATCGGTCAGTTTGACGATGCTGACGGTGCTGGTGTTGATGCTGATCACTGGACTCGCCTCCTCTCGGCGTCTAAGGGGATCGAGATGAACCCGATCCGACGGGTATTAAGTACAGCACGGAACCGGTGCCTCGGAGAAGGCCGCCGTTCCCGTGCCTAAGAACCTATGGGGATTGCTGGGGCATGCGCAAACTATTTTTTCGACGAGTTGGAATCAGTCACCCTCGTCGCTCGCCTCAAGCTCCTGACCTGCGCAGATGACCAAAACATCGTCCCCGTAGCGCTGCAGCTTACGCGCGATGACCCCTGGGATGCGCGCGAGTTCGGCCGGAGTGGTCGGTACCGCTTCCGTGATGGCCATCAGGGTCCGGTCGGTGAAGACGCAGAAGTCCGGCTGGCCGCTGCGCCGCGCCTGTACCGCCCGCCACTCCCGCAGTCGCTCGTAGAGGGCCTCGTCCATGTCGGAGGGGCAGTCCTCACACCGCATCAGTTTCATCTCGCCGGCGTCCCTCAACGTGCGGCCACAGACGCGGCAGCGGGCGGGTGTCCGGCTGGTAGGCCGTGGGACCACTGCGGCTGCGCCGCCCCGCACGCCGCGCTCGATGCCACCGGTGCCTCCCGCGCCGGTTCTGGCCGCAGCGGCGGCCGACCCGGGGCGCAGGCCGTCGAGGAAACGGCTGGGGCGGCGGTTCGGACGCCCGCCGGGCGAACGGGACAGGGCCCAGGAGACATGGAGACGTTCCCGCGCGCGGGTCACGCCGACGTAGAGCAGACGCCTCTCCTCCTCCACCTGCTCGTCGGTCCTGGCGTAGGTGATCGGCATCATGCCCTCGGCCACTCCGACCAGGAAGACGACATCCCACTCCAGACCCTTGGCGGAGTGCAGCGAGGCGAGGGTGACGCCCTGCACGGTGGGCGCGTGCTGGGCGTTCGCCCGCTCGTCCAGCTCCGCGACGAGGTCGCCGAGGGTGGCGTCGGGCTTGGCCGCGGCGAAGTCCTGCGCGAGGTTCACCAGTGCGGCCAGCGATTCCCAGCGCTCCCGGACGGCGCCGAAACCCGCCGGGGGCTGGCTGGTCCAGCCCTCCCCCGACAGCACGGCCCGTACCTGGGAGGGCAGGTCGACGGTGTCGGCGAGAAGGGAGTCGTTGGCGCCGAAGCGGGCCGCTCCGCGCAGGGCGACCCCCGCCTTGCGTACCTCGGGGCGGTCGAAGAACCGCTCGGCGCCCCGGAGTTGGTAGGGCACCCCGGCGTCGGCGAGGGCTTGCTCGTAGGTCTCCGACTGGGCGTTCGTACGGAAGAGGACGGCGATCTCACTGGCGGGAACCCCGGAGGCGATGAGGTCGCGGATACGGCGGGCGGCACCCTCGGCCTCGGCGGGCTCGTCCGCGTACTCGGTGTAGACGGGCTCGGGGCCTGGGCCTCGCTGGGAGATCAGCTCCAGGCGGTGCTCGGCGGCGCGGCCGCGGGCCTGGGCGAGCAGGCCGTTGGCGAGGTGGACGACCTGGGGTGAGGAGCGGTAGTCGCGGACCAGCTTGACGACCGTGGCTCCGGGGTGACGGACACGGAAGTCGAGCAGATGGTCCGGGGTTGCACCCGTGAACGAGTAGATGGTCTGGCTGGCGTCGCCGACGACGCACAGGTCGTCGCGCTCCCCGAGCCACAGTTCCAGCAGGCGCTGCTGCAGCGGGCTGACGTCCTGGTACTCGTCGACGACGAAGTGCTGGTACTGGCGGCGGACCTGCTCCGCGATGTCGTGCCGGTCCTGGAGGACGCCCACTGTGAGCAGCAGGACGTCCTCGAAGTCGATGACGGCGCGCTCCCGCTTGAGGTCCTCGTACGCCGCGTAGAGCTGGGCGATCTCGGCCGGGTCGCGGGGGGCCTCGCGGCCCTGCTTGGCCGCCATGGCGGCGTAGTCGGCGGGGACGGTCCGGGTGACCTTGGACCACTCGATCTCGGCGGCGACGTCCCGCAGTTCGTTGCGATCGAGACGGATTCGGCAGGCGGCCGCCGCGTCCGCCACGGTCTGGATCTTGCGGTCGATGATCCTCGGCATGGAGCCGCCGACCGCCTTCGGCCAGAAGTACTGGAGCTGACGGAGGGCGGCCGAGTGGAACGTCCGGGCCTGGACACCGGACGCGCCGAGCTGGCGCAGGCGGCCGCGCATCTCACCGGCTGCGCGGTTGGTGAACGTGACGGCCAGCACACTGGACGGCTGCAGCATCCCGGCACGCACCCCGTAGGCGATGCGGTGGGTGATCGCCCGAGTCTTGCCCGTACCGGCCCCCGCCAGCACGCACACCGGGCCGTGCAGGGCGGTCGCCACCTCGCGTTGCTCGGGGTCGAGCCCTTCGAGCACCGCGTCGGGGGTGTCCGGAACCTGCGGGAACAGGGTGGAGTGCGTTGCTGCTGTCACCCCGCCATGCTGCCAGGTCCCCGGTGACGGATGCGCAAGTTGTCCACAGGCCCGGTCCTACAGTCGTACTAATGCGGCAGGCGCCACGGGATGTGCCCCGTGTCCCTGTCGTGTGAACAGCGCGGTAGCGGGGAGCCGCCCGAGCACGGGAATGACGAACCGACCCCGTGCGTTCACCTCACAGCCTCTAGTCCCCCGAGCCGTGAAGGAGCGCCAGAGAGATGCTGGGCACTGTGACGATGTACAGCACCACGTGGTGCGGCTACTGCCGCCGGCTGAAGAGCCAGATGGACCGCGAGGGCATCGCGTACACCGAGATCAACATCGAGCAGGACCCGGATTCCGCGGCGTTCGTGGAGAAGGCGAACGGCGGCAACCAGACGGTCCCCACCGTTCTGTTCCCGGACGGTTCGACGCTCACGAACCCCTCGCTGGCGCAGGTCAAGGCGAAGATCGGCGCGTAGCCCCGCGTCGTGGTGGCTCGGCGTGCCGCCGGGTCCCCGGCCGGCAGTGGGAGAAGGCGGTCCCCGGAGGTTCCGGAGACCGCCTTCCTGCTGTCCGTGACCGTCAGACGGCGCTGCCCGGCCTCGGCAGGGGCTTGCCGTACCAGAGTTCGATCAGGCGGGCCGCGATCGAGATGCCGTAGGGCGGCAGGACGTCTCCGGACTCGAAGGCGGCTCGCAGTTCCTCGCGGGAGAACCATCGGGCCTCGTGGATCTCGTCGCCGTCGACGGTGATGTCGGTGGAGGTGGCGCGGGCCAGGAAGCCCAGCATGAGGCTGGAGGGGAACGGCCAGGGCTGGCTCGCGACGTACTCGACCTGGCCGACCGTGATGCCCGCCTCCTCGAAGACCTCGCGCCGCACGGACTGCTCGATGGCCTCGCCGGGCTCGACGAAGCCCGCGAGGGTGGAGAAGCGACCCTCGGGCCAGTGCACCTGACGGCCCAGCAGGATCCGGTCCTCGTCGTCCGTGACCGCCATGATCACCGCCGGGTCGGTGCGCGGGTAGTGCTCGGCTCCGCAGGCCGGGCAGCGGCGGATGTGACCGGCCGCCGCGATGACGGTGCGCTCGCCGCAGCGCGAGCAGAAGCGGTGGGTGCGCTGCCAGTTCTCCAGGCCGACCGCGTGCACCATGAGGCCCGCGTCGCGCGGAGACAGCAGCAGCCCCGCCTCCCGCAGACCCGCCGGACGCGCGGACTGGTCCATGCGGCCCGGGAGCGCGTCCTTCTGGAGGGCGAAATAGGCCACGCCGTCGCCGTCGATGCCCAGGAAGTAGCGGTGGGCCTCGGTGAGCGGGGCCTCGAAGGACGGGGTCATGACGAGTTCGGTGGTGCCGTCCTCCGTCTCGTCGATGAGGACCTGGCCGCCGGACACCACGAAGCAGCGCGTCGTCGGGTGGCTCCACGCCGCCGCGAGCCAGGCCTCGTCGAGCCGGTGGTGGGCGGCGCGGTCGATGCCGCTCGGGGCGGTGAGGGAGATGGGGCGGTCGGCTGTGTGGTCGGTCCAGGTGGTCACGGGTGCTTCCAACTCCCCCAGGGGACGGTTGTTTCTGCGGGCGGTTCGGCGGGGTGTGCGGCGGGCGGGGTGCGCGGGCTTCGGGGGCGTTCTCAGGGTGTCTCTTGCCCGTTTCCGGCCAGGTCGCTCCACAGGTGGGCGCTGGTTTCGACGCCTTTGAGGAGGAGGTCGAGTTCCACTTTCTCGTTCGGGGCGTGCCAGCCGTCCGAGGGGACCGAGATGCCCAGGAAGAGCACGGGTGCGCCGAGGACGTCCTGGAGGTCGGCGGCGGGACCGGAGCCGCCCACGCGCGTGAAGCGGACGGGCTGCTCGAAGGCGTGACTCATGGCGCGTACGACGGACTGCAGGGCGGGGTGGTCCAGGGGCGTCAGACAGGGGCGGGTGGCCGGGCCGAAGGTGATCTCGCAGCGAATCCCCGCGGGCACCTGGTCGGCCACCCACGCGTGAACGGCCTTCTCTATGTGGTCCGGGTCCTGGCCCGCGACCAGCCGGAAGGAGAGTTTCACCAGGGCCGAGGCCGGGATGATCGTCTTGCTGCCGGGGCCCTGGTAGCCGCCGCCGATGCCGTTGACCTCGGCGGTGGGGCGTGCCCAGACGCGCTCCAGAGTGGTGTATCCAGCCTCTCCGCAGGTGGCAGAGGACTTGGCCGTGCGCAGCCAGCGCCCCTCCTCGAAGGGGAGCTCCGCGAAGAGTTCCCGTTCGCGGTCGGTGAGCTCGACCACGCCGTCGTAGAAGCCCGGGACCGTCACGGGCTCGTGCTCGTCGTGGAGGGCGGCGACCAGTCGGGCGGCGACGGTGGCCGGGTTGGGCACGGCGCCCCCGAAGGCGCCGGAGTGGATGTCCTGGTCGGGCCCGTGCAACTCGATCTCGCACTCGGCCAGGCCCCGCATGCCGGTGCACACGGTGGGGGTGTCCTCGTCCCACATGCTGGTGTCGGAGACGATGACGGCGTCGGCGGCGAGCCGGTCGGCGTGCTCCTCGACGAGGGCGCGGAAGTGCGGGGACCCGGACTCCTCCTCGCCCTCGACCAGCATCTTCAGATGGACGGCCGGCGTGGTGCGGCCGGTGGCGGCGAGGTGGGCCCGGACGCCGAGTGTGTGGAAGAACACCTGGCCCTTGTCGTCGGCGGCCCCGCGCGCGTGGAGGCGGTTTCCGCGGATCACCGGCTCGAAGGGCTCCGTGTCCCAGCCGTCCGCGCGGGCGGCCGGCTGCACGTCGTGGTGCCCGTAGACGAGGACCGTGGGGGCTTCGGGGTCGTCCGAGGGCCATTCGGCGAAGACGGCCGGAGCTCCGGGCGTCTCCCAGACCTCGGCGGTGCGGAAGCCGGTCTCTTTGAGCTTGGCGGCGAGCCAGTCGGCACTGCGCCGCACGTCCGCGGCGTGCTCGGGCTGGGCGGACACCGACGGGATGCGCAGCCATTCCACGAGGTCGTCGAGGAAGGCGGCGCGATGGTTCTCGATGTATGTACGGACGGCGCTGACGGCACTGTCAACGGGCTGGCTCATGCTCACGAGCCTATCGGCCCGTGCCGGCATGCTCGTCCGGCGGTTCGTTCGGTGCCCGTGCGCCCGGGTCCGCGCCGGGTTCCTCCAGGAGCAGACGCTCCAGTGCGGCCCGGTCGGGCAGGTCGCCCGGGCGTACGACCTCGCCGGTGCGCACGTACAGGAACGCGGCCCCGACGGACTCCAGGGGCACGCCCTGCTGCTCGGCCCAGGCGAGGCGGTAGAGCGCGAGCTGGAGGGGGTCGGCGTTGCGCGTTCGACTCGTCTTCCAGTCGACGATCTCGTACGTGGTGCCGTGGCCGTCCGCGTGGGTGCCGTCGCCCTCGTCTTCCCTGTAGACGGCGTCGATGCGGCCGCGGATGACCCGCCCGGCGATCGTGAGCTGGAAGGGGGACTCGATGCTGTACGGCGTCCGGTGCGCGTACGGCGTGCGGTCGAAGGCTTCCTTGAGGGCCTCCAGGTCGCGTTCGTCGGCGATCTCGGCCTCGCTGCCGGGCAGGTCGTCGGGTTCCAGCATGGGCAGCCGCAGTTCCTCGAAACGGGCCTCGACCCAGGCGTGGAAGCGGGTGCCCCGGCGCGCGGCGGGCTGCGGGGGGCGCGGCATGGGCCGCGCGAGCTCCTGGGCGAAGCCGTCCGGGTCGGCGGCCAGGCGCAGCAGCTGGGACGCGGTGAGCGACGCGGGCAGGGGAACGTCGGTGACACCCTGGCGGGCGCGCAGCAGCTCTCCGGTGAGTGCGTCCAGGTCACGGTCCCAGGAGTCGATGGTGCGGGCCTCTTCCGGGGTGAGGGACGCCGGGTCCCCCGGGTGTTCGTCCACGGAGCGCGGAAGGGGGACGTCCGGAGCCGACGCCTGGTGGGGAACCACGGGGCGCGCCTTCGTCCAGGAGTCCCAGTCCGCGTCTTCCTCGGGGAGGTTCTCTTCCCCGTAAGGGGGTTCGTCCGGGAACCCCTCGTCCTCGGGCGGAGGGGGCCAGTCCGGGTCGTGGGTGGGCTCGCGGTGGGCGGCCGCGGGATGGGGCGCCGCCTGGGAGCCGGCCCTCTCCAGGTGGGCCAGGACGGTCTCGGCGGCCGCGCGGCGGCGGGCGAGGGCCGTCTCGTCCAGCGGGAGGGGCCACGCGTGGTCCGCGGCCGCCTCGTGCAACGCGGGGTTCTCCTCGTCCTCCTCGGGTTCGTCGGCCCAGGCCTCGATCTCGCCGTACCCGGCGGCGCAGTGCTCGTACAGGGCGAGGAGGAAGTCGGACGGCCCGCGCGGGCGCTTCTGGGACGGGCCCCACCAGTGGCCGGAGCCGAGAAGCAGGGAGCGGGGGCGGGTGAACGTGACGTAGCCGAGGCGGAGTTCCTCGGTGTGCTGGTGCTCCTTCATGGCCTCGTGGAAGGCCTTCATGCCGCGGGAGTCCCAGGCCTCGATGTCGGGCAGCGTGTCGGCGTCGCCGCGCAGCTCGTGCGGGAGGACCTTGCTCTGGGCTGTCCACTTCTCGCGGCCCCGGTCGCTGGGGAAGGTCCCGGTGACCAGGCCGGGGACCGCCACGACGTCCCACTCCAGGCCCTTCGACTTGTGCGCGGTGAGCACCTTGACGGTGTTCTCGCCACCGGGGAGGGCGTTGTCGAGTCCCTTCTCGTACTGGGCCGCGGTGCGCAGATAGCCCAGGAAGGCCAGCAGGGTGGCCTCCGACTCGTTGGCGGCGAAGGACGCGGCGATGTCGAGGAAGTTGGACAGCGTCTCGCGGCGGCGGGCGGCCAGCGCGTGCGGGGAGGCGGAGAGCTCGACCTCCAGGCCGGTGACGGCGAGCACCCGGTGCAGGACGTCCATCAGCGGGTCGGAGAGAGAGCGGCGCAGGTCACGCAGTTCGGCGGCGAGGCGGGCGAACCGTACGCGCGCGTCCGGCGAGAAGGGCAGCCCGTCGTCCTCCCGCTCGGGCTCGAAGGGCAACTCCAGGAAGGTGTCGAGCGCGTCCGCGAGGGAGATCACCTCGGCCGGGTCGACGCCTTCGACGGCCGCGGCGAGCCGCCTGTCGGGGTCGTCGTCGGCCTCCACGCGCGCGTGGGACACCAGAAGCCGGGCCCGCCGTCCCAGGAGGGCGAGGTCGCGCGGGCCGATGCGCCAGCGAGGGCCGGTGAGCAGGCGGACCAGGGAGGCGTTGGCCCCGGGGTCCTGGAGCACCTCGCAGACGGCGACGAGGTCGGCCACCTCGGGGAGGTGCAGCAGCCCGGAGAGGCCCACCACCTCCACGGGGATGTCGCGGGCGACGAGGGCGCCCTGGATGACCGCGAAGTCGGTCGCCGTGCGGCACAGGACCGCGATCTCGCCGGGTTCCTTTCCGGTGCGTACGAGGTGGGCGATCGATTCGGCGATCCAGTCGACCTCCTCGGCGTGGGTGCGCAGGAGGGCACAGCGGACCGTGCCGTCGCGTTCGGCACCGGGGGCGGGGCGGAGGGCCTCCACGCCCGCGTGCATGGCGCGCAGGGGCTCCGCCAGGCCGTTGGCGAGGTCCAGGAGGCGGCCGCCGCTGCGGCGGTTCTCGCTGAGGGCCTGACGGGTGGCCGGGCGGCCGTCGGCATGTGCGAAGTGCTCGGGGAAGTCGTCGAGGTTGGCGACCGAGGCGCCGCGCCAGCCGTAGATGGCCTGGCAGGGGTCGCCTACGGCTGTCACGGGGTGGCCGGTGCCACCGCCGAACAGCCAGGCGAGCATGACGCGTTGTGCGACCGACGTGTCCTGGTACTCGTCGAGCAGCACCACCCGGAACTCGTCACGCAGGACGCGGCCCACTTCGGGCAGCAGGGCGAGCTGGGCCGACAGCGCGATCTGGTCGCCGAAGTCGAGAAGGTCGCGCTCGCGCTTGGCCGCCCGGTAACGCCCCACCAGTGTGGTGAGTTCGCGACGGGCGGCGGCCGTCTCGGGGACCTTGCGGAGGTCGGCGTTGGTGAGCTTGGCACCCTCCAGGGTCCGCGACAGCTCGGCGTCGTACGCGCGCAGGTCCTCGGGGCGTACGAGGTGTTCGGCGAGTTCGGAGTCGAGGGCCAGGAGGTCGCTGACGAGGTCCGGGAAGGAGCGGGTGAGGGCCGGGTAGAGGCCGGGGGCCTCGCGGAGTACGCGCGCGGCGAGTTGGTAGCGGGTGGCGTCGGCGAGGAGGCGGGAGGTGGGTTCCAGCCCGATGCGCAGGCCGTGGTCGGTCAGCAGGCGGCCCGCGAAGGCGTGGTACGTGGAGATGACGGGCTCGCCCGGCGGGTTGTCGGGGTCGATGACGTCCGGGTCGGTGACGCCGGCCTTGACGAGTGCCTTCCGTACGCGCTCGGCGAGTTCACCGGCCGCCTTGTTGGTGAACGTCAGGCCCAGCACCTGCTCGGGGGCGACCTGTCCGGTGCCGACGAGCCACACCACGCGCGCGGCCATCACCGTGGTCTTGCCGGAGCCGGCTCCGGCCACGATCACCTGCGGGGCGGGCGGCGCGGTGATACAGGCCGTCTGTTCCGGGGTGAACGGGATCCCGAGGAGCTCCTTGAGCTGCTCGGGATCGGTGAGACGGGCGGGTGTTGCGGACACACAGGAGAGGCTAGCGGCGCCCACTGACAGCCAGTGCCGGGTCGTACCGGGGGCGGGGAGGAACGCCGGCCGGACCGTGCGGTGCTGTGCGTCACAAGCCTACGAATGCGACGGGCGCGCCGCTCACTCGACGACGTGACGCCCCTCCGGCCTGGCGCTGCACGACGCCCGGAACGCGCAGTGTGCGCAGTGCTGTCCCGTGGTCGGTGAGAACCGCTCGTCGAGGACCTTGCCCGCCGCGTTGGCCAGCAACTCGCCGACCCACTCCCCCTCGAGGGGCTGCTGTGCCTGCACCTTCGGCACGGCGTCGCCACCGTCCTTCCTGGCCGCCCCCTGACGCAGCTGGACGAGCTCGGCTCCGCCCGGCTCGGGGCGTATGCCGTCGAAGGCCTCGTCGACGGCGCCCTCGCGGACGGCGAGCTGGTAGACGGCGAGCTGGGGGTGGCGCGCCACCTCGGCGGAGGTGGGCGCCTGTTTGCCGGTCTTGAAGTCGACGACATAGGCGCGGCCTTCGCCGTCGGTCTCGACGCGGTCCATGGAGCCCCGGATGCGCACCGCGTAGTCGCCCGCCTCAAGGGTCACGTCGAAGTCGTGCTCGCTGGCCACCGGAGTGCGTCCGGTGCGGTCCATGACGTGCCACTGAAGGAAGCGTTCGAGCGCCACGCGCGCGTGCTCTTTCTCCTGGGCCGACTTCCAGGGCGCGTCGAAGGCGAGCGCGTTCCACACGGAGTCGAGGCGCTCCATGAGGACGGCGAGGTCGGCGGGAGTGCGGCCGGAGGCGACCTCGTCGGCGAGGACGTGGACGACGTTGCCGAAGCCCTGGGCCGCCGTCGCGGGCGCGTCGGCCTTCACCTCGCGGCCCAGGAACCACTGCAGGGCACAGGTGTTGGCGAGTTGGTCGAGGGCGCTGCCGGAGAGCACGACCGGCTGGTCACGGTTCCTCAACGGGACCTTGCTCTCGGTGGGTTCGAACATGCCCCACCAGCGGTAGGGGTGCGCCGAGGGCACCAGGGGACGGCCGTCCTCGTCGCCGAGCGCGGCGAGCCGGGCCAGTCGGCGGGCGGCGGCCTCCCTGAGGGCGTCCGACACGCGCGGGTCCACGGTCGTGGCGCGCAGCTCGGCGACCAGGGCCGCGACGGACAGCGGGCGACGGGGACGGCCGGTCACGTCCTTGGGCTCGACGCCGAGTTCGGTGAGGAACCGGGAGGGCTGGTCCCCGTCGTCGGCGGGGGTCTTCACCGCGGTGACCACGAGACGTTCACGCGCGCGCGTGGCGGCCACGTAGAACAGACGCCGCTCCTCCGCCAGGAGCGCGCCCGGAGTGAGCGGTTCGGCGAGCCCGTCGCGGCCGATGCGGTCGGCCTCGAGAAGCGAACCGCGGCGGCGCAGGTCCGGCCACAGTCCCTCCTGGACGCCCGCCACGACCACCAGGCGCCACTCCAGCCCCTTGGAACGGTGCGCGGTCATCAGGCGTACCGCGTCGGGGCGCACGGCCCTCCTGGTGAGCGTGTCGGCGGCGATGTCCTCGGCCTCGATCTCCTCCAGGAAGTTCAGGGTGCCGCGCCCGCCGGTGCGCTGCTCGGCGCGCGCCGCGGTCGCGAACAGCGCGCACACGGCGTCGAGGTCGCGGTCCGCGTTGCGTCCGGCCGCGCCACCGCGCCGGGCGGCCCACTCCAGCCTCTTGGGCCACGGTGTGCCGTCCCACAGCTCCCAGAGCGCCTCTTCGGCCGTGCCGCCGTCGGCGAGGCGTCCGCGGGCCCGGCGCAGCAGTTCGCCGAGCCGCTGGGCGCCTCGCGCGTACGTCGGGTCGTGCGTCACCAGGCGCTCCGGCTCGGCGAGCGCCAGCGCCAGCAGCTCGTCCGACGGCGGGGGCAGGGCCTTGCCCGCGGCCCGTTCCTCCTCGCGCAGGGCGCGGCCGAGGCGCCGCAGGTCGGCGGTGTCCATGCCCGCGAGGGGGGAGGCGAGGAGGTCCAGAGCCGTCTCGGTGTCGAGCCAGGGGGCCCGCTGTTCGGAGTCGTCGGGGCGTGCGTGCTCGCCGGGCTGTCCGGGCTCTTCGGTGGGGCGTGCGTGCCCGCCGGGCCGTGTGGGCTCGTCAGGCCCTCCCGGTTCCTCGGGCGCTCCCGGCTCGTCAGGCCCTCCCAGCTCCTCGGGCTCTCCTGGCCCCTCTGAGGCCGTCTCACCGCTCTGGCCCGCTTCCGCCCGTGCCACCGCCCGCAGCGCTGTCAGCAAGGGCGCCACGGCCGGTTCGTGCCGCAGCGGGAGGTCGTCCCCGTCGATCTCCAGGGGTACGCCCGCCGCGGTGAGCGCCCGCCGGACCGACGGGATCGTGCGGGAACCCGCCCGCACCAGGACCGCCATGTCGCTCCACGGGACACCGTCCTCCAGGTGGGCCCGGCGCAGGATGTCCGCGACGTTGTCCAGCTCGGTCCCCGGGGTCGGGTATGTGTACACCTCGACGCGCCCTCCGTCCCGCACCGGCTTCAACTCGCGGTGGGCCCGTACCTTCTCGGCGGGGAGGCGGGTCAGGGGCATGCGCTGGGTGAGCAGGCGCGTCGCGGTGAGCAGGGCGGCACCCGAGCGGCGGGAGGCCCTGAGGACCTCCACCGGGGCCGAACGGCCGTCCGGGCGCGGGAAGGCGTCCGGGAAGTCCAGGATGCCGTTCACGTCGGCGCCCCGGAACGCGTAGATCGACTGGTCGGGGTCGCCGAAGGCGACGAGGGTGCGGCCGGCGCCCGCGAGAGCCTGGAGCAGCCGTACCTGTGCGGGGTCCGTGTCCTGGTACTCGTCCACGAAGACGGCGTCGTAGCGCGCCGCGAGACGCTCGGCGACTTCGGGGCGACGGGCCAGGAGTACGGCGCGGTGGACCAGTTCGGCGTAGTCGAGGACGCCCTGCAGGTCGAGGACGTCCAGGTACTCGGCGAGGAAGGCGGAGGCCGCGAGCCAGTCCGGGCGGCCCGTGCGGGCGGCGAAGTGCCTCAGGTCGGCGGGGCCCAGTCCGAGCTCGCGGCTGCGGGCCAGCACGGCGCGGACCTCGTCGGCGAAGCCGCGCGTGGTGAGGCAGGCGCGCAGTTCGTCCGGCCAGCGGACGTGCGCCAGTCCCAGGCGTTCGAGGTCGGGCTGGCCGGAGAGGAGCTCACGGACGGCTACGTCCTGTTCGGGACCGGACAGCAGCCTCAGCGGTTCGACGAACAGGTCGGTGTCCTGGTGGGCGCGGACCAGGGCGTAGCAGAAGGAGTGGAACGTGGTCGCCTGGGGCGCGTGTGCGGCCCCGATGCGCAGGGCCATGCGGTCGCGCAGTTCCACCGCCGCCTTGCGGCTGAACGTCAGGACGAGCACGCGCTCGGGGTCCGCACCGCGCGCGATACGGGCCGCCACGGACTCGACGAGCGTGGTGGTCTTCCCGGTGCCCGGACCTGCGAGAACGAGCAGTGGGCCGGTGCCGTGGTCAACCACGGCACGCTGGCCTGCGTCAAGAAGAGGGGGATCCACCCTGGCCGGCGGGGTACGCACCAGTCGGTAGGCGCCACGGCTCCCCTGCCGCGCCTGGGGGTGCGACAGGTGTGTGGTGGAGAAAGAGGAGCTCACGTGGTTCGCCGGTCCTGGAGGTCGTACTCGGGTGGTGCGTGGAGGGCGGTGGCCGCGGGATGAGAGGGGCACGCGACGTCGACGCTACGCCGCCGCCGAGCGCGGAAGCAGGGCTTCCTCTTGTTCCCTCCCGGCCCGCGTGGCACACGGGGCCCTCGACTCACGAACGTACGCCATGCCACGGACGTCCCCCGCTTCCCCCGTACGGGGCACGGGGCGCCGCTTCGCCCGCCCGGCGCCGGAAGCTGTCAGGTGTGATCCTGCGCGCGTCCGGCGCCGTCCCATCGCGCCCGCTTCATGTCGACCCGCGGCACATGTCCCTCGGAGGCGCGGCTCGCCTCGCGCAGCGGTGTGCCCTCGGTGCGGTAGTGCCCCAGGGCGTCCAGCTCGTGGCCCGGGAGCAGCACGCCGTCCGCGCGTATGACCCGCCACCACGGAACCGCGCCTCCGTAGAGGGCCATCACGCGTCCGACCTGGCGCGGGCCGCCCTCTTCCAGCCACTCGGCGACATCGCCGTACGTCATGACGCGCCCGGGCGGGATCATCTCGGCGACCTCAAGGACCCGCTCCGCGTACTCCGGCAGGGCGTCCGCCGGAAAGCTCTCCTCGCTCATCCGCCCCATCCTGCCCGACCCCACCGACAATGGGACGTGGTGGCGGCAGCGCGTATTCCTCGCCCTCTCGCCGCGCTTCGGGCAGACTGTGCGCCCCCGTATCGCACCCTGATGCCCGCGCGTGTCGACGGGGCATGCCACCATCGTGCGGGCGGTGACCGGTGATACGAGACCAAGAAGAGACGATGAGGCAGCAGAGCGTGCACCCAGAAGACGCTGCGGGCACCTCTGACGCGTCGTCGCGTCCGGACACCTCCGACGAGGACCAGGCGACCGGCGCGTCGCCCGCCCCTGAGACGACCGGAAAGACACCCGCCCCCAAGACAAACGAAAACGAGAAACCGCAGGCCGAGGGCGACACGGAGACCTCGGACGAGGCGTACGCCGACGAGGTGGAGGGCGACGAACCGCTGCTCCCCGCGCGCGTGCACCGCCCGTCCGACCTCATGAGGCTCTCGGTGGGCCTGCTCGCGATCGTGGTGCTGCTGGCGATCGCCGCGTTCGCGCACGGCACCACGTCCGGACTCGAGCAGGACATCAACAAGGGCACCGGACAGGCACCCGATCTGCTGATCAAGATCGCGGGTCTGGCGTCGAGCATCGCGATCCTCCTGGTGCCGGTCGCCTTCGCGATCGAGCGGCTGATCAAACGCGACGGCCTGCGCATCGCCGACGGCGTACTCGCGGCGGTCCTCGCGCACGGAGTGACCCTCGCCACCGACCTGTGGGTCGCCAGAGCGGCCCCGGACTCGATCCAGGAGGCGCTCACCCAGCCCTCGCCGGGAGACATCACCGCCCTCACGGACCCCGTGCACGGCTATCTCGCACCCGTCATCGCGTACATGACGGCAGTCGGCATGTCCCGCAGACCGCGCTGGCGCGCGGTGCTGTGGATCGTGCTGCTGCTCGACGCGTTCTCGATGCTGGTCACCGGGTACACGACACCGTTCTCGATCATCCTGACGGTGCTGATCGGCTGGACCGTGGCCTACGGGACGCTGTACGCGGTCGGCTCGCCGAACGTGCGCCCCACCGGGCGCACCCTGATGGCCGGGCTGCGGCGCGTCGGATTCAAGCCCGTGAGCGCGAGCCGCGAGGAGGTCCCGGACACCGCCGAGAGCGGCGACCGGGGCCGCAGGTACTTCGTGACGCTCGAGGACGGCTCACCGCTCGACGTCACGGTGGTGGACCGGGAGCAGCAGGCACAGGGCTTCTTCTACCGCGCCTGGCGCAACCTCACCCTGCGCGGTCTCGCCACCCGCCGCAGCCTGCAGTCCCTGCGCCAGGCGCTGGAGCAGGAGGCCCTGCTCGCCTACGCGGCCATCGCGGCCGGCGCCAACGCGCCCAAGCTGATCGCGACCTCGGAACTCGGCCCCGACGCCGTGATGCTCGTCTACGAGCACACCGGCGGGCGCACCCTCGACTCCCTGGCGGACGAGGAGATCACCGACGAGCTGCTGCACGACACCTGGGACCAGGTGAAGGCGCTGCAGTCGCGGCGCATCGCGCACCGCATGCTTGTGGGTGACGCGATCCTGGTGGATCGTTCCGGCACGGTGATCCTCACCGATCTGCGCGTCGGCGAGATCGCGGCCGGTGACCTGCTGCTGCGCATGGACGTGTCCCAGCTGCTGACGACGCTCGGCCTGCGGGTGGGCGCCGAGCGCGCGGTGGGCTCCGCCGTGAGCGTGCTCGGCCCCGACGCGGTGGCCGACTGCCTGCCGCTGCTGCAGCCCATCGCACTGTCGCGCTCCACGCGCGCGACGCTGCGCCGGCTGGCACGGGAGCGGGCGGAACGCGAGCGCGAGGCGGTCCTGGAGGCGTCCCAGCACGCCAAGGAGGCCCGTCTGGAGGAGTCCGAGGCGTCCGCCGCCGAGCAACCCGCCGAGAAGCCCGACAAGAAGGCCGTACGCGCCGAGCAGCGAGCCGAGAAGCGCGCGATCGACGAAGCCATCGAGGAGGCGCGCGAGGAGGACCTGCTCAGCCAGATCCGCCACCAGGTGCTGCTGATCAGGCCGCAGGCGCCGGTCGAGCCGGCCCGGCTGGAGCGCATCAGGCCGCGTACGCTGATCAGTTTCATGGCCGGCGCGATCGGCGCGTACTTCCTGCTGACGCAGCTCGCCCACATCGAGTTCGGGCCGCTCATCGAGAACGCTCAGTGGGGCTGGGTCGCCGCGGCCGTCGCCTTCTCGGCGCTGAGCTATGTCGCGGCGGCGATGAGCCTGCTGGGCTTCGTGCCCGAGCGGGTGCCGTTCCTGCGGACCGTCGCGGCGCAGGTCGCCGGATCGTTCGTGAAGATCGTGGCGCCCGCCGCGGTGGGTGGCGTCGCCCTCAACGCGCGGTTCCTGCAGCGCTCGGGGGTGCGACCGGGGCTCGCGGTGGCGAGTGTCGGCGCGTCGCAGCTGTTCGGGCTGGGCTGCCACATCCTGATGCTGCTGTCCTTCGGTTATCTGACGGGCACCGAGAAGACGCCCTCCTTGTCGCCGTCCCGCACCGTCATCGCGGGGCTGCTGACGGTCGCGGTCCTCGTACTCGTGGTGACATCGGTGCCGTTCCTGCGCAAGTTCGTCGTCACGCGCGTGAGGTCGCTGTTCGCGGGAGTCGTGCCGCGCATGCTGGACGTGCTTCAGCGGCCGCAGAAGCTGGTCACGGGCATCGGCGGCATGCTGCTGCTCACCGCCTGCTTCGTGATGTGCCTGGACGCGTCGGTCCGGGCGTTCGGCAGCGAGGGCATGCCTTCCTTGAGCATCGCCAGCGTGGCGGTCGTCTTCCTCGCGGGCAACGCGCTCGGCTCCGCGGCACCGACGCCGGGTGGTGTGGGCGCGGTCGAGGCCACCCTCACCGTCGGTCTGATCGCGGTCGGGCTCCCCAAGGAGGTCGCGGCGCCCGCGGTGCTCCTGTACCGGCTGCTCACGCTGTGGCTGCCCGTGCTGCCGGGCTGGCTGGCGTTCAACCACCTGACACGCAAGGGCGCGCTGTAGACGCGCGTACGGCTACGGATCGGCGTGCGCACGGCTGACGGTCGCCCACGGCCGACGGGTCGGCGTGCGTGCGCGTGACGGGTCGGCGTGCGCGGAAAACGCGGCGCATGCGCGCGTGACCGTCGGTAAACGGTCCTCACCCGCCCGGCTCGCGCCCCGAGCGCACCGGACGGAGCGCCGCCAGGATGGGAAGCATGCCCACCCAGCCCCGGCTGCGCGCCGCCGCCCTGACCGCCACAGCCCTCCTGCTGTGTCCGCTCTCGGCGGGCTGCGGGGACGGCGACGCCAAGGGCGAGGACCTGACGGACCAGAAGCTGAGCTGGAAGGACTGCCCGGCGCCGTCCACGTCCGAGGGCGGAGGGCAGGCACCCTCACCGCTGCCGGACGGTGACATGTGGGAGTGCGCCACCATGAAGGCGCCGCTCGACTGGGACGATCCCAAGGGAGACACGATCGGTATCGCGCTCATCAGGGCGGAGGCGAGCGGCGACAGGAGCGAACGCATCGGCTCCCTCGTCTTCAACTTCGGCGGACCCGGCGGTTCGGGAGTCACCGGCCTGCCCTCCTTCGCCGACGACTTCGCGAAACTGCGCACCCGGTACGACCTGGTGAGCTTCGACCCGCGCGGAGTCGGCCGCAGCGAGGGCGTCGAGTGCGAGAACACCGAGGGGCTCGACGAGTACCTCCAGCAGGACATGACACCCGACGACGCCACCGAGGAGGAGAAGCTCCGCGACAGCACCGAGTCGTTCAACTCGGCCTGCGAGAAGAAGTCCGGCGCGACGCTCCCGCACGTCCGCACCACGGACGCGGCACGCGACATGGACCTGATGCGCCAGGTTCTCGGCGACAGCAACTTGTACTACTTCGGCATCTCGTACGGAACCGAGCTCGGTGGCGTGTACGCCCACCTCTTCCCCAAGAACGTGGGGCGGGCCGTCTTCGACGCGGTCGTCGACCCGACGCAGGACCCGGAACAGGGCTCGCTCGGGCAGGCCAAGGGCTTCCAGCTCGCGCTCGACAACTACGCGCAGGACTGCGTCTCGAAGAAGGAGAGATGCCCCGTCGGGGACACCGCGCAGCAGGTCAAGGACCGGATCGCCGGGTTCCTGAAGGATCTCGACGCCAAGCCGATCCCCGGCGTCTTCCCACACGAGCTGACCCAGTCACTCGCCACGGACGGAATCCTCCAGACCCTTTACTCCCGGGACTTCTGGGAGTACCTGACGCAGGGCCTGGCCCAGGCGTACCAAGGCGACGGCAAGCTGCTGATGCTGCTGGCCGACTCACTGAACGGGAAGAACGAGGACGGTGAGTACAGCAATCTCATCCCCGCGAACGTCGCCATCAACTGCGCGGACGACAAGCCCCGCTACACCGTCGAGGACGTGACGGCGAAGCTGCCCGAGTTCCGGGCCGCCTCCCCTCTCTTCGGCGACACCCTTGCCTGGGAGATGATCAGCTGCACCGACTGGGCCGTGCCCGGCGCCGCCGACCACCCCGACGTGAGTGCGCCCGGCGCGGCGCCGATCGTCGTGATCGGCAACACCGGCGACCCGGCCACACCGTACGAGGGCGCGCGGAAGATGGTGGAGGCGCTGGGTGAGGGAGTCGGGGTCGAGCTCACGTACAAGGGGCAGGGGCACGGCGCGTACAGCAGCGGGAACAAGTGCGTGCGGGGTGCCGTGGACGCCTACCTGCTGCAGGGGAAGACGCCCGAGGCGGGGAGCGTCTGCTCGTGAGAAAGTGACGTGCGTTTGCGCTGTACACCTACAAAAGCGCAGGTCACAGAGTTATCCACAGGCCGCCGTGCCGTTCGTGGCAGTACGCCTACGATGGCATGACTGTCATCCGCGACATCCGGCGGACGACGAGGCGAGGGGGGAATTGCTCATGGCGCGATACGGACGGTGGACGGCTCTGGCCGCCGCCGCGGTGTTCATGGCCGGCTGCAGCGGCGGATCATCCGGAGGCGGCTCGGACGACGGGAAGGACGACGCGGGAGCGTCGGCCCCGTCATCCTCGGACACGTCATCGAAGCTGCCCGCCTCCCTCACCTCCCAGAAGCTCGACTGGGGCCGCTGCAAGGCGACGGCGGAGGGCCCGGCACCCGGCGGCGACTGGCAGTGCGCCACGCTGAAGACGCCCCTCGACTGGAAGAAGCCGAGCGGGGAGACGATCGGACTCGCGCTGATCCGTTCGAAGTCGACCGGCGGCCAGGGCGGCCGCATCGGATCGCTCCTGTTCAACTTCGGGGGCCCCGGCGGCTCGGGCGTCTCGATGATGCCCTCGTACGCCGACATCGTCAGCAGCCTGCACGAGCGGTACGACCTGGTGAGCTGGGATCCGCGCGGGGTCGGCGGCAGCGAGGGGGTGCGCTGCCGCACCGACAAGGACATCCAGGCCGCTGAGTCGGTGGACGCCACGCCGGACGACGCGGCCGAGGAGACGGCGTACCTCAAGGACGCGGCCGACTTCGGAGCGGGCTGCGAGAAGGCCGCGGGCAAGCTGCTGTCGCACGTCTCGACGACCGACACGGCCCGCGACATGGACCTGATGCGTCAGGTACTCGGTGACAAACAGACCCACTACTTCGGCATCTCGTACGGAACGGAGCTCGGCGGGGTCTACGCCCACCTGTTCCCCAAGAACGTGGGGCGTCTGGTGCTGGACGCGGTCGTCGACCCGAGCGCCGACGCGGAGGGTCACGCCAGGAACCAGGCACGCGGATTCCAGCGCGCCCTCGACAACTACCTCAAGTCGACGGGACAGAACCCGAAGGAGGGCACGCGGAAGATCGTGGACCTCCTGAAGCGGATCGACGCCAAACCACTGCCGGCGTCGTCCGGCCGCGAGCTCACCCAGACACTGGCCGTCACCGGCATCGTCCTGCCGCTCTACAGCGAGCAGAGCTGGCCGACCCTGACCAGCGCGCTCAAGGCGGCCGAGGACGGGGACGGCTCCGAGCTGCTGGCGCTCGCCGACGGCTACAACGAGCGCGACCCCTCCGGACGCTACGGCACGACGACGCATTCACAACGGGTCATATCGTGCTTGGACCAGAAGCAGCGGCCGACCGCCGAGGAGACGAAGAAGCTGCTGCCCGAATTCCGCAGGATCTCGCCGGTGTTCGGGGAGTTCCTGGGCTGGGACACGGCGGGCTGGTGTCACGACTGGCCGGTACCGGGCCAGTTCGACACGCCCGAGGTGAGCGCTCCGGGGGCCGAGCCGGTGCTGGTCGTGGGCAACACCGGGGACCCGGCGACGCCGTACGAGGGCGCGAGGAAGATGGCGGACGAGTTGGGCGACGACGTCGGTGTGGAGCTCACCTGGAAGGGCGAGGGCCATGGGGCATACGGGAGCGGAAGCGACTGCGTCGACTCGACGGTGGACGCGTACCTGTTGAAGGGCAAGGTGCCCGAGGACGGCAAGGTCTGCTCGTAGCCCGGCCGGGGCACGGGCTGCCGGCCCGGTGCCCCGTCCCCACACCGCCACTGCCCCCCTGGGCAACGAAAAGGGGCCCGGCACACACGGTGCCGAGCCCCTCCGCGAGAGGCGTGTGCCTAGTAGACCGGCTTGTCGGGCTCGATCTGGTTGACCCAGCCGATGACGCCGCCGCCGACGTGGACGGCGTCGGCGAAGCCCGCCGACTTGAGGACGGCGAGTACTTCCGCACTGCGGACACCCGTCTTGCAGTGCAAGACGATCTTCTTGTCCTGCGGGAGGTTCTCCAGGGCGGAGCCCATGAGGAACTCGTTCTTGGGGATCAGCCGGGCGCCGGGGATCGAGACGATCTCGTACTCGTTGATCTCGCGGACGTCGATGATGTCGATGTTCTCGCCGTCGTCGATCCACTCCTTGAGCTGCTTGGGAGTGATCGTCGAGCCGGCGGCCGCCTCCTGGGCCTCCTCGGAGACGACGCCGCAGAAGGCCTCGTAGTCGATGAGCTCGGTGACGGTCGGGTTGTCGCCGCAGACCGCGCAGTTGGGGTCCTTGCGGACCTTGACCTGCCGGTACTGCATCTCCAGGGCGTCGTAGATCATCAGGCGGCCGACGAGGGGCTCGCCGATACCCGCGAGGAGCTTGATGGCCTCGTTGACCTGGATGGAGCCGATGGACGCGCACAGCACGCCCAGGACGCCGCCCTCGGCGCAGGAGGGGACCATGCCCGGCGGCGGGGGCTCCGGGTAGAGGCAGCGGTAGCAGGGGCCGTGCTCGGACCAGAACACGGAGGCCTGGCCGTCGAAGCGGTAGATCGAGCCCCACACGTAGGGCTTGTTCAGCAGCACGCACGCGTCGTTGACCAGGTAGCGGGTCGCGAAGTTGTCGGTGCCGTCGACGATCAGGTCGTACTGGCTGAAGATGTCCATCACGTTGTCGGCCTCGAGCCGCTCTTCGTGAAGGATGACGTTCACGTACGGGTTGATGCCCTTGACCGAGTCGCGCGCGGACTCGGCCTTGGAGCGGCCGATGTCGGACTGGCTGTGGATGATCTGACGCTGCAGGTTGGACTCGTCGACCTCGTCGAACTCCACGATGCCGAGCGTGCCGACGCCGGCCGCGGCCAGGTACATCAGCGCCGGCGAGCCCAGGCCGCCGGCGCCCACACAGAGCACCTTGGCGTTCTTCAGCCGCTTCTGCCCGTCCATCCCGACGTCGGGGATGATCAGGTGGCGGGAGTACCTGCGGACCTCGTCTACGGTGAGCTCAGAAGCGGGCTCTACCAGGGGTGGCAGCGACACGGGGACTCCGTTGATCGGTCAATCACTACGGTTGTTCTTTCCGTAACACTGCCACGCCCTTTTTCATTCCGAGACACCCGGTCCAACACGCGAGACGATGTCGTCCCAGTAGCCGGGCATGGTCTCCCAGGGGTCGGTGCGACCGCCGCTGTCCGTGCGATCAGTGAAGTAGATGGTGGCCGCGCCCTGCCAGCGGGCGACGCGGAGGGCCTCGTCGAGGTGGCCGCGGGGCACGCCGTGCACGAAGTGACAGAAGCGTTCGGGTGGATGGTCGGCGGTCCACTCGGCCACCTGCGACCAGCGGTAGTCGCTCCAGGGCCCGGAGAAGGTCACCAGCTGATCGGCGTGCTCCACATATCCGGGGTACGGGTGGGTGCCGTGGCCGAGGACGATGTGTCCTCCGTCGAGCCGTTCCCGGAGCGTGGTGACCGTGCGGCGGACCTCGGGGAGCGCCGCACGGTCGGCGGGGCAGCGGTGCAGGAGGAAGCCGTCGACCCGATACCAGCCGAGATACCGGTGCGCGTCGAAGAGCAGTTCACCCGAGGTGCGAGCGCCGTACGTCGCGTCCAGGTGGCCGAGCACGCGGATGCCCGCGTTGCGCAGTCGGCCGGCCGCCTCCAGGCATTTCGGGTCGGGCCGCGTGCCGGGGCCGCCGCCGACGTTGAGGACGACCCAGTGCAGAGGGGTGCCTGGGCGGGTGAGTTCGCCCCATTCCCTCGGTGCGAGAAGGGGGTGTGCATAGCCGGGGATGCCGAACCCGAGGACCGCGCCGGTACTCGCGGTGCCGACGGCCGTACTGGTCAGATGCGGCATGCCGCCTCCATCCAGATGTCGGCGAGGGACTCTTCGAGGTTGATGCGGGGCCGCCAGCCGAGGCGGTCGCGGGCCGTGCGCACGTCGGCCTGCTGCCAGCTGCCGCAGCCGTCGGGGTAGGGGTAGGGGGCGGCGTGGTCCGGCTCGGGGCGGGGGTGCCCGATGGACGGCCTGACGTGGCCGGAGGGCCCGTCGAGTTCGTGGAGGGCACCGCCGTAGCCGGCCACGCGGGCGAGGACGGCGGCGGCGTCGCGCAGGCGCACGGCACGACCGGAGCCGATGTTGATCACGCCCTGGGCCGCGGAGAGTGAGGCGGCGTGGACGGCGCGGGCGACGTCGCGGACGTCGATGAAGTCGCGCTGGACGCCGAGGCCGCCGAGTTTGAGTTCTCCGTCGCCGGACTGCATGGCGCGGCGCATGGCCTCGGCGAGGCGGCCGAGTGGGGAGCCGGCCGGGGTGCCGGGACCCGCGGGTGAGAACACCCTCAGCACGACGGCGTCCAGGCCGGAACCGAGGACCAGTTCGGTGGCGGCGAGTTTGCTCACGCCGTAGGGGCCGCCGGGGCGGGGCACGGCGTCCTCGGCGGTCGAGGAGCCGTGCTGGCTGGGGCCGTACTCCGCGGCGCACCCGATCTGGACGAGGCGCGCCCCGCAGCCGCTGCGGCGGAGGGCCTCGCAGACGGTGGCGACGGCGACGGTGTTGTGCCGGGTGAGTTCGCGGGCACCGCCACGGGTCGCTCCGGCGCAGTTGACGACGACGCCGGGGTGGACGGCGTCCAGGAAGCGGGTGAGCGCGCCCGGGCTGCCGGTGGCGAGGTCGAACCGTACGTCGGCGTCGTCGCCACGGCCGAGCGCGGTGAGCTGCACGGCCGGGTCGGCGAGCAGGCGGTCGGCGACGAAGCGGCCCAGGTATCCGTTGGCTCCGATCAGCAGGACCCTCATCGGGCGGCTCCCGGGGCGGATCGTCCGGTTCGGGAGGTGATCATCTGACGTTCTCCTTGTGGGTTGCCGTGAATCGAGGGAAGGCCCGCGGTGTCGGCCCCGCGGGAGGGATGGGCTGAGGACTCGTCACTGGGCCCGGGACAGTCACTGGGCTCCGAGCGGGACGGGTCCGTGGCGGCTCGGGGTTCCTCCGGTGGTGTGCGCCGGGCCGGGTGGTGGGCCGGGGTTCACGGTGCTCCGGAGGGCGTGGCGTGGGCCGAGGCCCGGGTCAGGGTGCGGGTGGAGTGGATCAGGAGGGTCAGGGCGGCGAGGCCGCACGCGAGACCGGGGACCGCGCCCGGCCCCGAGGCACTGACGACGGTGTCGACGGGGACGGCCAGGAGGGAGCAGCCGGGCAGCCGGCTCGCGAAGACCGCGGCGAGAGCGATCACCTCGATGGTTCCCGCCGTGCCGAGGGCAAGGACGGGAGCGCGGGTGAAGCCGTGCGCGGTCAGGAGGCGGGCGAGCAGGAGCAGCGCGCCGAGGGAGCCGGCGGCGGCGTATGCGGCGGGCTCGTGCAGCGCCGCGCCGCACAGGGCGAGCAGCGCGGCCAGCGCGCACAGGAAGAGGACGAACACCATGAGGAGCACGGGGCGTACGGAGTCGGCGAAGTCGGCCAGGCCTCGGCTCGCGGCCAGCTTGCGGCGGGCGCGCACGGCGAGGAGGTGGGCGCACCAGGCGGCCGGCGCGTAGGCGAGGGCGAGGGCCAGGACGGATGCGGGGGCCAGGGACCAGAGGCCGCTCGGGCCGCCCTCCAGGCCGGCGCTCAGCAGGCCGTCGCCCCCGACGGCGTACGCCAACAGCCAGCACGTCCAGGCACGTGTGCCGCTCGTCCAGGTACGTGTGCCACCTGTCGTGGCAGGCGCGGTGCGCAGCGGGCCTCGGCGGAGCGCCAGGCGCAGGCCCAGGAACACGGCGAGGGCGCCCGCGGTGGCGATCACCAGGCGGGGCCTGCCGTCGGTGAGCCGTGCACCGAGCACGACCGCCGTGCACAGGGCGCCCGGCAGCAGGGCGAGGGCCGCCCACCCGGGGCGTGCGCCTGGCGCGCCGGTCGCCGTGTGCTCCGTGGACCGTGTCTCCTCGTCGCGGGGCACGCGCGCGTACATCTCCTCGGCCAGGGAGAACACGTCGCGGTGGCGGAAGCGGGCGGCGGTGCGGTCGGTCACACCGTGCGCCTCCAGCCCGGCAGCGATCTCGAGCGGGTCGACGGCCCGCTCGCAGAGTGCGCGGTGACGGTGCATCAGCGCCTTGACGGGGTCGGCGCCCCCGCCACCTCGCCGGGCCGGCTGTCTGCGGCTCGCCGCCGTCGCCGAGAGAGCGGCCGGGCGGGAGGAGGGCGCAGCGGATGAGTCATGGGGGAGCTCGTGGGAGATCCCGTGGGAGCGCTCATGGGAGGGTTCGCTGACGCCCGGAGCCACGGGGTTCAAGGCGTCTCTCGGCTCGCTCATCCCGCCACCTCCCCCGCCCGAACGGGCTTCCCGGACGACGCCGCGCCCGAAGCCGGGGCCGGAGCCGCCGCCCCGACCACATCCGCCACATCCGCCGCCCCGACCGAAGCCGCCGTCCCCGCCTGAACCCCGAGCGCCCAACTCGGACGGCCCTCGCACTCCGGACGGCCCTCCCCCGGCCGGCCCTCCGCAGCCGACGGGCCCTCCGCAGCCGACCGGCTCTCCGCCGTCAGGCCGACCTCCGTCCACCGTCCCGGGACGTAGGCCTCGGCGGGGACGCCGAAGGGCAGTGGGTCACCCATGTCGTCCACGGCCATCCTCCGCACCGGTGAGTGGGAGACGATCTCGAGATAGATGCCACGAAATGCCTGGACGTTCTGCTCGACGGTGAAGAGTTCGAGTGCTCGCGCGCGGGCGGCCGCGCCGAGGCGTGCACGGCGCTCGGGGTCGTGCAGCAGTGCCACGCACGCCTCCGCGAGCGCCCGCGGATTGCGCGGCGGCACCACGAGCCCCGTTCCGCCGATGACCTCCACCACGGCGCCCACGTCGGTCGACACGGTCGCTCGCCCGCAGAACATGGCTTCGACGAGGCTGATCGGGAAGCCCTCCACGACACTCGACAGGACGACGACCGCCCCTGCCGCGTACGCCTCCGCCAGGTCCGGCACGTCCGGCCCGCCGATCTCCTCGAACGACACCGGGCTGTCGCCGACGGCGTGCGCGCCCTCCGCCTCGTCGGGGAAGAGCTGCGCGGCCAGCATGCGGCAGTGGCCGAGGTAGGCCGCGCCCTCCGGCCCGTCGGCGGGCACGCCGACGATCCGCAGCCGTGCCTTCGGCTCGCTCCGGCGGATCTCCGCGAAGGCGTGCAGCAGGGAGGTCAGGTCCTTGGCGGGTTCGATGCGGCCGATCCAGACGAGCGTGTACGGGTCGGCGCACTCCGCCGACTCGCCCACGTCCGCGAAGCGGGACGCGTCCATGCCGGGATAGACCGTCCGGAGCTTGGCGCGGTCGGCGCCACAGCGTTCCTGCCAGCGGCGGGCGTGGGTGTTGCCGGGCGTGACGCAGGCGGCCTGCCGGTACACCTCGGCGGCCAGCCGCCGGTGGAAGGCGGAGAGCAGCGAGCGGACCGGTGCGTCGCCGGAGACCGCGAGGTAGTGCGCCCGCAACTGCACCCCGTACTCCGTCACGAGCAGCGGAACGCCCGAGAAGTGCCGGGCCACCAGCCCGGGCAGTGCGGCCGGTCCGCCGCCCGCCGCGTGGCAGAGGTCGACCGAGCCGAGGCCGTCGTCCCCGTACCAGTCGAGCGAGAGGGGGCGCAGGGCGCGTTCGAGGTGTGCGGCGACGGTGAGCAGATCGGGTACGCGCGCCTCCCGCGCCGCGCGCAGTGCGCCGGGTGCGCGACAGGCGCGTTCCAGAATGCGTACGGCGGCTTCCGAGCGCAGGGCACGGACCAGTCCGCCCTCGTCGCGGGCGAGTTCGGCGAGCCCGTACAGCGCGATGCCGAAACGGTCCGCCTCGTCGCCCGGGGTACCGCCCGAGGCGTCCGGGGCACCCGGGGCGCCCTCCGAAACACCCGCGCCGCACACCGCCGCCGCCAGCTCCCCGTACGCCTCGGCGAACCGCCGCCGGGCCCGGCGGCCGTAGACGACGCCGTCGTCCGGCGCGCTCCACAGCGGAGCCGTCCGTACGCGGCTGACCTGGGGCGGCAGCTGGATCCAGCCCTCGTCCTCCTGTTGCTCACTGCGGCTCAGCGCGTAGATGTCGAACTCGTGCTGCCCGAGTCCGCGCACGAGCCGGTCGCACCAGAGCCTGGCGTCACCGCTCACATACGGATAGCCACCCTCCGTCAACAGTCCGATGCGCACGCGTGCACCCCCGATCTCCCGTTGGGGAGCCGCCGTGGGACCGGCGGCTCGCAGCGGGACGAACGTATGCGGACATGCCGGTGGCGCGACGGACGGTTGTCCGTCGCGCCACCAAAAGGGGTGAACGGTCGTAACTTTCGCGTGCGGGCGGCGTTTTGTCGCGCTAAGGGATCAAGCGACCGCGTATCGGCAGGTCATGCACGGCTCCCGCCACTTCCCGGGTACTCAACTCCCTGGGAACGGCCAGGGGTTGGGTCGGCAGTGGATCCCGTTGTGGTCCAGGAACTTCGTCTGCTGTTGCATGACGGGAGCGAGCTCGCCGTCCTTGTCGCAGGTCACATGGTTGTAGCCGAGGCGGTGGCCGACCTCGTGGTTGATCAGCATCTGCCGGTACGCGTACATCTTGTCGCCGTACGTCTTGGAGCCCTGGGCCCAGCGGTAGGCGTTGATCATCACGCGGTCGGTGGCGGCCGAGTCGCAGGAGACGTTGTCGACGGTCGTGTCGAGACCCGACTTGGCGCACCAGTCGGCGGTGGTGCCCGGACTGGCCAGCGTGATCACGAAGTCCGGCTTCCCCGAGGAGATCCGCTCGAAGGTGCGGCCGCCGTTGTGGGCCCAACTCCGGTCGTCGTTCAGGGTCTTCTGCACGGCCTTCGCGAACAGCTCGGCGTCGAGGCCGAGTCCCTCCTCGACGTCGACGCGGTACCGGTACTTCTGGCCCGTGCCGGGCGCCTTGTCGAAGCCCATGACCGCCTGGAACTTCCCGTCCCCCTTGAGGTCGGCGGAGAGCGGGTACTTCTTGCCCATCTGCTCGTCGTACGTCAGCGGGGCCGCGCTCGGTGCCCCGGACTGAGTGGGCCGGTTGTCGCTCCGTGAGGCGGAGTCACGGGCCTCGCGCTCACCGTCCTTGGCGGCCTGCGACTGCAAGGAGACACCATCAGGGCCGACGGTGACCTGTCCGGCCACGACGACGGCCAGCACGGTGGTGACCGCGGCGGCCGCGATCCCGGTGAACGTCCGCCCCTTGGGCCCCTTGCCCTTCGCGGTCTCCTGCGCCTCGTCCGTCCCGTCCGGCAGCGCCGCTTCCTCGGCCTCGCCGGCCTCCGGGCCCGGGGCGGCACGGTGGGTCCGACCGGGAGCGAAGACGTCGTCGACCTCGTCGAAGGCGTCGACGTAGGCCTGTCGCGGCCCGGCACCGGAACCGGCGGGACGCCCCGCACGAGACGCCGCGCCGGCCCCGGCCTCCTGCCCGTGACCGGAGGCCGGCTGCTGCCGCTGTCGCGGTATGCGAGGGTCCGCGTACCCCGCCGAGGACGACGCGCTCTGCGGCATGCCCTGCGTTGCGCCTTGCGGCGTGCCCTGCGGAGCACCCTGCGTCATACCTTGCGGAGCACCCTGCGGCATGCCCTGCGGAGCGCCCCGCGTCATGCCCTGCGGAGTGCCCGCGGCGGCGAACCGTCCCCACGCCCCGCCCTGTTCACGCTGCTGCGGATGCCCGCCCCGCACCTGAGGCGTGCCCTGCGCGGGGGTGCCGTCGGCGAATCGAGGAACCCCGCGAGCAGGCGTCCCGTCCGGCACACGCGGAACCCCACGCGCAGGCGTCCCGTCTGCAAGCCTCGGCACACCATGCGCCGGAGTACCGTCAGGCAGCCGAGGAACCCCACGCGCCGGAGTCCCGTCCGGGAAGCGAGGCACCCCCTGCGTCGGCGTACCGCCGGGAGCCCCGGGAAAGCGCGGGACGCCCTGAGCGGGCGTCCCGTCGTGCATGCGCGGCACCCCACGCGCGGGGGTGCCGTCGGCGAATCGGGGCACTCCCTGCGCGGGTGCGCCCTCCTGGCGGCGCGGCATCCCGCGCGCAGGCGTGCCGGGCGTCCCGGCCACCGGTGGCGCCTGGGCCATGGATGTCTCGGTTGTCCCGCCCTTGGCGGGCCGCCCCTTGCGGCTGTGTCGTCCCACGCCGCGCCTCAACTCCCCGCGCCGGAGACGCCTGTATCCGCTTCGCCCGTACCGATTCCACCCGAACCGACTTCGCCCGAACCCACTTCACCCGAACCGGCTTCACTCGCACCGATTCCACCTGTACCGACTTCACCCCTGTCGGGCCTGTCCGCACCGGAAGCCGGGCCGTCCGTACCCACGATCGGCACCTCCGCACCGGAGGCCCGCCCGCTCTCGTCCGGCGAACCGTTCAACTCCACCGTATCCGTCAGCAGTTCACGGAACGCGGTGGCGACCGTCTCCGGGTACTCCATCATTGCCACGTGCCCCGCGTCCGGCAAGGACAACAGACGGGACTCGCGGAAGGCACGGGCCGCGCGCTGGGCCATGCGGTAGGAGACGAGCTGGTCACGGCCGCCGTAGACGAGGAGCGTGGGCGCGAGGACGCGCTCGGCCTGGCGCCAGAGGTTGTGCTGCCCGCCCAGGGTGTAGGCGTTCACGATCCCGCGCGCCGACCGCGCCATCGCGTCCCAGAAGTACGGCAACTGAAGCCGCCGCTCCATCTCCTCCACGGCGTTGCGGAACCCCTCCGGCGTGACCTGGCCGGGGTCGCCGTAGCACAGCGCCGTGACGCCTCGGACACGCTGCTCGGCCGACCATCCCTTGGTGAAGCGCGTGAAGAGGGCCGCCACACCGGGCAGGGCCAGCAGTGCCGTGGGCACCGCGGTCCGCTGCACGCGGATCTCGGGAAGCGCGGGCGAGACCAGCGTCAGCGTGCGGACCAGATCGGGGCGTACCGCCGCGACCCGGGTGGCGACCGCGCCGCCCATCGAGTTCCCGAAGAGGTGCACGGGGCCGCGCTCGGACGCGTCGAGATAACGGATCACCGAGCGGGCGTGGCCGGTGACCGAGTAGTCGCCGTCGTCCGGCGGCGGGGAGTCCCCGAAGCCGGGCAGATCGAGCGCCTCGCTGTCGACCAGACCGTCGAGGAGCGGCATCAGCGCCGACCAGTTCTGCGAGGAACCGCCCAGGCCGTGCACGTACAGGGCGGGTGGGAGTCCTTCCCGCGCCGGCGGTCTCGACCGTACGGTCAGGGTGACCCCCGGCAGCCCGACCGACCGCAGCCGCTCGCCGGCCGCGACCCGCACCGGGCTCGCCTTCGGCGTGACTGTGGCGGCAAGCGCGGACGGCAACTCGGTCGGAGACATGCGGGCAATGTTACGAGACGATCACGCAGTGGTTCATGTGTTCGCCGTCACAGACGCCCGCTGCAGGCACGGAAGTTCGCCCTCACCGCACGTGGGAAACCGTACAGCGTCCACCTGGACCACGCAGAGGCCACGGGCGGATCGCATAGCGCCGCCATCACGCGTCTCCTAGGCTCGTACCACAGGGAACACGCACGTGACCTCTGCTTCTTCCAGGGATACTCAGGAATGTTCCGGGATGTTCCGAGATGTTCTGGGAAGGGAGCCCAGCATGACCGTCGACCCCACCGATCCCGAGACGCTCGACGAGCAGAACGACGAGCGGAACGACACCGAGTTCGACGTCGAGGCCCCCGAGGCCGATGCCGCCGAACAGCACGCGGACCTCGCTCCGCACCGCGACGACCCTCTGACGGGCGCGGACCCGGACAGCGCCAACGAGGCCGACCGCGCCGAGCAGGCACGGGTCGTCGAACTGGACGAGGACGACTATCGATGACGGACCGACGACCGACGAGGTGACGCCCGCCAGGCGCGTGGGCGACACCGGCAACCGCGCTCGAACCCGCCGGCAGGACTCGAACCGGGTCCGGCGAGGAAGACCTCGACCCGATCCACCCGGCAGCAGGACCGCGAGGCGAACCGGTACAAACCGGATGAACCGCCAAGACGGAGGACGACCCGGGAGGCGCAGATGACCGGAGTTCGAGACGCACGGCCGACCGGGCAGGGCGCTCATCTACCCAGCTCACACTTGTTTGATGCGCCCCACGCCATTTCCTCCTGCGTCCGGTCCATGAAATTCTGCGCTCGCACCGCGCACAGCCGGGTTACCGAAAAGTACGATGGCGGCGCGGCGCACACCGCATGTGGACGATTTTGGGAGGCGGCGTGACAGCCATCGAGCAGACAGAGGCGGCACGCCCGCGGGGCACTCGCCTGCCGCGCCGAGCCCGACGGAACCAGCTCCTGGGAGCCGCCCAGGAGGTTTTCGTGGCCCAGGGCTACCACGCGGCCGCGATGGACGACATCGCCGAACGCGCCGGTGTCAGCAAGCCGGTGCTCTACCAGCACTTCCCGGGCAAGCTGGACCTGTACCTGGCGCTGCTGGACCAGCACTGCGAGGCACTGCTCCAGGCGGTCAGCGGCGCGCTGGAGTCGACGACCGACAACAAGCAGCGCGTACGGGCCACGATGGACGCGTACTTCGCCTACGTCGAGGACGAGGGCGGCGCCTTCCGGCTGGTCTTCGAGTCGGACCTGACCAACGAGCCCGCCGTGCGCGAGCGCGTCGACAAGGTCACGAACGAGTGCGCCGAGGCGATCTGCGACGTCATCGCCGAGGACACCGGCCTGTCGCGCTCGGAGTCGATGCTCCTCGCCTCGGGCCTGGGCGGCCTCGCCCAGGTGGTGGCGCGCTCCTGGCTGCACAGCGACCGCAGCGTGCCGCGCGAGCAGGCGGTCCAGCTGCTGGCCTCGCTGGCCTGGCGGGGCATCGCCGGGTTCCCCCTGCACGGCAGCGAGCACCACTGACCGCCCATCGTGCGCGGGGCCGTACGGTCATCGCGGTCCTTTGTTCCCGTCGCCTGTTCGCTCCTGGCGTTCCCGGCCGGACGATGTACGTCCCCTCACCGGGCTAATGTGTGCTGGGTACGGCGCGGACGGCCGCGCACTTCACTGACCGTCGGAGGGACATAGCCGTGGAGGTCAAGATCGGCGTGCAGCACGCGCCGCGCGAGATCGTTCTGGAGAGCGGTCAGAGCGCCGAGGAGGTCGAGCGCGCGGTGTCCGAGGCGCTGGCCGGCAAGTCGCCGCTGCTGAGCCTCGTGGACGACCACGGCCGCAAGGTCCTGGTTCCCGCCGAACGCCTGGCGTACGTGGAGATCGGCGAGCCCACCGCGCGCAAGGTGGGCTTCAGCAGCGCGCTCTAACAGGCGCGAGCACCAAAAGGGCCTGGGGGCGACTCGCTCCCGGGCCCTTTTTGCCGCTGCACCCGCCCTCGTGCTCGTCTCTCCGCCCGCCCTTGCGCTTTGTTACGCCGCTCGAGGTCCGAACTGCACAGACGGAGCACAACTCCCCCACAGACGATGATTGCCCCCCGCAGGTCAGGGGTAAGACGGGCTACGACCGATCTGCTCACGGCCGTGCGGGAGGGAACCCACCATGTTCTTGGAAGCGCTCGGCTCCGCGATGCTCGGTCTCGCCCTGGCATGGGCGGCCCTGCACCGGCTGCCGCACCGCCTGCCGTCCCGGACCCTGGTCCTGCCGACCGGAGTCGCCGGGGCGCTCTTCGGCGCTTTCCTCACCCACAGCGCGCTGGGGGCCGGGCACATCCTGGTCATCCTGTCCGGCGCGCTGATCATCTCCGTGGCCTCACTGTCCCTGCTGCTCCGCCCCGCCGAGAGATTTCGGCGACGGTCGGCGACGGCGTAAGGCCGACCGCCGACCAGAGCACCGGGGCCCGGGCGCCCGTTAGGGGCGCCCCCGTAAGGGGCGCGGGGAACTCCGCGACCAGCCACAAACAACCCGGTAGCCGCCCACGCACAGAAACCTCCGCGGCGCTCAGGCGCTACGCGGCCAAGCCCAGCGCCGCCATCCGCTTCGTGTGCGCCTCGGTGATCCGCGAGAACATCCGGCCGACCTCGGCGAGGTCGAACCCGTCCGCCACCCCGCCGACCAGCATCGTCGACAGCGCGTCCCGGTCGGCGACCACCCGCTGGGACTGCGACAGCGCCTCACCCATCAGCCGCCGCGCCCACAGCGCGAGCCGGCCGCCCACGCGCGGGTCCGCGTCGATCGCGGCGCGCACCTTCTCGACGGCGAAGCCTCCGTGCCCCGTGTCATCGAGCACGGCGAGCACCAGCCCGCGCGTGTCGGAGTCGAGGCGGGCCGCGACCTCCCGGTAGAAGTCGCTGGCGATCGAGTCGCCGACGTACGCCTTGACGAGGCCCTCCAGCCAGTCCGAGGGCGCCGTCTGCTTGTGGAAGCCGTCGAGCGCGGCGACGAACGGCTCCATCGCCCGCGTCGGCTCCTCGCCGATCTCCGCGAGACGGTCGCGCAGCTTCTCGTAGTGGTGGAACTCCGCCGACGCCATCTTGGCCAGCTCAGCCTTGTCCGCGAGCGTCGGCGCCAGTTTGGCGTCCTCCGCGAGCCGCTCGAACGCCGCCAACTCCCCGTACGCCAGCGCTCCGAGCAGGTCCACGACCGCGGCGCGGTACTGCGGGTCGGCGGAGGCCCGCTCCCAGTCCTGGGCGGCGACCCCGGTGTGCTCGGGGGTCTCGGCGGCAGTGTCGTCAGCGTGGTCAGGCTGTTCAGACGTCGTCATGCAGCGCACAATAGCCCGCCCGTCATGCGGCGTAAGTCCCTGGTCAATCACTGTGACGACGACTACGTGACCAAATCGGCCATCGCGTGTGCGCGATTCCGGGGTATGGTGGTAATGCGCCCGGCGAATATTCGACGGGCCGCACGAATGAGGATGCCCGGTCGGTGGCCCGATCGGCTCCGACCCGACAGCCCTCCTGGGTCGTACGGCACTGTTCAACGACACTGCTCGTACGAAGTCCGGAGGGGCCCTCAGCGGTTCGAGCGCTAGAGCGTCGGCAGTGGTCCCGTGCCCCACGGCCAGCCCGTGAGGCGGCCGACGTCCCCCTGGCACGGTCCGACACGACCCCCGCGCTCGCCTCGCGCCGCCCACACAGAAGAGGCAGCACCCTGACTACGACGTTCCGAGATCTCGGGATCCTTCCCGAGACTGCCGAGGCCCTGGAAGCCGTCGGCATCATCACTCCCTTCCCCATCCAGGAGATGACGCTCCCGGTCGCCCTCTCCGGCACCGACGTCATCGGCCAGGCCAAGACCGGCACCGGCAAGACGCTGGGCTTCGGCCTCCCGCTCCTCGAGCGCGTGACCGTCCCCGCCGACGTCGAGGCCGGCCGCGCCAAGCCCGAGGACCTCACCGACGCCCCGCAGGCACTCGTCGTCGTCCCGACGCGCGAGCTCTGCACCCAGGTCACGAACGACCTGCTGACCGCGGGCAAGGTCCGCAACGTACGCGTCACGGCGATCTACGGCGGCCGCGCGTACGAGCCGCAGGTCGAGGCGCTCAAGCTCGGCGTCGACGTGGTCGTCGGCACCCCGGGCCGTCTGCTGGACCTCGCCGGTCAGAAGAAGCTCAACCTGAAGCACGTACGGTGCCTGGTGCTCGACGAGGCCGACGAGATGCTCGACCTGGGCTTCCTGCCCGACGTCGAGAAGATCATCAACATGCTTCCGGCCAGGCGCCAGACCATGCTCTTCTCGGCCACCATGCCGGGCGCGGTCATCGGTCTCGCCCGTCGCTACATGTCGCAGCCCACGCACATCCGGGCCACGGCCCCGGACGACCAGGGCGCGACGGTCGCGAACACGGCGCAGCACGTCTACCGCGCGCACAACATGGACAAGCCCGAGATGGTGGCCCGCATACTGCAGGCCGACGGCCGCGGCCTGGCCATGGTCTTCTGCCGCACCAAGCGCACGGCCGCGGACATCGCCGAGCAGCTCCAGCGCCGCGGGTTCGCCTCCGGCGCGGTCCACGGCGACCTCGGCCAGGGCGCCCGTGAGCAGGCGCTGCGGGCCTTCCGCAACGGCAAGGTGGACGTCCTCGTCTGCACCGACGTCGCGGCCCGCGGCATCGACGTCGAGGGCGTGACGCACGTCATCAACTACCAGTCCCCCGAGGACGAGAAGACGTACCTGCACCGCATCGGCCGTACGGGCCGCGCGGGCGCCTCGGGTACGGCGATCACGCTCGTCGACTGGGACGACATCCCGCGCTGGCAGCTGATCAACAAGGCGCTGGAGCTCACCTTCAACGACCCGCCGGAGACCTACTCCACCTCCCCGCACCTGTTCGAGGAGCTCCGCATCCCCGCGGGCACCAAGGGCGTCCTGCCCCGCTCCGAGCGCACGCGTGCGGGCCTGGGGGCAGAGGAGCTGGAGGACCTGGGCGAGACGGGCGCCCGCGGCCCTCGCGGCCGCAACTCCCGTTCCTCCGACCGTTCCTCCGAGGACCGCCCGGCGCGGGCGGCGCGTACGCCCCGTAGCCGCCGCCGTACGCGCGCCGGCGCCCCGCTGGAGTCCCCGGCTCCCGGGGCAGTCACGGACTCCACGGAATCGGCGGGCCCCACGGACTCGACGGGCGCCGCCGACACTCCGGCGTCCACGGAGCCCCGTACCCCGCGCCGCCGTCGCCGTACCCGCGCCGGCGCCTCCGCGGACCAGCCGGCCGTCCAGGAACCGACCGCCCCGGTGACCGCCGAGGCGGTTGCCGCGACGGAGCCGAGCGAGGCCCTGGAAGAGGCCGCGAAGCCGCGCCGCCGCCGCACCCGCAAGACCGCGGCCGCCGCACCCGCCGAAGCGGCGGTGGACACGGCCGAGGGCACCGAGACGGCCCTGGCCCCCTCCGAGCCCACCGAGGCCGGCGAGCCCACCGAGGCCAAGCCGCGGCGCCGTACCCGCAAGACCACGGCTGCGGCCACGGCACCCGCTGAAGCTGCGGTGGACACGGCCGAGGCCACGGAGGTCACGGAGATCGCGGAGGCCAAGCCGCGCCGCCGTACCCGCAAGGCTGCCGCCGCCGAGCCGACGGCCCCGGTCGAATCCGCCGCCGAGGCAGCGGTGGACACGGCTGAAGCCACGGAGGTCAAGCCGCGCCGTCGGACCCGCAAGGCCACGGCCGCCGCACCCGCCGAGGTGGCGGTGGACACGGCCGAGGCCACGGAGGCCAAGCCGCGCCGCCGTACCCGCAAGGCCACGGCCACGGCCACCACCGAGACCGAGGTCCCGGTGCAGTCCGACGAGGCCCCCGAGGTCAAGCCCCGCCGCCGGACGCGCAAGACCGCTGCCGCTGCTGCGGCACCGGCCGAAGCGGCGGTCGACACGGCCGAGGCCGCGGAGGCCAAGCCGCGCCGCCGGACTCGGAAGACCACGGCTGCCGCCGAGGCGACGGTCCCGGCGCAGGCCGACGACGAGGCCGAGGTCAAGCCCCGGCGCCGCACGCGAAAGGCCGCGGCTGCCACGGCTGCCGCGGAGGCTCCGGAAGCGTGATCGCTGCCGCTTGACGGCTGATGCCGATGGCTGATGGCTGATGGCTGATGGCCCGGCCCCTTTCCGGGGGCCGGGCCATCAGTGTTTCTGCCGTGAGTGAGGGTGCGGGCCCGTTGTGGCTGGTCACCCCCGCGCGGCGGAGCCGCATGTCCCACATGGCCCCGCGTCCTTTCAGGGGCGCATCCCCATGCGGGCGCCGTCCCCACGCCTATAACCTCACCCCATGAGCCGTCCCGCCACCTTCGCCCCGCCTCCGGGGGCACGAGCGCACCGTCTCCGTACCTCCCGCGGGGAATTCGCCGTGATAGAGGCGGGTAGGGCCGAGAAGGGCACCGCCCTGCTCCTTCCGGGGTTCACCGGCAGCAAGGAGGACTTCATCGCCCTCCACCGGCCCTTGGCGGACGCCGGCTACCGGACCGTCGCCGTGGACGGCCGTGGCCAGTACGAGACGCCCGGGCCAACGGACGACGAAGCCCCGTACGCCCAGGAGGAGCTGGCGCGGGACGTCCTCGCCCAGGTCGCCTCGGTCGGCGAGCCCCCCGTACACCTCGTCGGCCATTCCCTCGGCGGTCAGATCGCCCGAGCGGCCGTACTCCTCGATCCGGCCCCGTTCGCCTCCCTCACCCTCATGTCCTCGGGTCCGGCCCAGATCTCGGTCTCGCAGCAGCAGCGTGTGAAGCTGCTCCGGGACGCCCTCGCCGTGATGAACATGACCCAGGTGTGGGACGCCATCCAGGCGATGGAGCCCCCCGAGGACACCGACACGCCCGCACTCGACAACGGTCTGGACGACCGTGCCGCTCTGCGTCACCGCTGGCTCGGCAACAGCCCGGCCCAGCTCCTGGCCACGGGCCGCCAGCTCTGCACGGAACCCGACCGCGTCGCCGAACTGGCCGCGCTCCGGCTCCCCGTCCACGTTCTCTCCGGCGAACGCGACGACACCTGGCCCGTCGCCCTCCTCGACGGCATGGCCGTACGGCTCGGCGCCCACCGCACCGTCGTCCCGGGAGCCGAACACTCGCCGAACGCGGACCAGCCGGAGGCGACGGCCCGGGCGCTCATCGCGTTCTGGGACACCCTCTCGGCACGGCCCGAGCCGCACCAGCCCTAGTACCGCAACTGGAGTACTAGAACTGGGCCTGCAGATGCTCCCAGAAGCCGTCCCGCAGCGCCCGCCGCAGATCGGCCTGCCCCCGCAGCGAGTACTGCAGCAGCCCCTCCGCCTCCACGAGCAGGTCCTGGTCCACCGACCCCGGCAGATACGGATGCCCGGGCAGCAGCTCCCCCACCGACTCCCGGCCTCGCGCCGCCAGCCACTTCGCCGCGATCTGGGCACCCACGAAACGGACGTCCTCCCGGGTCGGGCGGGCGGCGGCCGAGGCGTCGTACGTGGGGGCGGTCCGCCGTGACACGTAGGGCTTGAAGAAGTCGAGGTCGAGCGTCCGCTGGCTGTCGACCTCCCAGAGCAGCGGCTCCGCCTGGTTGCGGCCCTCGGGCGCCTCGATGCCCCAGAGGTGGACCCGCGCCCCGTAGCCCTGGGCCGCCTCGACCGCCGACACCAGGTCCTCGTCCCCGCCGAGCAGCGCCGCGTCGCTGATGGCCCGGTGGCGGGCCAGGGACTCGAGGTCGGTCCTGATCAGGGAGTCGACGCCCTTCTGCTGGTTGTTCGCGTTGAGGTTACCGAGCCGGACCTTCACGTCCGGCAGTTCGGCGATCGACTGCTGCTCCGCCGTGTGGATTCTGCGTCTCGCCCCGTCGTACCAGTACACCCTCAGCAGCCGGCTGTCGGCGAAGACCGTGCGGGCCCGGTCGATGAGCGCGTCGATGAGCCCCTCGGCGTCCAGGTCGAAGGACCGCCTGTCCTCCGTTCCGGCGACGAGCCGTCCGGCGGCCGCGTAGAGGTAGCCCGCGTCGACGAAGATCGCATGCGTCGAGGGCGTCTTCGCCACCTCGGCGAGCATGCGTTGGAGCAGCTCGTTCGTACGGTCGATGCGGGCGCCGAGCGCCGTGAGGTCGTCGTCGTTCATATGCATACATTGTCCCGGCGGTCACGCTGCGAACACAACCGGTCCCAATCAGTCTTCTTCACCGGCACTGGCTCCGGACAGCCCGCTTACCTGCGAGTAATTAGCTTCTCGAAAAATTTCCTTAGCGTAGGGAATGTTTGTAACACGCATCCCGTTGACTCATTTGGGAACACGGGGACCAACGCCCCGCGCGCCCCACCATCAGTAGTTCTCCCCAGGAGGATGACCAGATTTCTCCTCAGGAGGATGACCAGACGAAGGGAGAAGCCATGCGCTTCGAAATCATGCGACTCGACGACGTCGACGGTACGCCCGTGGACAGCACCGTCGTGGACGCCGCCTCCGTCAACCGGATCGTTCAGCAGGCCGCCGCCATCGGACAGCGCCTGTGGATCCGCCCGGCCGAATCGACCGCTTCGTAACGCGGTGACCGCTTCGTAACGCGGACCTTCCCAGTTTTCAGAGCCCCGCACGGCTTCGGTGCCGCGCGGGGCTCTGTTCGTGCCCGTGGTCGACCCGCAGCAGCAGGAGCAGGAGCGGGGTGGCCAGCAGCAGGACACCCGCGATCCCGACCGCCGTACGGGTGCCCACGAAGCCGGCCAGCACGCCCCACGCGGCGGTCAGGGCCGCGATGGTGCCCTTGCTGGTGACCGACCACGCGGTCAGGGTGCGGGCGACCCGTTCCGTCGCCGTCCGTTCGAGCCGGCAGGTGGCGAACACCGGGTTGAACACACCCATGCACGTGATCAGCCCCAGCTCGACGGCCATGACGAGGACGAGGCCCGCGGTACCGGGGCCGACGAAGGCCAGCCCGACCGACCAGCACGCGCGCAGCGTCCCGGCGGTGAGCAGGACCCTGTGCTGCCCGAACCGTTCGACGAGCCGACGGGCCAGCCGCGAGCCGATCAGTCCGCCGGCACAGGGCGCCGTGAAGGCAAGTGCGTACTGCCAGGGCGCGAACCCCAGGTGGCCGAGCATGAGGACGGCGAGCAGCGGAGAGGTCGCCATGATCAGGCCGCCGACCAGGACGGTATTGAGGAACAGCGGGCGCAGCACGGGGTCGGCCCAGATGTACCGCCATCCGTCGAGGAGTTCACCGGCGCGTGGCCGCGACGTCTTCTCGGCCGGGTGCGGTTGCGGTTGCGGTTGCGGTTGCGGTTGCGGTTGCGGCAACGGACCGCCGTTGAGCGGTTTCGGGGGTTTCGGCGGTTCCTCGCCCCGCGATCGCCCCGGAACTCGCAGTCGCCCGGGAACGGATCGCTGCTCCCCGCCTCCGATCGCGCGGATGCCCACCGCCGAGAGCAGGTAGCTCACCGCGTTGGCCACCACGGTCACCATCGGGCCGAACGCCCCGACCGCCGCCCCGCCGAGCGACGGCCCGAGCATGGTGGTGGTCCAGGTCGTGGCCTCGAACCGGCCGTTCGCGACGAGCAGGTCCTCCGGCGGGACCAGTGCCTTCAGACACGCCCCGGCAGCCGCGTTGAAGGTGATGTCGGCCGCGGCGACCACCACCGACACGACCACGAGCTGGACGAAGCTCAGCAGGCCGAGCGCGAACGCGGCCGGGACGCTCAGCAACGCCGCGAACCGGACCAGGTCCATCGCGATCATCACCGGCCGCTTGCGGCGGGACTCCACCCGCGGGCCGAGCGACACCGCCACCACCGCCCCCACGGCCAGCCCCGCGGCGGCGAGGGCCGAGACCTGCGCGGGCCCGGCGTGCAGCACCAGGACCGCGATCAGAGGGAACGCGTCGAACGCGAGCCACGTACCGAACGAACTGACCGCGTACGCCGCCCACAGCCACCCGAACCGCCGCCCAAGCGACCGTCTGGCCCCCATACCCCACGCACCCCCCCCAGCCGCCTGCCGCCCGCCGCCCGCCGCACCCGATCCAGCTCACGTTGACCAGCGACAGCAAAGCGCCCGGCGGGTCCCCTGATCAAACAACCATCCGCACGACCGCCACAACCAGACGTTGTACACCGGGCTTCGGACGAAGCAGGACTCCCCCGGGAGACTCAGCCGCCCCGAACCACCTGCGTCACCCCGTTGATGATCTGCTGGACGGCTATCGCGGAGAGCATCATGCCCGCGAGCCGGGTCACCAGCACCACCCCGCCGTCCTTGATGACGCGGATGATCAGCAGCGAGTACCGCATCGTCAGCCACAGCACGACGTGTATCGCGAGGATGGCGGCCCAGACGGACACCTGGGAGGCCGCACCGTCCGCCTTCTGGACCGCGAGGATCACGGACACGATGGCACCGGGTCCCGCGAGCAGCGGCATGCCCAGCGGTACGAGGGCGACGTTCACGTCCTTCGTCTGCTTCGGCTCGTCGGTCTTGCCGGTCAGCAGGTCCAGCGCGATCAGCAGGAGCAGCAGCCCGCCCGCGATCATCAGCGCGGGCACGGAGACATGCAGGTAGTTCAGGATCTGGTGCCCCAGGAGCCCGAAGACCGTGATGACCCCGCCGGCCACGCAGACGGCCTGGAACGCCATCCGCTTCTGCGTCCTGGCCGGACGGCCCGCGGTGAGCGCCAGGAAGATCGGGGTGATGCCCGGCGGATCCATGATCACGAACAGGGTGAGGAAGAGCGAGCCGAAGACGGCGACATCGAACACAGGGGTGCCTTGCGGAGGAGGGAAACGAACGAGGATGACGGCCCGCGTGGCCGTGGCCAGGGGCGAGTGGGCACAGCCGGACAGGGCCGGGTGCCGCGACGGTGCGGTGCGGTGCAGTGCGGTGCTGCGGGAGCGATCAGGCTCAGGCGGGACCGAGCCGAACCGTAACCGGCCCGGACGGAATCAGACAGACCCAGGGACCGTCCGACAGGCTGAAGCGACCAAGCCACGGAGCCACCAGGCGGCAGAGCGAGCAGGCGACCAGGCGGCAGAGCGAGCAGGCGGCTAGGCCTCGCGGCCTCCGCCGGTCCCCGGCACGGGGAACGCCCCGGTCGCCCGCCGCGTGATCTCGCCGTACACCTCGGGATCCGTCGTGTACTCGCCGAGCACGCAGGTCTTGCGGCTGCCGTGGTAGTCCGAGGAGCCCGTGGTGAGCAGTCCCAGGTCCTTCGCCAGCCCGCGCAGTCGCGCCCGGGTCTCCGGCTCGTGGTCCATGTGGTCGACCTCGATGCCGTCGAGCCCGGCGGCGGCCATCTCGGCGATCGCGGACTCGGGCACGGTACGGCCCCTCTTGGCGGCGGCCGGGTGCGCGAAGACGGCGACACCGCCCGCGCCCTTGATCAGCCGGAGGGCCTCGAAGGGGTCGGTCTCGTGCTTCTCGACGAAGGCCCGGCCGCCGTCGGCCAGCCAGTCGGCGGTGAAGGCGTCGCCCACGGTCGGCACGACGCCGAGCTCGACCAGGGCGGTGGCGACGTGCGGGCGCCCGACCGACCCGTCTCCGGCGATCCGCGCGACCTGCTCCCAGGTCACGGGCACACCCAGCTCGTTCAGCTTGGCGATCATGCCCCGGGCCCGTGGCACCCGGTCGTCCCGGACGAGCTCGCGCTCGGCGAGCAGCTCGGACTCCTCGGGATCGAAGAGGTACGCCAGCATGTGCATGCTCACCCCGTCGAGACGGCAGGAGAGCTCCGCACCGGTGACCAGCGTGAGCCCCTCGGGCACCGCCGCGATCGCCTCGGCATACCCACGAGTCGTGTCGTGATCGGTCAGCGCGACGACGTCCAGCCCGGCGGCAGCCGCGTTCCGCACCAGCTCGGCCGGGGTGTCCGTACCGTCGGAAGCCGTGGAGTGACAGTGCAGGTCAATACGCACGACACGAACTCCAGGCACGACGAGGCGGAAGGGACCGCTCAAGGATAACCACGCCCCGAACCACTCCGGTCACGCCCTCAACTCCGGGCAACGACACGAACAACTCCGGGCAACGACACGAAAAGGGGCGCGGGGAACTGCGCGAGCAACCCACGACACCCCGCACCCAAAGCGACACCCCAGCCCCCACGACCCCACCCGCCCAACCCAGCAGAGCGTCACGGCTCAAGAATCCGCGGCGACAACGCCCCGCACGGCAGCAGGTCGACCTCCGCCCCCGCGTCCCGCAGATCGGTCAGCACCAGTTCGTCGTACATGAGCAACCCCGTCGTCTCGGGCCACACGACCGCCCACAGCCACAGACCGCGCGCCTCACCGGCGAAGACGGCCCGGTCGTCGGGGGTACCGGAGACGTGCCAGAGCGGGGTCGGGCGGCCGGCGGCGAGGACCTTGGCCTGGGGCGGCTTCTCGACGTTCAGGTAGGGGCCGGGGTCGGGTCCGTCGATGCCCGCGTACCGCGCGCCGAGCCCGACGCCGAGTTCCTCGGCGACGAGCACCAGTTCGCCCACACCGCCGAGCGGCCCCGGACCGGAGCAGGCGACGACGGTGGCGCGACCGCCACTGCGCTCGTCCCCGGCGAAGGCCGCACCGGTGAACAGCCAGCCGACCGGCAGTGGCCACGGCATCCACACCGGCACCTGAGCACGGTGCACGACGACACTCAGGGCCTCCACGCTGGGCGGGATCACGGGCTGCAGCGGATGCACGGTCCCGTGCACATCGCACTGCCAGGCATCGGAGAAGAGTCCGGGAGCCCTGACCCGGCCACCGCACTTCGGGCAACTGGGTTCGCCCCTCATAGGGCCCAACGGTCCTCCCCGTCCTTCCTCGCGTCAAGGACGATCACCCGTCCGGAGGGCCCGATCACGGCTCGAACGCGGCTCGATCATGGCTCGATCACAGCTCGACCATCACAAAACTAGATGTAGCTTGCATTAATTAGCCACTCTAACTTATTATGTGTATGCACCAACGATCCAGTTCTGAGGAGGAGCAGGCATGACCAGGAGTACAGGAGGCCCCAACGAGACGGACGCGTTCGACGCCGGTGCCGGCGGGCTGCTGCGGCAGCCGAAGGCGGTCTGGGCGACCGCCGGGGCGTCCGTCGTCGCCTTCATGGGCATCGGACTCGTCGACCCGATCCTGCCGTCCATCGCCAGGGGCCTCGACGCCACGGCCGGCCAGGTCTCGCTCCTCTTCACGTCGTACTTCCTGATCACCGCCGTCGCGATGCTGGTGACCGGCTTCGTCTCCAGCCGCATGGGCGGCCGGAAGACCCTGCTGCTCGGCCTCGCAGTCGTGGTGGTCTTCGCGGGCCTGTCCGGCACGTCGCAGTCGGTCGGCGAACTGGTGGGCTTCCGCGCCGGATGGGGGCTCGGCAACGCGCTGTTCGTGTCCACCGCGCTCGCGGTCATCGTCGGCGCGGCCGCCGGGGGAAGCGCCGCCGCGATCCTGTTGTACGAGTCGGCCCTGGGCCTCGGCATGGCGTGCGGGCCGCTGCTGGGCGCGCTGCTCGGGGACGCGAGCTGGAGGTACCCGTTCTTCGGCACCGCGTTCCTGATGGCGGTCGGGTTCCTGTGCATCACGGCGTTCCTGAAGGAACAGCCGAGGCCCGCGCGGAAGACGGGACTGCTCGACCCGATCAGGGCGCTCGGCCACGGTGGCCTCGCCTCGGCGGCGGTCTCGGCGTTCTTCTACAACTACACGTTCTTCACCGTGCTGGCCTTCACGCCGTTCGTGCTGGACATGAGCCCGTACCGGTCGGGCGCGGTGTTCTTCTGCTGGGGCGTGCTGCTGGCGGTCTTCTCGGTGATCGTGGCGCCGCGGCTGCAGGAGCGATTCGGTTCGCTGAAGGTACTGGGCGGTTCCCTGGTACTGCTCGCGGCGGACGTGCTGGTCCTCGGGTACGGCGACCACACCACCGCCGTCGTCTGCACGATCCTGTCGGGCGCCTTCATCGGCGTGAACAACACGGTCTACACCGAGCTGGCCCTGGGCGTCTCGGACGCGCCGCGGCCCGTGGCGAGCGCCGGATACAACTTCGTGCGGTGGTTCGCGGCCGCGGCCGCCCCGTTCTTCGCTCCGAAGATCGAGGAGTGGACCGACGTCCACGTCCCCTTCGTGGTCGCCGGCGTGACGGCGGTGGCGGGTGCCCTCGTTGTCCTCGTACGGCGCAGGGCGCTCACCGGGGAAGCGGAGGAGCACCAGCCGCAGCACGCCACGGAGGACGGTGTCGCCGTCTTCGCCAACTGACCCGCCACTGCCGGACTCAACGCACTCAACGGAATCAACTGACGGACACGACCGGGCACTTCGTCGTGGACGACTGACCGTCAGCGGTCAACTGCTCGACGTAGGAAGTGTTTTCGGCCACATGCGAGGGTCAGTCCAAGGACACCGACCGGCGGGACGGATCGCGAAGGTCCGTCCCGCCGGCGAGCCAGCGCTCCTGGAGCGCCTGAGCGCCGTGGACACGCTTCCAGGCGGCCTCGTTCGGAGTCATCGGCAGGAGCGGCAGGAAGCGCACGGGGTCGGCGGGCTCGTCCAGTTCCAGGTCCTCCACCAGGCCGCCGGACTCGGCCACGAGGACGGAGGTGAACGGGGCTCCGGGCCACAGCGGCTCCCCCACGTCGAGCGAGGCTCCCGGGGCCACGATCACGCCCTCGACCTGCGGGGACGCGGCGAGCACGGCGAGCGGGCGGAGCACCTTGTCGGTGTCGGCGCCGACGCCGCGCCGCACCGTGAGGACCAGCTCGGCGCGCGGGCCCCTGACCGGGTCGGCGAGCACCGCGTTGGGGTCGGCCATCGGCTGGGCGGACATGCCGAGCGTGGCGTAGCGGACGATGTCGTCCTCTGTGAAACGGAGCACCTCGATGCGGTCCGTACCGAGGAAGGTGAGCGCGGCGCGCGCGTCGGGTTCGCCCAGCGCAGAGCGCAAACGGGCCTCCACCAAAGGAAGAACGTCAGCCATGAGCCGAGCATAGAACTCGTCAGCAACGGGCAAAGCGGCGCCTTGACTCTGAGGGCTGCTGATATTCTTGGGCACCGGTCGAGGCAGCACGCAGAAGCGTCGCTCTCAAGTCTTGACCGGCTGAAACTCCCCTACGGGGACCGGGGACCCCGCGGGTCCCGGGATTGGATCGTCCCTTACGGGGGACCGGCCGGAGGAGGTGGGGCTGCAATGGATCGAAGTCGACCGTGCAGTATGACCCGCTCTTCCGCCCCCTGCGTTCCGTAGTTTCCGGTTCTGGCCGTCGCTACTGTCGGCCACCGCCTGCCGCACTCGCGTCACATGCGCCGTCGTGTCGCCCGTGCACAACGGAAGAGCGCTTCGTTCCACCTGATCCGACCGATCCACGGGACGTCGTCGATCCGGCTCGAAACCAAACCCGGGCCAGGTCTCGTCGTTCCATCCGATCCGTCCGATCTGTCTTGATCTGAATCAAGCGAAGCTGCCACCGCGACGGTGCGGTGCTCCCCGCTTTGTGGACGTGCCAAACCTCCGCAGTCAGGACGTCCCCATTCCGGGCAGTTCCAACCGCCGCCGGCGGCCTTTCGTTGCGAAGGAGCCAGCCATGTCGATGATCCGTGACCTGCGAGCCGCGGTCCGCCCCCGTCCCTCGCTGCGCAAGAACGGCGCGGCGTACGACACCGCGTGCGCGGCCGAGAACAACTCCGCCGTCGTGGACTGCGCCGTCTACCGCCACGGCGAACGCCTCACCGCCGACCGGAACCTGACGCCGCATGAGGCGATCCGTCAGGTGCGCCGGGACGGAGGGTTCGTGTGGATCGGTCTGCACGAGCCGACCGAGGCCGAGTTCGCGGACATCGCGGCCGAGTTCGGGCTGCACCCGCTGGCCGTGGAGGACGCGGTCCACGCGCACCAGCGGCCCAAGCTGGAGCGGTACGACGACACGCTGTTCACGGTCTTCAAGACCGTCCACTACGTGGAGCACGACGAGCTGACCTCCTCCAGCGAGGTCGTCGAGACCGGCGAGGTCATGTGCTTCACCGGACGGGACTTCTTCATCACCGTGCGGCACGGCGGGAAGGGCTCCCTGCGGGCGCTGCGGCACCGGCTGCAGGAGGACCCCGAGCTGCTCGCCAAGGGCCCGTCGGCGGTGCTGCACACCATCGCGGACCACGTCGTGGACGGGTACATCGCGGTCGCGGAGGCCATGCAGGACGACATCGACGAGGTGGAGACGGAGGTCTTCTCCCCGGGCCGCAAGGGCGGGCCGCGCGGCACCGACGCGGGCCGGATCTACCAGCTCAAGCGCGAAGTGCTGGAGTTCAAGCGCGCGGTCTCGCCCCTGGTGCGGCCGATGCAGCTGCTGAGCGAGCGCCCGATGCGGCTGATCGACCCGGACATCCAGAAGTACTTCCGGGACGTGGCCGACCACCTCACCCAGGTGCAGGAGCAGGTCCTCGGCTTCGACGAGCTGCTCAACTCGATCCTCCAGGCGAACCTGGCGCAGGCCTCGGTGGCGCAGAACGAGGACATGCGCAAGATCACGTCGTGGGCCGCGATCGTCGCCGTACCGACGATGGTGTGCGGGGTGTACGGGATGAACTTCGACTACATGCCCGAGACGCACTGGAAGTTCGGCTACCCGCTGGTGCTGACGGTCACCGTGGCCATCTGCTTCGGCATCCACCGCTCGCTGAAGCGCAACGGGTGGCTCTGAGGCGAGGCACTGCCGGGGCCCCCGCGTTGTCGGTGGCGCTCGTTAGGCTTGCCCCATGACCGTCACCGACACGCTGCTCGACCGGGCCCTGGTCGAGGAGGCCACCAAGAAGTCCGGGCTCATCTGGGTCCAGGGCACCGGCGCGCCGGCCCGCGCCCTGTGGCACGTCTGGCACGAGGGCGCGGCGTGCGTGATCGGCGACGGGCCCGGTGAGCAGCCGCTGCCGGGGCTGGTGGACGGCGGTGAGGCCGTCGTGACGGTCCGCAGCAAGGACAAGGGCGGGCGCCTCGCCACCTGGACGGCGAAGGTCGCGGAGCTGGCCCCGGGGTCCCCCGCCTGGGAGGCGGCGGTCGCCGAGCTGAAGGGCAAGCGGCTGAACGCGCACGACGGTGAGGCGATGCCGGAGCGGTGGTCCCGTGAGTGCCGGGTGCTCCGCCTGGAGCCGACGGGGGTCACGGCACCGCTGCCCGACTCCTCGCTGGCCTCGGCGCCGCTTCCGAGTCCGGCCGTCACTCGTCGGCCGATACCGGCCGGGCTTCACCGTCTGCTGTTGAAGAAGCGGCGCCGGTCCGCAGGGTCGGCCGACTGAGGTTCGTGGGTTTCCGAGGCCGGTTTTCGGGTGCGGGTTGTCGTGGGTGCTCGCGCCCACGCGGCGGAGCCGCATATCCAACACAGCCCCGCGCCCCTTGAAAGCTACGACGACAAAAGCTACGACGACGGCAGCTGTTTGCCGTAGTCCACGACCTCGTCGTCCTCGGGTTCCTTGAGGGGGAAGGACTTGCCCCAGTCGGTGAGGCGGATGGTGCCCGCGTCGCCCGCCCGGACGAGGAGCAGGGGGTACGGGGTGCCCTCCAGGGACACGTCGAGGGTGCCGCCGGAGCCCTTGTCGCCGGCGATGCGGATCGTGCGGATGCCGGACTGCTCGTAGCGGCCGTCCGTCGAGAGGTCACCGTGCAGCGTCAGCAGGCCCTCCAGCAGGACGTCCTTGTCCGTGAAGCCGCTGAAGCGCTGATACGCCGGGTCCCCTGTCGGAACCTTCACGTACATGCCGTCCAGCTTGTCCGCGGCGGCCGCGTCCGACGCGCTGCCACCGCCCTTGCCTTCCTCGTGGTCCCAGAACTCCTTGTCGGCCTTCAGGAACAGGTGCTCGCCGACCTTCAGCAGCCGGAACGTCGAGCCCTCCGACGTCACCGAACCCGTACCGCCGTTCTTCGCGAGACGCATGTCCAGCTTGTACGTGCGGCCGTTGCTCACCACCGTTCCGGACAGCCGTACGGCCTCCGCCGACTTCGCCGCTGCCGTCGTCCGGCTCTGGATCTTCGTGGCCGACAGCTTCCCCACCCCGTTCGTGCCCTCGTCGGGGTTCTCACCGCACCCGGTCAGCCCGGCCCCGGTCACCATCAGCGCGCAGATCGCGCCGACCATCGCGGCCCGTCGGGTACGGGGAATCACAGTCACAGGTGGGACACCTCTCGTACGGGGGTACTCAACGGCGTACCGCAGCGTACCGGTGCGTCGCGCGCCCCTCAGAAGCAGTCCGTCCGCACCGCTCACCAGGGCGTATCCGACCGGGACGGGCTAGCCTGAAGCCCACGTTGACGGATATTCCCGCACGAAATGGAGGCGTCGCACATGGCGGCCGGCGCGTCCCGGATCTTCGTCTCCCACCTCTCCGGCATCGCCGTCTTCGACCCCAACGGAGACCAGGTGGGACGCGTCCGCGACCTCGTCGCCATGCTCCGCGTCGGCCGCAAGCCCCCGCGGCTGCTGGGGCTGGTCGTGGAGCTGACGACCCGGCGCCGCATCTTCCTGCCCATGACCCGGGTCACCGGCATCGAGTCGGGTCAGGTCATCACCACGGGCGTGCTGAACGTCCGCCGGTTCGAGCAGCGGCCCACCGAGCGGCTGGTCCTCGGTGAGCTCCTCGACCGGCGGGTACGGCTCGTGGAGACCGAGGAGGAGGTGACGGTCCTCGACGTCTCCGTGCGCCAGCTGCCGACCCGCCGGGAGTGGGAGATCGACCGTGTCTTCGTACGCAAGGGAAAGAGCGGTGCCTTCCGGCGCAGCAGGGGGGAGACGCTGACCGTCGAGTGGTCCGCCGTGACCGGGTTCTCGCTGGAGGAGCACGGGCAGGGTGCCGAGAGCCTGCTGGCCACCTTCGAGCAGCTGAGGCCCGCCGACCTGGCCAACGTGCTGCACCACCTGTCCGCCAAACGCCGCGTCGAGGTCGCCTCCGCCCTCGACGACGACCGCCTCGCCGACGTCCTGGAGGAGCTGCCGGAGGACGACCAGATCGAGATCCTCGGCAAGCTCAAGGAGGAGCGGGCCGCGGACGTCCTGGAGGCCATGGATCCGGACGACGCCGCCGACCTGCTCTCCGAGCTCCCGGAGGAGGACAAGGAGCGGCTGCTGACACTGATGCAGCCGGACGAGGCCGCCGACGTGCGCCGGCTCATGGCGTACGAGGAGAAGACCGCCGGCGGGCTCATGACCACCGAGCCCGTCGTGCTGCGGCCCGACGCGACGGTCGCCGACGCGCTGGCCCGCGTCCGCAACCGCGACCTCTCCCCCGCGCTCGCCGCCCAGGTGTACGTGTGCCGTCCGCCGGACGAGACCCCGACCGGCAAGTACCTGGGCACCGTCCACTTCCAGCGGCTGCTGCGCGACCCGCCGTACACCCTGGTCAGCTCGCTCGTCGACGACGACCTGCAGACGCTCGGCCCCGAGGCCCCGCTGCCCGTCGTGGCCGGGTTCTTCGCTACGTACGACATGGTCGCGGCCCCCGTCGTGGACGAGAGCGGCTCGCTGCTGGGCGCGGTGACCGTGGACGACGTGCTCGACCACATGCTGCCGGAGGACTGGCGGGAGACGGAGTTCCACCTGGAGGAGGAAGCGGACGAGGAAGCTGACGAGGAAGCGGACGAGGGGGCGGGCACGCATGGCTCCTGAGCGCGAGGGACGAGAGCGCGCCCACGGCGGACGTGAGCGCGTGCCCGTCGGCGCCACGGCGGCCACCGCCCGCTCCCGTTCCCGCGTCCACCTCGACCAGCCGCGCCCGCCCCGCCGCAGGTTCCTGCCGACGTGGGACCCGGAGGCCTTCGGGAAGCTGTCCGAGCGGATCGCGCGGTTCATCGGCACCGGACGGTTCCTCGTCTGGATGACCGTCGTCATCGTCCTGTGGGTGGTGTGGAACGTCTCCGTGCCCGTCGGCCTGCGGTTCGACGAGTACCCGTTCATCTTCCTGACGCTGGTGCTGTCGCTCCAGGCCTCGTACGCCGCGCCGCTGATCCTCCTCGCGCAGAACCGCCAGGCCGACCGCGACCGGGTCAACCTCGAACAGGACCGGCAGCAGAACGAGCGGTCGATCGCGGACACGGAGTACCTGACGCGGGAGGTCGCCGCCCTGCGGATCGGCCTCGGCGAGGTCGCCACCCGCGACTGGATCCGCTCCGAACTCCAGGACCTCGTCAAGGAGCTGGACGAGCATCACGGGAACGGCCACGCGAACGGCCACCGGGACGCCGTATTCCCGGCCGAGCCCGCCCCCGGACGTGACATGGACGACCGCTGACGGGGCTCCCAGGGCCCGCTCTGGGCGCCGTACCATCGTCCTATGGCTACGGAAGACGCGGTGCGCGAGGCACTGGCGACGGTGAACGACCCCGAGATCAACCGACCCATCACCGAACTCGGGATGGTCAAGTCGGTGGACATCGGCGCGGACGGAGCGGTCGCGGTCACCGTGTACCTGACGGTCTCCGGCTGCCCGATGCGCGAGACGATCACCCAGCGCGTGACGGACGCGGTCTCCGCGGTCGAGGGCGTCACGCGCGTCGACGTCACGCTGGACGTCATGAGCGACGAGCAGCGCAAGGAGCTGGCGTCCGCGCTGCGCGGCGGCCAGGCCGAGCGCGAGGTCCCCTTCGCCAAGCCGGGCTCGCTGACCCGTGTGTACGCGGTGGCGTCCGGCAAGGGCGGCGTCGGCAAGTCCTCCGTGACCGTGAACCTGGCGGCGGCGATGGCGGCGGACGGCCTGAAGGTCGGCGTCGTGGACGCCGACATCTACGGCCACTCCGTGCCGCGCATGCTGGGCGCCGACGGCAGTCCCACCCAGGTCGAGAACATGATCATGCCGCCGTCGGCCCACGGCGTGAAGGTCATCTCGATCGGCATGTTCACCCCGGGCAACGCGCCAGTCGTCTGGCGCGGCCCGATGCTCCACCGCGCCCTCCAGCAGTTCCTGGCGGACGTGTACTGGGGCGACCTCGACGTCCTGCTCCTTGACCTGCCCCCCGGCACGGGCGACATCGCCATCTCGGTCGCCCAGCTGGTCCCGAACGCGGAGATCCTGGTCGTGACCACGCCCCAGCAGGCCGCGGCCGAGGTCGCCGAGCGGGCCGGCTCCATCGCCGTCCAGACCCACCAGAAGATCGTCGGCGTCGTCGAGAACATGTCCGGCCTGCCCTGCCCGCACTGCGGCGAGATGGTCGACGTCTTCGGCACGGGCGGCGGCCAGGTGGTGGCCGACGGACTGACCCGTACGACGGGCGCGACGGTCCCGGTCCTCGGCAACATCCCCATCGACGTCCGCCTCCGCGAGGGCGGCGACGAGGGCAAGCCGGTCGTCCTCACGGACCCCGACTCCGAGGCGGGCGCGGCCCTGCGCGCGATCGCCGGCAAGCTGGGCGGCCGCCAGCGCGGCCTGTCGGGCATGTCACTGGGGATCACACCGAGGAACAAGTTCTAGGGCGCGTACGACGTTCGGGCGCGCTCCCTGGAGGGGGGCGCGCCCCGCAAGGGGCGCGGGGAACTGCGCGACCAGCCACAACGAACCCGCACCCAACGAAGGCGCCGCACCAAAACGGCACCCCTCCCGGCTCAGCGCCGCAGGCTACGCGTACGCGGCGATGTCCTTGATCATGGCAAAGCCAAGCCCATACGCGCTCATCCCCCGTCCGTACGCACCCACATGGACGCCCTCCGGCGTGGACCCCGCGAGGACCCACCCGAACTCGGACTCCCGGTAGTGGAACGGGGTCGGCACCCCGTCCACGGGCAGGGACAGCGTCGACCAGTCCGGACCGGCCAGGTCGTCCGCGAGGACCCACGCCGTCTCGGTCTGCTGGTCCAGCCAGTCGTCCCGCAGGGTGTGGTCCATCTGGCCGGGCCAGGTGACCGTCAGTAGCCCCACACCAGCCAGCCAGGCAGCCGAGGAGACCGACGTGGCCTCCAGGACCCCCGTGCCGTCGGCGCTTCGCCGTACGGGGTTCGCGGCGACCGTGACCACGACGGCGAAGCGCTCCTTGCCGTCCTCGCCGGAGCCCTCGTGCTTTATCGAGGGTTCGTCGCCGTGCCCGATCGATCCGTGCTCAACGGCGCCGTCGGCAGCCGTACCCACCTGCATCAGCCGGCGCGGCCCTGTGAAGGCCTCGTCGAGGCCGTACCAGGGAAAGGGCGCCAGCAGGTAGCCGTCGATCGTGCGCCGGGCGGAGTGGACGGGTTGTCCGTCCTCCGCGGCCGGCGCCTGCGCGCCTACCCGACTCGTCGTCTCCATGTGCCCGGACGCCTCCTCGCTCTCGTCGGACCGGAGCGGCCCGCCCCCCTCGGGCGTCGTCGCTCACTTTCGTACGGTCCGCACAACAACTGGGCAGCATAGCCACAGCGCTCCGAACTGCAGTGAAACCGACCGGGGCGCCAAGGCGCGTTCGGCCCGGGTTCCGGCCGCACGAAGGGGCGTACACGTATGACAAGCATCACACGAGGATGCACACGGCGCCGTGGAGGGGCGCGCCTAAAAGGGGCGCGGGGCTGTGTTGAATATGCGGCTCCGCCGCGTGGGCGCGAGCAACCACAACGAACCCGCACCCGACAGAGGAGCCGCACCAGAACGGCGCCCACCCGGCCCCCGAAGCGGAGCGCCTACGTGGCGTCGGCGTCGAACGGCGGCCGCTCGTCCGGCTCAGTCTTCTCGGGCTTCTTGGTCATGTCGACGGTGCCGCCACCGCTGGACGACCCGGCGGAGGAGCCCGCGGACGTCTCGGACTCACGGCTGTGCACCGCGTCCGTGACCTCGGCCATCTCCTTCTTCAGGTCGAAGCCGTTGCGGATCTCCTTGAGACCCAGCTCGTCGTTGTCCAGCTGCTTGCGGATGAACGTCTTGGGGTTGAGGTCCTCGAACTCGAAGTCCTTGAACTCCGGGCCGAGCTCCTGCCGGATGTCCTGCTTGGCGCTCTCGGAGAACTCGCGGATCTTGCGGATGGTGCGCGTGACATCCTGGATCATCTTCGGCAGCTTCTCCGGGCCGAAGACGAGCACGGCGAGGACAACGAGCGTCACCAGCTCGAGCGGTCCTATGTCATTGAACACCTGAAGCTCCTTGCGAGTCCTCGGCCCTGTCCATCGGCCCTCGGCGGTCGTTCCGTGGTGTCTTCCGTGGTCCGGGCCGGGTCCACGGTACCCGGGGTTCCTGTCCGTCCGGTACTGCCGCGGCGCTCCGGGATTCGTGTAGAGGGCCGGTTTTCCACGAAGTTTGCCGTTCAGGGGCGCTTCGGGGCATGTGCTGTGAAGTTGCTGTCAATCGTGCCCCACACCCTCAGCCACCGGAGGAGCCGAGGGTCAGGGTGATCCGCCTGTCCCGGCCGTCGCGCTGGAGGGTGAGTTCCAGCCGGTCGCCGGGACGGTGGGCGCGGATCTTGACGATGAGCTCCTCGCCGGAGTCGATGCGCTGTCCGTCGACCTCCGTGATGACGTCGCCCGCCTTGATGCCGGCCTTGTCCCCGGGGCCTCCGGCCTTGACCGGGGAGCCGCCGCCGTTGCTCTCGGTGCCGACCCGGGCGCCGTCGCCGGCGTAGTCCATGTCGAGCGTCACGCCGATGACGGGGTGGGTCGCCCTGCCCGTGTTGATCAGCTCCTCGGCGACGCGCTTGCCCTGGTTGATGGGGATGGCGAAGCCGAGTCCTATGGAACCGGCCTGTCCGCCCTCCAGGTCGGAGCCGTTGTCGGCGGAGCGGATGGCGCTGTTGATGCCGATCACGCGGGCGCTCGCGTCGACGAGGGGGCCACCGGAGTTGCCCGGGTTGATCGGCGCGTCGGTCTGCAGCGCGTCCACGTAACTGACGTCGCTCCCGTCGCCTTCCTGCCCGCCCGCGGTGATGGGCCGCTCCTTGGCGCTGATGATGCCCGAGGTGACGGTGTTGGCCAGGTCGAACGGGGCTCCGATGGCGACGACGGGGTCGCCGACCTGGACGTCGTCGGAGTTGCCGAGGGGCAGCGGCTTGAGCCCGCTGACGCCGGAGACCTTGACCACGGCGAGGTCGTAGCCGCTGTCCTTGCCGACGATCGTGGCCTTGGCGGTCTCGCCTCCGCTGAAGGTCACGGAGATCTCGCCGCCGTCGCCGGCCGGTTCGACGACGTGGTTGTTGGTGAGGATGTGTCCTCGCCTGTCGAGCACGAAGCCGGTGCCGGTGCCCTGCGCGTCCGCACCGCTGACGTGCAGGGTGACCACGCCGGGCAGCGCGCTGGCGGCGATCCCGGCGACGCTGTCGGGCGCGCGGCCCTTGGCGCTGTCCGCGGTCTGGGGCAGCTCGACGTCCCCGATCCCGCCGGTGCGCTCCAAATAGGCGCCGACGGCTCCGCCGATCCCGCCGGACGCGAGCGCGAGGAGCACGGCGCCGAGGACGAGCGACTTCCGCGTCCGCCTGCGCCGCTGGTCCTCGCTCGGCACCGCGGCCCCGTTCTGCTGCAGTGGCCCCGGGGCTACCGCCCAGGGGTCGTAGTTCTGCCAGGGGTCGTGGGGCGGGGGGTCGTGGGGCGGGGGTGCGGCGGGGGTGACGGGCGGCTGCGGGGCGCCGCCGGGGTAGGTGACGTCCTGGGCGGGGCCCTGGGCGTTCGGGTGGGGGTGGCCTGCGTCCGGGCTCTGTGCCGTGTCCGTAGGCGGGACGGCCGGCCCCTGGCCCCGCGCCGGTGCGGGCATGCCGTTCGCGAAGGGGGCGCCGTGCGCGAACGAGGTGCCTCCCTGCTCATGGCGGTCCCCTGGCGCGTATGGCTCGTACGGAGCCGAGAGCTCGGCGGAGGCGGACGGGGCCGCAGGCGCGACAGCCGTACCGTGCGCGGGAGTCCCCGGGCGCTGAACCGGCGGCGCGGGCGCCCAGGGGCCCGGCTCACCGTAGGGCGGGGTGCTGTAGGGGTCGGGGTCGTGCAGCGGCTCGGGCCGCTCGGCAGGGACACCGGCGCGACCGTCCTCGCGGGCGCTCACCTCGCCATAGGCGCTGGCCGGGCTGCCGCCCTGGGGCGCAGACACAGGCCCAGACGCAAGTTCACGCGCAGGCCCAGATGCAGGCGCAGACGCAGGCTCGGGCTCAGGCCCAGACGCAGACGCAGACGCAGACGCAGACGCAGAGGTAACGGCAGCGGCCGGCCGTGCGAGTTCGAAGTCTCCCCCGGCGCCCGCTTCTGCCCGCAGCGCGGCAGGGCTCTCGGCCTGCGCTGCCCCGGCCTCGGGCCGGGCCAGTTCGAAGTCGCCGTCGGCGGCCGCACCGGCGTCGGGCGCCGCCTCGTCCGGGCGCCTCAACTCGAAGTCGCCACCACCGTCGCCACCACCGGCTCCCCCGGCCCCGGCACCAGCCGCTCCCGCCCTCGCCGTCACAGCCGCACTCGCCCCCGCCGAACCGGCCACGCCGTCCTGAACGACCGCCGGGCCCTCCGCCTCGCCCTGATCGCCCGGGGAGCCCGCTGTCGGGCCCTCGGCGTCCTTGAGGCCCGGTATCGGAGTCGTCGCGGCGGGCCCCTCCCGAACGTCCTCCCGCCCCGACGAGACCCGCCCCGTGCCCATGTGATCCGGCGTCGGGCCGGGCTCCGTGCCTTCCGTGCCCTGGGCTCGGGGGCGGCTCCACCACTTCGCCTTCGTGGGTTTCCCCTCGTTCATGCTCTCCCCACACCTGGCCCGCGGCACGACTCGCCGGCGGTCATCGCAGATCGTCGACTCCGCGTCCGGGGTCACCCCGGCGGACGCGGCCCACCATGGATTCAACCAGGTTCGCGGGCCGCGGCGCAGTGGACGGGGTCAGGGGGCCGCAGGAGGGGTGGGTGTGGAGGACGTGGTCGCGGCGGGGGCGGACAGCAGGCCCGGAGCGACGAGCTCCGGTGTGGTCGGCCACTCGGCCGACAGCACGTGCGAGGCCGCCGAGAGGGGCCGTATGAGCGGGGACATCGCGGCCGCGCCCGCCAGCACGGGAGTGGTCAGCGGATGCGCGGCCTGCTGGCTCTGGCCGGCCGGAGCGGAGACTCCGGGCAGCAGGGGTGCGGACACCTCGGTGGGCGCCACGGGGGTCTCGCCCATGGCCCCGTGTCCCTGTCCGATCAGCGGTGCGACGGATCCGCGGCGGCGCTGTGACTCGGGGACGGTGGAGACGCCCGAACCCGGCGCCCGCATCGGCGTCACATTGCTTCCCGAGCCCGAACCGCCCCGGGCCTCCGTGGTGTCCCCCGGCACGCCGGTGGACATCCCGCCGAGCGCGATGGCGGCCAGCGACACCGCCCCGGCCGCCACGAAGGCGAACCGCAGACCTCGCGAGGCCTGCCGCTCGGCGTCGTGACGCCCGACGTGGTGGATACGGAAGCCACGGTCACCGGTGATGCCGTGGTCGCCGGTGATGCCGTGGTCGCCGGTGATGCCGCTGCCGTCGACGGGGCCCACGGCCTGGGCGCCCTCGGCGGGTCCGCTCCCTTCGGCCCCGGCGAACTCACGGCCTTCCTCCGGCCCCGGGCCCCGGTCGCCGAGGAAACCCCGCCCGATGGAGGGGCTCCGGTCGCCGAAGAACCCGCGCCCGCTGCCGGGCAGCCCGCGGTCGCCGAAGAAGCCACGTCCCCCGGCGAACCCCCGGCCACCGAACAGGCCGCGCTCCTCCGACGGCGACAGCACACCGGAGTGCGGCCCCGACGGGACGTATCCGAAGGGCTCGCCTCTCACTCCGAAGATTCCGGGACCCGCGGCCGTCCTGGGGTCACCAGGGATCCCCGGTCCCGCGCCCGGACCCGGAAGTCTTCCTCCGAAGCCTCCCCCGCCCAGCGGCGAGCCGCCACCGTCGAGGTCACCTCCCCCGGGAAGGCCCTGGAGCCGGGCCAGGAAGCTCTCGGAGGGCGACGGAGGTGCCGCTTCCGCGAACACGCTCTTCAGGCGGCGCTGGGCGTCCGCCTCCGCCTTGCACTTCGCGCACGTGGCAAGGTGGGCCAGGACGCGCTCACGCGAGTCATGACCGAGCTCTCCGTCCACCAGGGCGGAGAGTCGGTCCCCTAGATGCTGGTCGGCGACACGCCGCTCGCCGGGATTCGGCCGTGTTCCACTCACGCGGTCGCGCCCCCTCCTCCCAGCGCCGGCACTCCGACGGCGAAGGTGCGGCGCTCGGCGCGGGCCTCCGGCGAACGGTGCGCGAGGGCCTTGCGCAGCTGGGAACGGCCGCGGTGGATCCGGGAGCGGACCGTGCCGAGCTTGACGCCGAGGGTCGCGGCGATCTCCTCGTACGACAGTCCTTCGATGTCGCACAGCACCACGGCGGCGCGGAACTCGGGTGCGAGGGTGTCGAGGGCCTGCTGGACGTCCGCGTCGAAGTGCGAGTCGTTGAAGACCTGCTGCGGGGAGGGCTCACGGCTGGGCAGCCGCTCGGCCGCGTCCTCGCCGAGCGCGTCGAAGCGGATGCGCTGCTTGCGGCGCACCATGTCCAGGAAGAGATTCGTGGTGATGCGGTGCAGCCAGCCCTCGAAGGTGCCCGGCGTGTAGGTGGACAGGGAACGGAAGACGCGGACGAAGACCTCCTGGGTGAGATCCTCCGCATCGTGCTGGTTACCGGTCAGGCGGTATGCCAGTCGGTAGACCCGGCCGCTGTGCGTGCTGACGATCTCCTCCCAGGTGGGCGGAGTCCACGCCTGCCCGTCCGCGTCGGTGGAGAAGGTCGCGGTCTGGGCGAAGTCAGCGGCGTGGCTGTGGTCAGCGGTGTCGTTCACGGATTTCGGCCTGCCCGCCGACCCGAGAAGGCGCCGCAGCACTCCTCTCCGATCCACAGGCGCAGCCGCACCTCCCCTGTCGGCTCTGGTGGTGTCCAGTGGAGCCCCTACCATAGCCACCTCGCCCGTTAGCTCCGGATAAGCGGTTTTACGAAATTTTGATACTCGCTGCCTCGGCTGATGGGCCTGTGTCAGCACTTGCTCGGTGTCCTGATCCATCCGATGCCCCCCGCCGTCTCTACCACCCCTTTAAACGACCGGTCCCATCTGCGGGTTCCCGGCACCAACGGATACAGTCACGCCGAGGCAACCACGGGGACAGGAGAGGGTCATTACCGGCAACCGGCAGACGAGCTGGGCGTTCGCCGACGCCTTTGTCGCCGAGGACGAAGCTCTGCTCTGGGCCCGCGACCGGGCCCGCGAGGCGGGGCTGCGCTCGGTGTCGCCCGGCACGGGCGCCGCGCTGCGGTTGCTCGCCGCCACCGTGGACGCGAAGGCGGTGGCGGAGATCGGGACCGGGACCGGCGTCTCCGGGATCCATCTGCTGCGCGGTATGCGGCCGGACGGGGTACTGACCACCGTGGATCCCGAGCCGGAGCACCAGCAGTTCGCCCGGCAGGCCTTCCGCGCGTGCGGCTTCGCCAGCAACCGCGCCCGTTTCATCCCGGGCCGCGCCCTGGACGTCCTGCCACGGCTCGCGGACGCCGGCTACGACCTCGTCTTCTGTGACGGTGACCGGCTGGAGTCCCTGGAGTACCTCGCTGAATCGTTGCGGCTGCTCCGCCCGGGAGGCCTGGTGGTCTTCGAGGGCGTCTTCACCAACGGCCGGACCGTCGACTCGGGCCCGCAGCCCACGGAGGTCATACGGGTACGCGAGCTGCTGCGCACGGTCCGCGAGAGCCAGGACCTGATTCCGTCGCTGCTGCCGGTGGGTGACGGGCTGCTGTGCGCCGTCAAACGGTGACGCCCGGCGGCCGTGGATACGGGCCTGACCTGCCCTGACGGTGATCCCCCCGACAAACAACCGCCCCGGCACCACACGTTCGGTGCCGGGGCGGTTGAAAGGGTATGGTCGCTTTCCGCGTCAGCCGACGACCTTCTTGAGGGCGTCGCCGAGGGCATCGGCCTCGTCAGGGGTCAGCTCGACGACGAGCCGACCGCCGCCTTCGAGCGGAACGCGCATGACGATGCCCCGCCCCTCCTTGGTCACCTCGAGCGGGCCATCGCCCGTCCGCGGCTTCATGGCCGCCATGCTCGTTCCCCTTCCTGAAACCAGCTCACGTCAGCCGACGGCCCCCTTGTCAGGGCACGCGCGTTCTTTCCTCGGACACGCGACACCGGCATCGAACACATTGCTTCCAGGCCATTATCCCGCATCTCAGGACCCGATGACCAACATCAGTCGGCATCGCTTGGGCAACGCGCGCGAGCAAAACCACTCAATTCGGCGATGTGGCTGCGATACTGCGCGGCCTCACGGAGTTCCGCCGGAGTTCCGCCGACCGGAATTCTTTGACGCAGGTCACACGTCCGGCCCGCGCCACCGCCGGTGATCTCCGCCATGCTGTGCGATGACCGCGACGTACCGACCGGTACGCCGGAGCCGCCACACGGAGGGGAACCAACATGGCCGACACCGTGCTCTACGAAGTGAGCGACGGACTGGCGACGATCACGCTGAACCGCCCGGAGGCGATGAACGCGCTGAACGTCGAGACCAAGGTCGCCCTTCGGGAGGCGGCACGGTCCGCCGCCGACGACGACGCCGTACGGGCCGTGCTGCTCACGGCCGCCGGGGACCGTGCCTTCTGCGTGGGACAGGACCTCAAGGAGCACATCGGACTGCTCGTGAGCGACCGCGAGACCGGCTCCGGCCACACCATGAGCACCGTCCGCGAGCACTACAACCCCATCGTGCGGGCGCTGGCCGGGATGGCCAAGCCCGTGGTGGCGGGGGTCAACGGGGTCGCCGCCGGGGCGGGCTTCGGCTTCGCGCTGGCCGCGGACTACCGGGTCGTGGCGGACACGGCGTCCTTCAACACGTCGTTCGCGGGGGTCGCGCTGACCGCCGACTCCGGCGTCTCGTGGACCCTGCCGCGGGTCGTCGGCCCCGGGCGCGCCACCGACCTGCTGCTCTTCCCCCGCAGCGTCAAGGCCCAGGAGGCGTACGAGCTGGGCATCGCGGGCCGGGTCGTCCCGGCGTCCGAGCTGCGGGCCGAGGCGGAGAAGGTGGCCCGGGCGCTGGCGGAGGGACCGACCCTGGCGTACGCGGCACTGAAGGAGGCCGTCGCCTACGGGCTGTCCCATTCGCTGGAGGAGACGCTGGAGAAGGAGGACGAGCTCCAGACGCGGGCGGGCTCGTCGGAGGACCACGGGATCGCGGTGCAGGCGTTCGTCAACAAGGAGAAGCCGAAGTACCTGGGTCGGTAAGGGCCGCCGGTCATGGGGGCGGGGCGGCGGGGGCGCGCCGCTACCGTCGCTCCCCCTCCGGCCGGCTCAGCGACATCCGACTCAGCGACATCCGACTCAGCGGCAGCCGGCTCAGCGGCGGCCGGCTCAGCGGTGTCTTGCCGTGCAGTCCGACAGGTGGTCGTCGACCAGGCCGCATGCCTGCATCAGCGCGTACGCCGTGGTGGGGCCCACGAAGCGCAGGCCGCGCTGTTTGAGGGACTTCGACAGGGCCGTCGACTCGGCCGTGACGGCGGGGACGTCGGTCAGGGTCTTCGGGGCGGGGCGGGTGGCCTGGTCGGGGGCGTGGGACCAGATCAGCTCGTCCAGCTCGCCCGGGGACCACTCCGCCAGCGCACGCGCGTTCGCGAGGGTCGCGTCGATCTTGGCGCGGTTGCGGATGATGCCCGGGTCGGCGAGGAGGCGGGCGCGGTCGTCGTCGGTGAAGGAGGCCACCGAGGCGATCTTGAAGTCGGCGAAGGCGGCCCGGAAGCCGGGACGGCGTCGGAGGATGGTGATCCACGAGAGCCCGGACTGGAAGGCTTCCAGGGAGATCCGCTCGAACAGCGCGTCGTCGCCGTGGACCGGGCGGCCCCACTCCTCGTCGTGGTACGCCACGTAGTCCTCGGTCGACAGGGCCCACGGGCAGCGCAGTCTGCCGTCCGGGCCCGCCACGGCGCCGCTCACTGGTGCTCCCCCTGCTCCGGCTTGTGCAGCGAGGTCGGGGGTGTGGCCGCGCGGGCGCCGGCGAGGGCGGCCTCCAGGTCGGCGATCCGGGCGTCCCGCTCGGAGAGCTCGGCGCCGAGGCGGCCGAGGGCGTCGTCCACGTCCGACATGCGGTAACCGCGCACGGCGACGGGGAAGCGGAGCGTCTCCACGTCCGCGCGGTTCACCGGTCGGTCCTGGGGCAGGGGGTCCTGGAACCGCTCGGGCGCGGCCTCGGACAGCACGCCGCTCTCGCCGCCTCCCACCACGGCGAGCGTCACCGCGGCGACCACGACGGCCAGCGCGACGACCAGGAACAAGAACATGAACATCGCTGGGCTACCCCTTACTGTCGTGCTGCGCCTCCGGCGCGCCCCTACGGCTCCGATCGTGCCATGCGAGTCTGACAGTTAGGGTCGCAGGCGGCTAAGCAGCGGGAAGTACTGGGAGAGGTCACAGGGGATGCTCAGGCTGGGCAGGCGTGAATTCGGCACGCACGAGCCGGTGATCATGGCGATCGTGAACCGGACCCCCGACTCCTTCTACGACCAGGGGGCCACCTTCCGGGACGAGCCCGCGCTCGCGCGCGTGGAGCAGGCCGTGGCCGAGGGCGCGGCGATCATCGACATCGGCGGGGTCAAGGCGGGGCCCGGCGAGGAGGTGACGGCCGAGGAGGAGGCGCGGCGGACCGTGGGCTTCGTCGCGGAGGTCCGGCGGCACTTCCCCGATGTCGTCATCAGCGTCGACACCTGGCGGCACGAGGTGGGTGAGGCGGTCTGCGAGGCGGGGGCGGATCTGCTCAACGACGCGTGGGGCGGGGTGGACCCCCGGCTGGCAGAGGTCGCGGCGCGGTACGGGGTGGGGCTGGTGTGTACGCACGCGGGGGGCGCCGAGCCGCGTACACGTCCCCATCGCGTCACGTACGACGACGTCATGGCCGACATCCTGCGGGTGACCGTGGGGCTGGCCGAGCGTGCGGTGGCCCTCGGGGTACCGCGGGAAGGGGTGCTCATCGATCCCGGGCACGACTTCGGCAAGAACACGCGGCACAGCCTGGAGGCGACGCGGCGGCTGGGGGAGATGGTCGACACGGGGTGGCCCGTGCTCGTGTCGCTGTCCAACAAGGACTTCGTGGGGGAGACGTTGGACAAGCCGGTGAAGGAGCGGGTGGTGGGGACGCTGGCGACCACGGCGGTGTCGGCGTGGCTCGGGGCGCAGGTGTATCGGGTGCACGAGGTCGCGGAGACGCGTCAGGTGCTGGACATGGTGGCGTCGATCGCCGGGCACCGGCCGCCCGCGGTGGCCCGGCGGGGGCTGGCGTAGCCCTCCGGGGCCGGCCAGGTCTTCTCCTCGCCCCCGCCGCCCCTACCCGTCCCATCCCTGGGGGCTGCGCCCCCAGACCCCCGCTGTCGGACTGACGGCCTCGTCCTCAAACGCCGGACGGGCTGAATACTCAGCCCCTCCGGCGTTTGAGGCGTTTGAGGAGCGGGGTCCGGGGCGAAGCCCCGCGCGCCCCGGTCCCCCTACCGGCCCGCCTCCTTCGACACCAGGGCCACCGCCTCGTCCACGTCGTCCGTCAGGTGGAACAGGAGCAGGTCCTTCTCCGAGGCCTTGCCCTGGGCCACGAGGGTGTTGCGGAGCCAGTCGACGAGGCCGCCCCAGTACTCGGTGCCGAAGAGGACGATGGGGAAGCGGGTGACCTTCTGGGTCTGGACGAGGGTCAGGGCCTCGAAGAGTTCGTCGAGGGTGCCGAGACCGCCCGGCAGGACCACGAAGCCCTGCGCGTACTTGACGAACATCATCTTCCGCACGAAGAAGTAGCGGAAGTTCAGGCCGATGTCGACGTAGGGGTTGAGGCCCTGTTCGAAGGGGAGCTCGATACCGAGGCCGACCGAGATGCCCTTCGCCTCGACGGCACCCTTGTTGGCCGCCTCCATGGCACCCGGGCCGCCCCCGGTGATGACGGCGAAACCCGCGTCCACCAGTCCCCGGCCGAGGGCCACTCCCGCCTCGTACTCGGGAGTGTCCACCGAAGTCCGCGCCGAGCCGAACACGCTGATCGCGGGCGGGAGTTCGGCCAGGGTGCCGAAGCCCTCGATGAACTCCGACTGGATGCGCAGGACCCGCCAGGGGTCGGTGTGGACCCAGTCGGAGGGACCGCCCGCGTCCAGCAGCCGCTGGTCCGTCGTGCTCGCCTGCACCTGACCGCGTCTGCGCAGTACGGGACCCAACCGCTGCTCCTCAGGTGGCTGCTTCTTGCCCTCCGGGTCACCGGTAGCCATGTGCGCTCCCTCCGCCGTGCCGGGTCGTTCCACCTCAGCGTAGATCCACGAGGGTTACGGACGGGGGACGCCGGCATGTCCGCCGTGAACCGCCGGGGCGATCGGCGCCCCACGGGGCCCTCAGGACGTCAGCCACTCCCGCAGGCGCTCCTCCCCCGCGAGGATCTTCGCCGTCTCCACCCGCTCGTCCCGCTTGTGCGCCAAGTGCGGGTTGCCGGGGCCGTAGTTGACAGCCGGGACGCCGAGCGCGCTGAAGCGGGACACGTCCGTCCAGCCGTACTTGGGCTGCGGGGTGCCACCGACCGACTCGATGAAGGCGGCGGCCGCCGGGTGGGAGAGGCCGGGGAGCGCCCCGCCGCTGTGGTCGTCCACCACGAACTCCTCCACCCCGCAGTCCGCGAAGACCTCTCGGACATGGGCCAGCGCCTCGGCCTCCGTGCGGTCCGGGGCGTAGCGGAAGTTGACCGTGACCACGCACTCGTCGGGGATCACGTTGCCGGCCACGCCACCCGAGATGCCGACCGCGTTCAGGCCCTCCCGGTACTCCAGGCCGTCGATCACCGGGTAGCGCGGCTCGTACGACGCCAGCCGGGCCAGGATCGGAGCCGCCGCGTGGATGGCGTTGGAACCCATCCAGCCGCGCGCCGAGTGCGCCCGCTCGCCCCTCGTCCTCAGCAGCACCCTCAGGGTGCCCTGGCAGCCGCCCTCGACCTGGCCGTCCGAGGGCTCCAGGAGGACCGCGAAGTCACCTTCGAGCCAGTCGGGGTGGGCCTCGGCGACGTGCTTCAGGCCGTTCAGGTGGGCGGCGACCTCTTCGTTGTCGTAGAAGATGAAGGTCACGTCGCGGTTCGGTTCCGGGACGGTGGCCGCGATCCGCAGCTGGACCGCCACCCCGGACTTCATGTCGCACGTGCCGCAGCCCCAGAGCACGCCGTCCTCGTCGAGCCGTGAGGGCACGTTGTCCGCGATGGGGACCGTGTCGATGTGTCCGGCGAGGATCACACGCTCGGCGCGGCCCAGGCGGGTGCGGGCCACGACGTTGTTGCCGTACCGGTCGACCGTCAGGTGTGGCAGGGCCCGCAGCGCACCCTCGATCGCGTCCGCGAGCGGCTTCTCGCTGCCGCTCTCGGAGGGGAAGTCCACGAGCCGCGCGGTCAGCCGCGCTGCGTCCAGCGTGAGGTCAAGCGGGGTGTCGGCCATGCCGACGACCCTAACGCCCTGCCGAGAGTGCGCCGACCGCCCCCGGAAGCCTGCCGCCCCCGGGACCCGACCGCCGCCCGGAATACGTCCTTCCGCGACTGGATCTCGCCACCCGCGCCCCCCTGCTCACAGACGCACACACCGTTGACAGCTGACTCCGATAAATTCGGAGGCGTGTCAGCACCGTCCCACCCCTCTCGTCGTCGCCGTGGCCGTTTCCTCCGCCGCGGGTCCGCCTTCGCCGTTCTGCTCGCACTCGGGGGGTACCTGACCATGCAGTACCTCACCGGCGGGACGGGAGCCCCGCGGTGCGAGGTGGTGTCGGGGAAGGGCGACGGCGCCTCGTACGAGTTCACGCCGGAGCAGGCCACGAACGCCGCGACGATCTCGGCCGTGGGCACCTCGCGCGGCATGCCCGAGCGGGCCGTGACCATCGCCCTGGCGACCGCGCTGCAGGAATCGGGGCTGCGCAACATCACGCACGGCGACCGGGACTCGCTGGGCCTGTTCCAGCAGCGCCCGTCACAGGGCTGGGGCACCGAGAAGCAGATCATGGACCCGACGTACGCGGCGGGCGAGTTCTACGAGCACCTCACCAAGGTGCCCGGCTACTCGCGGCTGCCGCTGACCGTCGCCGCCCAGCGGGTGCAGCGCAGCGGCTTCCCGCAGGCGTACGCGAAGCACGAGCCGGACGCCACGCTGCTCGCCGCCGCCCTGACCGGCCGCGCGGCGGCCACCCTGACCTGCGAGGGCCGCCCCGCCGCGACCGCGAACGGCGGACCGGACGCGGTACGGGCCGCCCTCGTGCGGGACTTCGGGCGCACCGTGCTGGAGTCGGCCGCGACGGAGATGCGGTCCGACGATTCCGCGGCCACACCCGAGCCCACGAACGCCCCCGAGTCCCCGAACGCCCCCGAAACGGCCGCCGCCTCTCCCACCACCCCGGCCGCCAACACCGTCTCCATCCCCGTGCGGTCCGACAGCGGCTCCGGCACCACCTCCGAGGACTCGCTCCGGCGTCGCGGCTGGGAGCTCGCGCACTGGGCCGTGGCCAATTCGTCGGCCCTGCACATCGAGCGGGTCGCCTACGCGGACCGGGAGTGGGTCGCCGGCGGCAGGGCGGGCGAGTGGCGCACACCGGCGGACAGCGGCGCCTCCGCCGGCGCGTACGGCGACGAGGGCGCCGGGCGGGACGGGCTTTCCGAGGTTCGAATCGTCACTGGACAGTAGAGGCCGACGGTCACCCGCAGGGGGTATGCCGGGCACGCCCCGTGGACGATGTGCGCAAATTTCCGCCCCCTCACCCGAGCCAGGGACAGAGGCCCTGAGAGACCGCGAGAACCCTTGAGAACAAAGGGCTCCGAGGATTCGCCGGGACTTCCGGACGGATTCTCTTTGCCCGTTTTCATCCGCATCCGATAATGCGACGCATTGCCAATTCTTTACACAGGGTCACCGCAACCTTCGCGGCCTTCGAGCGGTAGTCACTGCGTCCGAGCCCGGACGATCACGTTCCCTCCCGTCAAAGGAGCACCATGTCTCTCCCCCTGACCCGTCGGATCGCCCGTGCCGCGCTGCTCACCGCAGCGGGAGCGGCCTCCGTGGTCGGTGCGACCGGCTCCGCGAGCGCTGCGCCCGAACTCCCGGCCACCCCGAACCTCGGCGGACTGTCCGCCCTGGACGGGGCGAACGTAGGCAACACCGCCGACGACGCGGCGCAGAAGGTCACCGGGCTCGCGGGCAAGACCGGAGGCAAGGCCGTGAACAAGGCCGTGCCGGCCGTCGGCAAGACCGGCGGCAAGGTGGCCAAGACCGCGGCACCCGCCGCCCAGAAGACGGCCGGAGCCGCGGCGGGCCAGGCGGGCGGCCTCCTCGGTGACGCCACGAAGGCGGCGGGCAGCGACCTGCCGACCAAGTCCGTCGGCAAGGGCAACAGCCTGCCGGCCCAGGGCACGCCCCTGAAGGGCGGTCTGCCGCTCGGCTGACAGGCGATCGCGGACCGGTGAGCAGTGAGGAGGGGGCCGGGGAACATCGCGTTCCCCGGCCCCCTCCCTTCGCTGTTCGGTTCCCGCTGTCCCCCGTGGGCGTTCAGCGCAGCCGCTCCACCGCCGCCGCCACCCGCTCGTCCGTCGCCGTCAGGGCCACGCGGACGAAGCGGTCGCCCGCCGGACCGTAGAAGTCGCCGGGCGCGACCAGGATCCCGCGCTCCGCGAGGTGGGCCACCGTGTCCCAGCAGGACTCGTCACGGGTCGCCCACAGGTAGAGGCTGGCCTCGCTGTGCTCGATGCGGAAGCCGTGGTCCAGCAGGGCCCCGCGCAGGAGCGTACGACGTGCCGTGTACCGCTCCCGCTGCTCGCGGACGTGCTCGTCGTCGCCGAGGGCCGCGACCACGGCCGCCTGGGTCGGCGCGGCCGTCATCATGCCGCCGTGCTTGCGGATCTCCAGCAGCGGGCCGAGGACCTCGGGGTCACCGGCCAGGAAGGCCGCGCGGTAGCCCGCCAGGTTCGAGCGCTTGGACAGCGAGTGGACCGAGACGATCCCCTCGTACGAGCCGCCGCAGACGTCCGGGTGCAGGACACTGACGGGGTCGGCCTCCCAGCCCAGTTCGAGGTAGCACTCGTCGGAGAAGACGAGGACGCCGTGCTCGCGGGCCCAGGCGACGATCCGGGTCAGCTCGTCCTTGCCGAGCACGCGGCCGGTCGGGTTCGAGGGCGAGTTCAGCCACAGCAGCTTCAGACCGGCCGGGTCCAGCTCGGTCGGGTCGTCATAGGCCTCGTACTCCGCGCGGGCCAGGCGGGCACCGACCTCGTACGTCGGGTAGGCCAGGCGCGGGTACGCGACCCGGTCGCCGGGGCCGAGGCCCAGCTGGGTCGGCAGCCAGGCGACGAGCTCCTTCGAGCCGACGATCGGCAGGACGTGGCGGTGGGTGACCTCGCGGGCACCGAGGCGGCGCTCCACCCAGCCCGTGATCGCGTTCCGCAGCTCGGGGGTGCCCCAGACCGTCGGGTAGCCGGGAGAGTCGGCCGCGGCGACCAGCGCCTTCTGGATCAGGTCGGGGACCGGGTCCACCGGGGTGCCGACGGAGAGGTCGACGATGCCGTCCGGGTGGGCCTTGGCCGTCGCCTTGTAGGGCTCCAGCTTGTCCCAGGGAAAGGTGGGGAGTCGGTCGGAGACTGCGGACACGGGATCTGGCTCACTTTCTCGTACGTACGCCTCGGTCCCGTACGGCGCGATCAGGGCGATCGTGCCGTACGGGACCGAGGTGGCGCGGGTGAGGACCGCTCAGTGCTCTTCCTGGTTCATCGGGGGCAGGCCCGCGATGAAGGGGTGGTCACGCTCGATCAGCCCCAGCTTGCTCGCGCCACCGGGCGAACCCAGCTCGTCGAAGAACTCGACGTTCGCCTTGTAGTAGTCCTTCCACTCCTCCGGGGTGTCATCCTCGTAGAAGATCGCCTCGACCGGGCAGACCGGTTCACAGGCGCCACAGTCGACGCATTCGTCCGGGTGGATGTACAAGGACCGCTGGCCCTCGTAGATGCAGTCGACCGGGCACTCCTCGATGCACGCCTTGTCCTTCAGGTCGACACAAGGCTCTGCGATGACGTAGGTCACGCTGTCGTTCCTCCTCGATAGGGCGCTGGCGGGCCTCCTCAGGCTCCGCCGCCTGGCGCGCGGGAGCGCGGCGTCGTCGATGCCCGCATCTAGTATCGCCGTTCTTGGGCATGATCCGAACAGGAGGGGTGGCCGGACCTGTGGAATTCTCTACCGGCGCACGGCTCGAAGTGCGTATCACCACCGCTGACGTGGGCAAACGCGTCTCGGTACGGCAGGTCGTCGAAGACGCACCCAAGAGTGAGAAGTTCACCGACACGGTGGGCGTTCTCACATCATGGGACGAAGGCGTGCTGGTGATCACACGGCGGACCGGTGAGCGGGTGCGGATACCGGAGTCGTCGCTGGTGGCGGGCAAGGTCGTTCCCGCGGCTCCGGCGCGCCGCCGGGGGCCCGCGGCCTCGTACGCGGAACTGGCCCGGGTGGCGTCGCGGGGCTGGCAGCCGGTGGAGCGGGAGCGGCTCGGCGAGTGGGAGCTGCGGGCCGCCTCCGGGTTCACGCGGCGCGCCAACTCCGTGCTGCCCCTCGGTGATCCCGGCCTGCCGCTCGACGAGGCGCTGGCGTACGCCCGCTCCTGGTACGCGGCCCGGGAGCTTCCCGCGTACGTGCAGCTCGCCACCGGCGCCGAGGGAACGCAGGAACCGCTGTGCGCGGAGCTGGAGCGGCGGGGCTGGGCACGCGAGGTGACGGCCGAGCTGTGGATCGGCTCGCTGGCGCCTGTCGCCGACCATGAGCTGCCGGGCGGGGTCGTGCTCTCGCGGGTGGCGGACGAGGCGTGGCTGAGCCGCTACCAGCGCAAGGGTGTGAGTGAGGTGGCACTGACGGTGCTCGGCAGAGGGCCCTCGGTGTGGTTCGCGACGATACCGGGGCCGGCGGGCGCCCCTCCGGCGGCCGTCGGGCGGTGTGTGGTGGACGGCCGCTGGGCGGGCTTCGCGGCGGTGGAGGTCGATCCGTCCCGTCGCCGTGAGGGCCACGCCACCGCCGTCATGACGGCCCTCGCCCGCCAGGCACTGGACGAGGGCGCCTCGGCCGGCTGGCTCCAGGTGGAGACGGACAACGCGGGGGCGCGGGCGCTGTACGGGTCGATGGGCTTCGCGGCGCATCACGCGTACCACCACTATCGGGAGCCGGACGCACCCGGGACCGGATCCGGCGGTTCCGTCGGCGAGTCGTACCGATCACCGTGAGCGGGCACGACGAGACCATGGGTGCTCCACGGCCCCCGGAGCCGGGGCGGGCCGCCGAGGTGCGGCGGCGGTTCGGGGAGGAGGCGCGGGCCGAGCGGCCGGATCTGGCGACGCTGTGCCTGCTGGTGGGCGCGGCCGGCGACGGGACGCTGGACGACGCCGGGGAGGACGCCGCGCAGATCGAGTTCGACCGGCTGGCCGGGCAGGTGCCGTTCCGGCCCGGCGGCCCCCGTTCCTGGGCGCTCGCACTGGCCGAGCTGCTCGGCGAGCGCCACGGGTTCCGCGGCTCGTCCGGCGACTACCAGCGGCTGCGGTCGTCGTTGCTGCACGAGGTGCTGCGGCATCGGCGCGGGCTGCCCATCCTGCTGTCGGTGGTGTGGATGGAGGTCGCGCGGCGAGCCGGCGCGCCGGTCTACGGGGTCGCCCTGCCGGGTCACTTCGTCGTCGGCTTCGGGCCTCCGGAGGAACAGGTGCTCGCCGATCCGTTCGACGGGGGCCGCGTCATGACCGGTGGGGACGCGGAGCTCCTGGTCGTGGGGGCCACGGGCGCGCGGCTCGATCCGTCGATGCTGGAGCCCGCCGACCCGCTCGACGTGGTGCTGCGCGTCCTCAACAACATCCGCGCCTGGGCCGCCGCCCGTCCCGAACGCTCCGACGTGTCGCTGTGGGCCGTGGAACTCTCCCTGCTCCTGCCCTCCCACCCCGCCCGCCTGCGTCACGAGCACGCCCAGCTCCTGGTCCAGCGCGGCGACTTCGTGCGCGGCGCCGCCGAGCTCGACGCGTACGCCGATGTCGTGTCGGCCGTCGACGAGCAGGCTGCCGACCGGGTACGCGGGCAGGCACGGGCGGCTCGGGCGATGCTCAACTGAGGGATCTGCTCGACTGAGGGATCTGCTCGACTGAGGGATCTGCTCGACTGAGGGATCTGGACGCCTGAACAACGCCGAGGGCACCCGGCTCGGAAGCGGGTGCCCTCGGCGTGGTGGTGAGCAGGCGGTCAGCTCGGGTTCGTCTCGATCACGGCCGTGCGCTGGGCCGCCGTCTTGCCGAGGAGTGCCTTGCGCAGGACGCCGATCACGTCCTCCGGCGTCACCGGCGTCTTCTTGCCGGTGCCCCGTTCGATCAGGACGCCGTCGAAGGTGGTGCCGTACAGCTCCTTCAGGGCGGCCTTGTCGTAGTACTCGACGAGCTTGCCGTTCTGGGCCTTCACGCCGAGGAACTTCCACAGGGAGTTCTCCGGGCTGAAGGCGATGAACTGCGGGCCCGAGTCCACCTTGACCGTGACGTTCCCGGACATCGCGGGCTCCGCGAACTCCTTCATCATCCGGTCGACCTCGGCCTTGGGGACCGACGGCTCCTTGCTGGCCGTGGGCAGCGTCACGGGGTCCGTCTCGCCGGTCTCGACCTGCGTGCGGTAGGCCTCCTCGACGGCCCGCGTGGACTGGGCGACGGCGATGCCCTTGCCCTCCTTGCCGTACACCGCGACGGCCTTGCCGGACTCGAACTTGATCGTGCCGTCGGTGGCCGAGCCGGCGCCGCCCGCGGCACGCTCCAGGGCGGCCCGCAGCTTCTCCTCGTCCACGGGCATGACGGGCTCGATCACGCGCTTCTGGCCGAACAGCGAGCCGATCACCGACACCGGGTTGTAGTCACTCTGTGCGGCGGCGCCGACCGTGGCGTCGGCGTCGAGCTGGAGGCCCGCCTGGTCCGGCCTGAGCGACACGGTGTCGCCGTCGACCGACAGCTTGAGCGCCTTGTCCGCGTTGTCCCCGAAGGCCGCGTCGAGCTTCTTGGCGGCGTCGTCGCGGGTGCCGCCGCCGATGTCGACGCCGAGCACGGTGGTGCCCTTGGGCACGTCGGAGTGGCTCATGAGCAGCCCGGCGCCGTACGCGCCGGCCGCCACGAACACGAGCCCGCCGCCCAGCAGCACCAACTTGCTGCGGCCCTTCTTCTTCTTGGCCGGCTTCGAGGAGCCGCCGCTGGTCGACTGCGCGGGCTCCGGCAGCTTCGGCGGGGTGTGCGGCCCCGACTGCTCGCCGGTGGCGCCCGGCCCGAAGCGCGAGCTCTGGGCGCCGGGCGGGACCACGGGGATGCCGCTGGTCAGGGTGTGTCCGGAGACGTTCTCCCGGATGCCGCCCGGGCCGTCGTACCCCTGCTGGCCCCCTGGCCCCGGCTCGGGTGCCGGGCGCTGGGGCGTGAGGATCGCGGTGTCGTCGCTGAGGCCGCCGCCGGGGCCGGGGAATTCGGGGCCGGGGACATCGCGGTCGGAACCGCCGAAGGGGCCACCGGTGCCGGGACCCCCGCCGGGGCGTCCGGCGCCCGTGCCGGGACCGCCGGGACCGATACCCAGGCCCGCGCCGGGCCCGCCGGGCCCCGTGCCGATGCCCGCTCCGGGGCCACCGTAGCCCGGGCCGGAGCCGGGGGACGGGGACAGCGCGCCGTCACCGGTGACCGGGCCGCCGGTCGGACCACTGGGCCCGCCCCGCTCGGCAGGGCCGCCCCCGCGGCCCTGGCCGTTCGCGGTGTCGTCCGAGAAGTACGGCAGGTCGTCGCGCCGTCCCGTGCCGCTGTCGGGCCTGGCTCCGGGGCGCGAGCCGGCCGTCAGCGCGGCCGACACGTCGAAGGAGCCGGTGCCGCCGCCGTGGCCGGGCGCCACGGGTCCGGCGCCGGTGGCACCGGGGAGCCCGGCACCGTTGGTGGCGCCCGGGCGGGGGCCGCCGGCTCCGCCCAGCGGGCCGGAGCCGTTCGACCGCGGACCGGAGCCACCCGGGCGCAGGCCGCTGCCGGGACCGCCCGGAGCACCCGTACCCGCGCCCGACCCGTTCGCCGAGCCGCCGCCCTGGGTGCCCGTCGGCCCGCCGCTCCAACCCGACGGGAGACCCGCACCGTTGGTGGAGCCGTTGCCGGAACCGGGCTTGGGCGCTCCGGCCTTGCGGGGCGCGAACCAGTCGCTGGTCTTCTCGTCGGCCGGCGCGGCCGGCTCCGGAGAGGGCGGGGCGGTGTCCGTCAGCACGGGCATGCTCGTGGTGCCCGTGGTCTCCGACTCGCTGAACGTCTCGTCCGACGCGGTCTCGGCCTCCGCCACCGGAGTGCGGACGACGACCGGCGGAATGGGGCGCGATCCGGGGATGTTGATCCGCACGCGCGTGGTCAGCGTGGTCTCGGTCTTGCGCTCGTCCGACCGCGCGCCCGTGGCCGAACGGCCCGGGTCACCAGCGCCGTCGGAAGCCATGGGGGTCCCGTACGGCGGCGTCCCCGACGGGTACGCGGCTCCTCCGTGCCCGTTGGGCCCGGAGGACGAAGTGTCAGTTTCACGACTCAAGGCAGGTTCTCCCGATTGGCTTCGCCGCCCGTGACGACCTCACACGGCGGGCAGCTAGGCGGCGCGCACCACCATACTGGCCACTTCTCGCCCGTATCCCACGACCGCCGATGAAACCCACACGGGCCCTCCACCAGCGCCTGGTGGCGAAGTAGTACGTCACTTGGCAAGTCGGGCGCCGGGGCCTTTCGGTTGCCGCCCGTGTCCAAGCGTGGCGCACATCACAGCGACTGCCATGCCGCCGAGCAGGAAGAGATACGACACGGCTCCCGCGCCGAAGAGGAAGTCCCCTTCCGGGCGCGTGGCGGTGAGGAGGATGACGGAGATCATCCAGCCGGCCGCGGGCGCAACGGCCCCGGCCCGGGTGCCCATCGCGTGCGCGCCGCCCAGGAACGTCCCGGCCGCACCCAGCAGCGCGAGCAGCAATCCGGCCGGGATCAAGGCGGATTGCACCAGTGCCCCGGCCGCTCCGACCACGGCCCCGAGCAGGAAGAGCCCCACGTAGGCGGCGGCCCGTCCGGCCGAGGGCATCGTCAACGGCTGTGCGAGCCCGCCGCCTTGCTCGCTGCGCCTCTGCGGTCCCGCCGTCTTCACAGGGCACCCGCCCTTCCGGCACCGGCCGTGCGCGAAGTGTGCCGTGTGTGTCCGTCATACCCAGTCGTACGCATCAGAGGGCCGCTCCGTTCTGTCCTGCCGCCGAAACGTTCCGTTCGACAGCCTCGACGCCTTCGACGCCTTCGACGCCCTCGAACAAGTCGGTCTCGCGTCCGCCTCCTTCGCGTCTGCCGCGCACCAACTCGTAGTACTCGGTGGTGAAGAGGGGCTGCGCCAGTTCGTTGGAGAGCGCGAAGAAGGGTTCGGCGACCATGACCTGGGTCGCGTGCGCCCGCATGGCCGAGGCCTTTGCGGAGGCGAAGGCCGAGCCGTCGACCTCCGTGGTGACGATCCAGTCGTCGACGACACCGGGGACGTCGATGACGGAGGCGGCCTTGGTGAAGGGCAGCCGGCCGGGCTCGGCGATCGTCTCGCGCAGCCTGGTGAAGCCCTCGATGACCACGGAGCGTGGCGCCCGGTTCCAGTAGACCTTGGCGATCTCCCAGGGCTCGCCCAGCTCCGCGCGGAAGCCGGAGTCGGCGGCGAGGTCGGCGGCACGCATGGCGACGCGGTGGGTCTGGATGTGGTCGGGGTGGCCGTAGCCACCGTTCGGGTCGTAGGTGACGAGGACGTGGGGGCGGACCTCGCGGATCACCTCGGCGAGGAGGGCCGCGGCCTCGTCGACGTCGGCTGCCCAGAAGGCGTCCTCGCGGTCGTTCTGCTCGACGCCCATCATCCCGGAGTCGTGGAAGCGCCCGGGGCCGCCGAGGAACCGGTGGTCGGTGACGCCGAGCTGCTTCATGGCCTCGACCAGCTCGCCCTCGCGGTACGGGCCCAGCGCGTTGTCGCGGTCGGGTGCGAGGTGGGCCAGGTGCGGCGGTATGACCTCGCCCTCCTCGCCGAGAGTGCAGGTCACCAGGGTCACCTGGGCGCCCTCGGCCGCGTACTTGGCCATGGTCGCGCCGTTGTTGATCGACTCGTCGTCCGGGTGCGCGTGCACCAGGAGCAGACGAGGAGCGCAGCGAGATGGGGGCACCCCCGGCCGAACGCTGGGGGAAGGCAGATCGCTCATGTGCCCCACCCTACGAGGCGACGCCCCGCGCCACGGCGGCCCCGGACCATTCACAGCTTCGGAGCGGTTTCGGGCCAGTGGTGGCGCGAGGCGGGACCCGGGTTCAGAACTTGATGCTGCCGATCATGCCCGCGATGTTCGTCGTGAGCTCGCTGATCGTCGGGGCGATCGTGGACGAGGCGAGGTAGAAGCCGAGGAGGACGCAGACGGCCGCGTGCCCGCCCTTCAGCCCCGATTTCTTGATCAGCAGGAAGACGATGATCGCCAGCAGCACCACCGCCGAAATCGAGAGTGCCACGGCGGCTCACCTCCTATAGAACAGAGCACCGAAATATGTAAATCCATACAGCAGCCAGCAGGTTCATACCCACACAGCGGTAGTGATCATAACTATCGGTACGCGCGCATCGGTCGGCGCACAGCCGCACAAGGGGGCGCATGGCCAATATGGTCGGAGCATGACGACCGAGCCCGAATCCTTCCCCCGCCGGCACGCCCGCACCCAGCGGTTCTCCCTCGGCGCGCCGCGCGCGTTCGCCATCGCACCCGACGCGTCCCATGTCGTTTTCCTGCGGTCGGCCTCCGGCACCGACCGCGCGAACAAACTGTGGGTGTACGACCTGACGGAGGGCGAGGAGAGGATCGCGGCGGATCCGGCCGCCCTCCTGGGCGGCGCCTCGGAGGAGCTGTCCGCCGAGGAGCGGGCACGCCGCGAACGCAGCCGCGAGGGCGGTGCCGGCATCGTCGGCTATGCCACCGACACGGCCGTCGAGCTGGCCTCTTTCGCCTTGTCAGGGCGGCTTTTCGTGGCCGAGCTGCGCGCCGGGACGGCCCGTGAACTCCAGGTCCCGGGGCCGGTGATCGACCCGCGCCCCTCTCCCGACGGCCGCTACGTCGCGTACGTGGCCGACGGCACCCTGCGCGTCGTCGAGACCGAGGGCGGGAACGACGTGGTGCTCACCGAGGAGGGACCGGAGAACGTCACGCATGGTCTGGCCGAGTTCATCGCGGCCGAGGAGATGGGGCGTTCGCGCGGTTTCTGGTGGTCGCCGGACTCGGACCGGCTGCTCGTGTCGCGCGTGGACGACACGCCGGTGAAGCGCTGGTGGATCTCCGATCCGGCCCATCCCGACCGGGCGCCGCAGGAGGTCGCGTACCCGGCGGCGGGCACGGACAACGCGGACGTGCGGCTGTTCGTCGTCGACCTCCAGGGGGCGCGCACGGAGGTGCTCTGGGACCGGAAGCGCTACCCGTATCTGGCGCATGTGCACTGGTCAGCGGCGGGGGCGCCGCTGATCCTGGTGCAGGCCAGGGACCAGCGCAGCCAGCTGTTCCTGGCGGTGGACCCGGACTCGGGGACGACCCGGATGGTGCACGCCGATGAAGATCCACATTGGCTTGATCTTTTCCCTGGAGTGCCGGCCTGGACGCCCTCCGGACAGCTCGTCCGCATCGTCGACGAGGGCGGCGCGCGGGTGCTCGCGGTGGGTGAACGGCCGCTCACCGGACCGCAGTTGCACGTCCGTGCGGTGCTCGACGTGGCGGACGAGGACGTGCTGGTCTCGGCGTCGGCGGGCGAGGCGGCCGACGACCCCGAGATCGGCCAGGTGCACGTGTACCGCGTGAACGAGCTGGGCGTGGAGCGCCTGTCGCAGGAGCCCGGCGTGCACTCGGCGGTGCGGTCGGGGGACGTGACCGTGCTGATCTCGGCGGTGCCGGACCAGCCGGGGGCCAAGGTGCGGGTGCTGCGGGACGGCGACCGAAGGGAGATGGGGGTCCCCCCGGCCGGAGGCTGGGGGACTGCGGCGACCGTCACCTCTCATGCGGAACATCCCGGTCTGTCCCCGCGCGTGACGCTGACACAGGGGGGCGCACGCCGCGTACCGTGCGCCGTGCTTATGCCTACGGACTACCACGGGGACACTCCCCTTCCGGTTCTCATGGATCCGTACGGCGGTCCGCACGGCCAACGGGTGGTCGCCGCGCACAACGCGCACCTGACCTCGCAGTGGTTCGCCGACCAGGGATTCGCGGTGGTCGTCGCGGACGGGCGCGGGACACCGGGCCGCTCCCCCGCCTGGGAGAAGGCGGTCAAGGACGACCTCGCGGCGGTCGTGCTCCAGGACCAGGTGGACGCCCTCCAGGCGCTGGCCGCCGACTTCCCACTGGACCTCACCCGGGTCGCCATCCGCGGCTGGTCCTTCGGCGGCTACCTCGCGGGCCTCGCCGTGCTGCGCCGCCCGGACGTCTTCCACGCCGGGATCATCGGGGCGCCGGTCACCGATCTGCGCCTGTACGACACCCACTACCAGGAGCGCTACATCGGCCACCCCGGCGAACAGCCCGAGGTGTACGCGAAGAACTCACTGATCGACGACTCGGGCCTGGTGGGCGCCGCGGAGCCCCACCGCCCCACGATGATCATCCATGGCCTGGCCGACGACAACGTCGTCGTGGCCCACTCCCTGCGCCTGTCCTCGGCCCTCCTGGCGGCCGGCCGCCCCCACGAGGTCCTCCCGCTCTCCGGGGTCACGCACATGACCCCCCAGGAGGCGGTCGCGGAGAACCTGCTGCGGCTCCAACTGGACTTCCTGAAGCGTTCACTGGGCCTGGCGACGGTAGGTAGGTAGGCGGGCAGGTACAGCAACGGGCCGGGCGACATGGCGCGCCCGGCCCGTTTACGGCACCCGCACGGCCGTACGCTGTACAGACTGACCCGTCCGTATATCGGTACCGCTTCGGTGAAGTTGCCTGCGTGTTAACGCAGTTGGTGCGTGTTTGTACGGCTATTTCGGGTCGTACACGTGATCGTCGTGCTTCTCCCCCGCGAAATGGCAGGCCGAGTCGTGCGCGGCGGGCCCGGCGGCGTACCGGAACCCGGCGGGTACGGCCAGCGGCGGCACCTCCGTCTCGCACCGCTCCCGGGCCTTCCAGCAGCGGGTGCGGAAGCGGCAGCCGGAGGGGACGGCCGTCGGGGAGGGCACGTCCCCGGAGAGGATGATCCGCTCCCGGCGCTCCCGCGCCCCGGGGTCCGGCACGGGCACGGCGGAGAGCAGGGCCTGGGTGTAGGGGTGCGTGGGGTGGTCGTAGATCTCGGCGTCCCGGCCGGTCTCCACGATCCGCCCGAGGTACATCACCCCGACCCGGTCGGAGATGTGCCGCACGATCGACAGGTCGTGGGCGATGACGACGTAACTCAGCCCGAACTCACCCTGCAGGCGCTCCATCAGGTTGACGACCTGTGCCTGCACGGACACGTCGAGCGCCGAGACCGGCTCGTCGGCCACGATGATCTCGGGGCGCAGCGTCAACCCGCGTGCGATGCCGATGCGTTGGCGCTGGCCGCCGGAGAACTGGTGCGGGTACCGGTTGACGTGTTCGGGGTTGAGCCCGACCACGTCGAGCAGCTCCCGCACCCTGCGGCGCCGGTCGCCCCGGGGCGCGGCCTCGGGGTGGATCTCGTAGGGCTCGCCGACGATGTCACCCACGGTCATCCGGGGGTTGAGCGAGGTGTACGGGTCCTGGAAGACCATCTGGATGTTGCGCCGGACGGCCTTGAGGGCCCTGCCGGACAGCTTGGTGATGTCCTCGCCCCGGTAGGTGATGGACCCGGCGGTCGGCTTCTCCAGGTTGACCACCAGCCGGGCGAGCGTGGACTTGCCGCAGCCGGACTCGCCGACGATGCCGAGCGTCTCGCCCTTGGCCAGCGTGAGGTCGACCCCGTCGACGGCCCGGACGGCGCCGACCTGTTTCCTGAACAGGACGCCCCGGGTGAGCGGATAGTGCTTGACGAGGCCGCGGACCTGGAGGATCGGCTCGGCCGTGAGGCCGGCCTCGAGGTCGGCCGTGAGCTCAGCCATGCAGACACTCCGTCCAGAAGTGGCAGGCACTCCCGCGCTCGCCGGTGACCTCGTGCAGGGGCGGTTCGTCGGTGCGGCACAGGTCGCGGGCCGCCGTGCAGCGCGGGTGGAAGGCGCAGCCGGGCGGGATGCTCGTGAGGCTGGGCGGCAGACCCTTGATGGCGTAGAGCTCCCGGCCCTTGTGGTCGAGCCTGGGGATCGAGTCCAGCAGGCCCCTGGTGTACGGGTGAGCGGGCCCCTTGTAGAGGTCGTGCACGGGGGCCGACTCGACGACGCGGCCCGCGTACATCACCGCGATCCGGTCGGCGACGTCCGCGACCACCCCGAGGTCGTGGGTGATGAGGACGAGCCCCATGGTGAGCTCGCGCTGGAGCTCGGCGAGAAGGTCCATGACCTGGGCCTGGACGGTGACGTCGAGGGCGGTGGTGGGTTCGTCGGCGATGATCAGCGCGGGTTCGAGGGCCAGCGCCATGGCGATCATGATGCGCTGGCGCATACCGCCGGAGAACTGGTGCGGATAGTCCCGTACGCGCGCGGCGGCGCCCGGGATGCGGACGCGGTCCATCAGCTCGACGGCCTTCGCGCGGGCGTCCTTTCTCGACATCCCCCGGTGCACGACGAACATCTCGCCGAGTTGGTCGCCGACGGTGAGGACCGGGTTCAGGGACGACAGCGCGTCCTGGAAGATCATCGCCATCTCGGCGCCCCGGACCTTCCTGCGCTCCTCCTCCTTCAGCTTCAGCAGGTTCCGGCCCTGGAAGAGGATCTCGCCGCCGCTGATCCGGCCGGGCGGGGTGTCGAGGATGCCCATGATCGCCTGCGCGGTCACCGACTTGCCGGAGCCGGACTCGCCGAGTACGGCGAGCGTCTCGCCCGCGTCCACGCCGTAGCTGACCCCGTTGACGGCCCGGGCCACCCCGTCCCGGGTCCTGAACTCCACGTGCAGGTCACGCACTTCGAGCAGCATGACGTCACCTCACCTGAGCTTGGGGTCGAGGGCGTCGCGGACCGCGTCGCCGAGCATGATGAACGCGAGGACGGTGAGCGCGAGGGCGCCCGAGGGCCACAGCAGGGCGTGCGGGGCGTTGCGGATGTAGGGGGACGCGGCGGAGATGTCGATCCCCCAGGAGACGCTCGGCGGTTTCAGTCCGACGCCGAGGTACGACAGGGTCGCCTCCAGCGCGATGTACGTGCCGAGCGCGATGGTCGCCACCACGATGACCGGCGCGATCGCGTTGGGCGTGATGTGCCGGAGCAGGATGCGGGTGTTCGAGGCGCCGAGGGCGCGGGCGGCCTGGACGTAGTCGTTCTGCCGGGCGGTGATGACCGAGCCGCGCGCGATGCGGGAGATCTGCGGCCAGCCCAGCAGCACCATGAACCCGATGACGGGCCAGACGGTCGAGCTGGTCACCACCGAGAGCAGGACGAGACCGCCGAGCACGACCGGGATCGCGAAGAAGACGTCGGTGATCCGGGACAGGATCGAGTCCCACGTCCCGCTGAAGAACCCGGCGAGCCCGCCGAGGACCGAGCCGAGCACCGCGACCCCGAGCGTGGCGCAGACGCCGACCGTGACCGAGGTCCGCGCCCCGTGGACGGTGCGTGTGTAGACGTCGCAGCCCTGGCCGTTGAACCCGAAGGGGTGGCCTGGCCCGGGGCCCCGCTGGGCGTTGGCGAGGTCGCAGTCGAGGGGGTTGCCGGGGGCGATCGCCGAGGGCCACAGGGCGATGAACACGAGGAAGCAGATGACGAGCCCGGAGACGACGAAGACCGGGTTGCGGCGCAGGTCGTGCCACGCGTCGGACCACAGGCTCCGCACCCGCTCCTCGGGGGCGGCCGTGGGCTCCTGCCCGCGTGGCCCCCTGTCCCTCGGTCCCGTCCGGAGGATCTCCGCGTCGGCGGGGACGAGGTCCGCGGCCCCGCCCGAGACGTACGACGACCCCAGAGGTTCCTCCAAGGGCTCCTCCAGGGGCTGCGGCTCAGGCATAGCGGATCCTCGGGTCGAGTACGGCGTAGAGGAGGTCGACGAGCAGGTTGGCGACCAGGAAGACCAGGACGAGGACGGTCACGAAGCCGACGACCGTCTGCGTGCTCTGGCGCAGGATGCCCTGGTAGAGCTGGTAGCCGACGCCGTGGATGTTGAAGATCCGCTCGGTGACGATCGCGCCGCCCATGAGGAACCCGACGTCGGCGCCGATGAAGGTGACCACGGGGATGAGGGAGTTGCGCAGCAGGTGCCGGACGACCACCCGGTGCCGCGGCAGCCCCTTGGCGACGGCCGTACGGACGTAGTCGGCGCGAGCGTTCTCGGCGATCGACGTCCTGGTCAGCCGGGTCACGTACGCGAGCGACACGGACGCCAGCACGAGCCCCGGCACGATCAGCTCGCCGAAACCGGCCTCCGGTGACACCGACGGCTTGATCCAGCCCCACTGGACGCCGAGCAGCAGCTGGAGCAGCAGGCCCGTGACGAAGGTCGGGACGGAGATGACGACGAGGGTGACCAGCAGGAAGCCCGTGTCGACGGGCCGGCCGCGGCGCAGGCCCGTGACCACGCCCAGGGTGACCCCGATGGCGATCTCGAAGAGGATCGCGACGATCGTCAGCCGGACGGTGACCGGGAAGGACGTCGCCATCAGCTCGGTGACCTTCTGCCCGTTGAACGCGGTGCCGAAGTCGCCGGTGAAGACGTTGCCCATGTAGGTCAGGTACTGCCGCCAGACGGGCTGGTCGAGGCCGAACTCCTGCTTCAGCCGGGCGGCCGTCGCCGGGTCGCACTGCCGCTCGCCGCACAGTCCCGCGACGGGATCACCCATGACATTGACCATCAGGAAGATCAGCAGGGTGGCGCCGGCGAAGACGGGGGCCATCTGCAGCAGACGACGGGCGACGTACCGTCCCACGGTCGGTCAGCCCACCTTGATCTGGTCGTACACCGGGACGCTGAACGGGTTCAGCGCGACATTCGTCAGCCGCTGTGAGTAGCCCGCGCTGCCGTTCTGGTACCAGAGCGGGATGGCGGCCATCTGGTCCCGGAGGACCTCCTCCGCCTGCCGGAACTTCGCGACCGCCCGGGCGGCGTCGGACTCGGCGTTGGCCTCGTCGACGAGCTTGTCGAACTGAGGGCTGGACCACTTTCCGTCGTTGGAGGAGGCGTCGGTGTAGTACAGCGGCTGGAGGAAGTTCTGGATCAGCGGGTAGTCCATCTGCCAGCCGGCGCGGAAGGGCCCGGTCATCTTCCGGTCGGTGATGCGGTTGCGGTAGTCGGCGAAGGTGCCGATCGGGTTGCCGACGCAGGCGTTGTCCTTGCCGAGGGCGTGGTTGATGGAGTTGCAGACGGCGTCGACCCACTCCCGGTGGGAGCCGGTGTCCGCGTTGTAGGTGATCTTGACCTGGCCGCCGGGGAGCCCGCCGCCCTCCTTGATCAGCTTCTTGGCGGCCGCGGCGTCGTACACGCAGGCCTCCCCGCAGGGGCCCGCCCGGTAGCCGCCCTCCTTGCCGAGGACGGGTGAGGTCCAGTCGATGGCGGGGGTGCGGGTGTTCTGGAAGATGGTCTGGGTGATCTGGACGCGGTTGATCGCCCGGGAGAGTCCCTGGCGGACCTTCTCCATGCCGGTCTTGCCCCAGCTCTTGTCGTAGTAGGGGAAGGCGAGCGTCTGGATGATGCCGGCGGGGGCGTTGATGTAGCGGTCGCCGAGGTCGCTGCGGACGTTCTTCAGCTGGGAGGCGGGTACGTCGTCGACGAGGTCGAGGTTGCCCGCCATCAGATCCGTGTAGGCGGTGTTGCTGTCGGTGTAGACCTTCAGGTCGACGCCGCCGTTCACGGCCTTGTCCTCGCCCGGGTAGGCGTCCCAGGTGCGCAGGGAGAGCTGGGAGCCCTTGGCGTAGGACTCGATCAGGTAGGGGCCGTTGCCGACGGGCTTCTTCAGCCAGGCCTCGTGCGCGTCGAAGAACGCCCGGGGCAGCGGGGCGTAGGCGTTGTAGCCGAGGGTGTCGGGGAAGCTGGAGAACTTCTGCTTCAGCTTGACGGTGAACGTCCGCTCGCCCGTCACCTTCAGTCCGGAGAGGGTGTCCGCGGTCTGCTTGCCCTTGGCCGGGTGGGTCTTGTCGTAGCCCTCGATGTACTCGAAGAAGTACGCGTTGCGCTGGTTGTTCTTCAGGCTCGCGCCGTAGTTCCAGGCGTCCACGAAGGAGCGTGCGGTGACCTTCTCGCCGTTGCTGAAGGTCCAGCCGTCCTTGACGGTGATCGTGTAGTTCGTCGAGTCGGTGGTCTCGATCTTCTCGGCGAGCATGTCCTCGGCCGCGCCGGTCTTCGGGTCGTACTGCTTCAGACCGCGGAAGATCATGGACAGGACCTTGCCGCCCTGCACCTCGTTGGTGTTGGCCGGCTCCAGCGGGTTCGGCGGGTCGCCCCAGGAGGAGCTGAGCACCGCGCCGGTGTCGCCACCGCCCTCGCCGCCGCCACCGCCGCCGCCACCGCAGGCCGTCGCCGCGAGGGCGACGGCCATCGCGCAGACGACCGGGCGGACCGGTCGGGTGTGTCTGGCTCCGCGCATGGGGTGCCTCCTCGTGAGTGCTGTTACCGGTCAATATCAGCTCATCACGCACATGACGCACATTCACCCCGCCCGTCCGGGGGTGGCGGCCATCCGGATGTACGCATTCCGAGAGGACGGCACCCGCATATCGGACCCCGTGGCCGGTGCGCCCGCCGTCCCCCGCTTTGGTCATGACAGTCCAAAGCCGGACCATGCGGCCCACCACACCTGGGTCAAACGGCAAAAGACCAGATCAAAGCCGTCAACGATTCATTGACGCTGGACGGAGGGGGGTTGAAAGTCGCGATTGGCACGTCGGTTCACGTCGTGTCGAACGGCAGGGAGTCACCGCTGTGTCTCACGGTTCGGGCAGCTCGCCGCACCGGCGACACGGGGGCGCTCCGCTTCGTCGACACGGGGTTGGGCCTGTGCTGACGGCAAGAGGTTCGCCTTGCGCCGACGGCAGAGGGTGCGCCTCACGCTGACGGCATACGGGTTCGCCTCGCGCCAACGGCACAGGGTTCGCCTCGTGCTGACGGCACAGGGGTTCGCCCCGCGCCGACGGCACAGGGTTCGCCCCGTGCTGACGGCACAGGGGTTCGCCCCGCGCCGACGGCATGCGGGCACGCCACGCGCCTGACGGCCGAGGGTGCGCCTCACGCTGACGGCACAGGGGTTCGCCCCGCGCCGACGGCACAGGGCTCGCCCAACGCCAACGGCACACGGGCACGCCACGCGCCAACGGCACACAGGCTCGCTCAACGCCAACGGCACAGGGTTCGCCCCGTGCTGACGGCACGTCGGTCCTCGCCATGTCCACGGCAGTGAACCCGCGCCACCCCCCTCGCCCCATCCAGGCCAGGAGCACCATGACCTCCCCCATGCCATCGGCCGCCCCCCTCCAGGTGGCGGCGGACCCGGGTGCCGCACCCCCGGCGCCCACCGCGCCGACCCAGGGCGGTGCCGGCCGTTCCCCCGGGCGGCTCGCCTGGCTGCGCTTCCGGCGCGACCGGACGGGTGTGCTCTCGGCCTGGGTGGTGCTGTTCTTCTTCGTGGCCGGACTCGCGGCCCCGCTGATCGCGAAGCTGTACGGCAAGGACCCGTACACCACCTACGGGCAGAACCAGTCGGGTCTGCTGAACGACTTCGGGTTCCCCATCAAGCCGAACGGCGGCATCAGCGGCGACTTCTGGTTCGGCATCGAACCCCAGCTCGGCCGCGACGTGTTCACCCTGCTGCTCTACGGCATCCGCAACTCGCTGCTGATCGCCTCGGTGACGACCCTGCTGGTCACCCTGTTCGGGGTGGTCGTCGGCATCACGGCCGGCTATCTCGGCGGCCGGGTCGACAACCTGGTCGGCCGGATCATCGACATCCTGCTGGCGTTTCCCTCCACGCTGTTCTTCATCGCCTTCTGGCCGGTGATGATCTCGATCTTCGTCTCGCCGGAGGACAACACCCCGACCTGGCTGATCGTCCTCAGCCTGATCTCGGTGATGACCGCGTTCGGCTGGGCGCCCATGGCCCGTCTGCTGCGCGGTGAGGTACTCGCCCTGCGGGAGCGGGAGTTCATCGAGGCGGCCAAGGTCACCGGCGCCTCACCGGCCCGGGTCATCTTCAAGGAACTGCTGCCCAACCTGTGGACGCCGATCCTCATCCAGGGGACCCTCGCGCTTCCCATGTACGTCACCACGGAGGCGGCCCTCGCCTTCCTCGGCGTCGGGCTCCAGGACCCCACGCCCGACTGGGGCGTGATGATCCAGCGCGGTTCGCAGGTCTACCAGAACGACATCACGTACATGCTCTTCCCCGGTCTGACGATGGTGATCTTCGTGATCGCCTTCAACCTCCTCGGCGACTCCGTGCGCGACGCGCTCGATCCGAAGATCCGGCGCTGACGGCGCTGACGGCGCCCCGAGGGGCCGACCCCTCCCTCCGGCCCGGGCGACGGGGCCCCGCCGGACCACCCGCAGCCTCCCCCTATCTCCCTGATTCAGGCAGGACACCTCATGTCTCTCTCCCGCAGAAACTTCGTCATCGCCACCTCGGTCGCGGCCGGCGGCTCCATGGTCCTCACCGCGTGCAGCAGCGGCGGCGGAGGCGGTGGCACCACGGGCAAAGGCAGCGGCTCCACCGGCTCCACCAAGTACTCGGCGGTCACCATCGGCACGAAGGACGACTCGACCGGGCCCGCGCCCGAGGTCACGGGAGCGAAGAAGGGCGGCACGATCCACGCGCTGGGTCCGGACGACTTCTCCCACCTCGACCCGCAACGCATCTACTTCGCCTGGAACTCCACGGTCGGCAACCTCTACATCCGCTGCCTCACCGGCTACAAGATCGCCCCCGGCGGCTCCATGAAGCTCGTCGGCGACCTCGCCACCGACACCGGCACCATGTCCGACGGCGGCAAGACGTGGACCTTCACGCTGAAGGACGGGCTGAAGTGGGAGGACGGCAGTGAACTGACCGTCGACGACGTACGCCACGGCATCGAGCGCGGCTTCGCGAGCTTCACCACGGAGGGCGCCACCTACGTCCAGACCTGGCTGACCGGCTCGACCGACTTCCGGTCGCTCTACAAGGGCCCGTACAGCGGCAAGCACCTGGACTCGATCGTCACGGACTCCGCGAAGAAGACCATCACCTTCCATCTGAAGACGCCCCGCGGCGACCTCAACTGGGCGCTGGCGATGCACTCCTACGGCGCCGTGCCCGTCAAGCACGACACCAAGGAGAAGTACGACAAGGACCCGGTCTCCGCCGGCCCGTACCGGATCAAGCAGCACTCCATCGACAAGTCCATGACGCTGGTGCGCAACACGCACTGGGACCCGAAGACGGACGCGATCCGCAACGCCTACCCGGACTCCTTCGTGTTCGAGTTCGGTCCGGAGGCCCTCCAGGCCACCGACCGGCTGATCGCGGACTCCGGGAACGACCAGTACGCGGTCATGGCCTACAGCGGCGTACCGGCCGAACGCATCCAGAAGGTGATCAGCACCGCCGACCTCAAGTCCCGCACCGTCAACGGCCTGCTCACCGGCCTGTACTACTACGCCATCAACTGCAAGCGCATCACTGACGTGAGGGTACGCCAGGCCCTCAACTACGCCTGGCCGCTGGAGCAGATCCGCTCGATCTACGGCGGCCCGTCAGCGGGCGACTACGCGACCACCATCCTCAGCCCGGACATCGCGGGCCGCGTGAAGTTCGACATCTACGGCAAGCTGACCAAGCCGCAGGGTGACACGGCGAAGGCCAAGGCGCTGCTGAAGCAGGCCGGCAAGCTCGGCCAGAAGATCGTCTACACCTATCCGCAGGGATCCAACGACGCGTACGACAAGACCAAGGTCGTCATCGCCAACGCCCTGAAGGCGGCGGGCTTCGATCCGGTCGTCAAGCCGGTGGACTCCACCAGCTACTACGACCAGGTCCAGCAGATAGACAACCAGTTCGACGTGATGTGGTTCGGCTGGTCCCCGGACTGGCCCGCCGCGTACACCCTCATCCAGCCGCTCTTCGACGGCACGACGATCGCCAACGGCGCCAACAACGTCTCGCAGCTCAACGTGAAGTGGGTCAACGCGGCGATCAAGAAGGACGCGGGCATCACGGACACGGTCAAGTCCGAGGCGGCCTGGGCGGCGCTGGACAAGGAGATCATGCAGAAGGAGGCGCCGATCATTCCGGAGACGTATCAGCGGCGCTTCTACCTGTACGGGACGAAGGTCGGCGGGGCCGAGTTCGATCCGCTGTTCTCCGCGTTCATTCTCTACAAGCTGTACGCCAAGGCTTGATCGGCGACTCGTCTGCGGGGTTCTGCCGACTGCCGACCGCTGGTTCGTCGTGGCTCGTCGCGCCCCGCGGCGCAGCCGCAGATCGGCACAGCCCCGCGCCTCTGAAAACACGGGGCGCACCCCCTCGAACCGGGACTCTCCAGGGACACCTATCGCCATGGTCCGCTTCATCGCCCGTAGGACGCTCAGTGCGGTGTTGATCCTGCTGATCATCAGCGCCATCACCTTCGTCCTCTTCTACGTCGCCCCGCGCGACCCCGCCCGCGCCGCCTGCGGCAAGGTGTGCACGCCGCAGACGCTGGCGCTGGTGCGGCACAACCTCGGGATCGACGACCCGCTCCCCGTCCAGTACTGGCACTGGCTCGTTGGTGTGTTCGCGGGCCGGGACTACCAGGGGCTCGGGCACTGCTCGGCCCCGTGCCTCGGCTACTCGTTCACCAACCACGAGCCGGTGCTCGGCCTGATCACCGACCGGTTCCCGACCACGCTGTCGCTGTCGATCGGCAGCGCGGTCGTGTTCGTCGCCTTCGGCGTGGGCACCGGCATGCTCGCGGCGGTCAAGCAGGGCAAGGCACTGGACAAGATCGCGTCGTCGGCGTCGCTGATCGGCTCGTCGCTGCAGATCTACATCGTGGGCGTGGTCGCGATGTACTACCTCTCCGACGAGTGGCACATCCTGCCCCGCCCCCAGGACAGCTCGGGCTTCACCCAGGACCCGGCCGCCTGGTTCAAGGGCCTGCTGCTGCCGTGGCTGGTCCTGGCGCTGATCTTCACGGCCAACTACACGCGCATGACCCGCTCGCAGCTGGTCGAGACCCTGAACGAGGACTACGTGCGCACGGCCCGGGCCAAGGGCATGTCCCGCCGCACCGTCTTCTTCCGGTTCGCCTGGCGCGGCGCCATGGGCCCCATCGTCACGATCCTCGGCCTCGACCTGGGGTATCTGCTCGGCGGCGCGATCATCACCGAGGAGACGTTCGGGCTGCACGGCATCGGGGCGCTCTCCATCAAGGCCGTACGGGACAACGACCTGCCGCTGCTCCTCGGGGTCGTCCTCGTCGCGGCCGCGGCGATCGTCGTGGCGAACATCGTGGTGGACGCGGTGTACGCGCTCATCGATCCGCGGATCCGGCTGGCGTAGGGGGAGTCATGAGTGCGCAGACGCAGACGGGGAGTACGCATGCACAGGCGGGCGGGGCCTTCCTCTCCGTGCGGGACCTGAAGGTCCACTTCGACACCGAGGACGGGGTCGTCAGGGCGGTCGACGGGCTCTCCTTCGAGCTGGGGCGCGGCCGGACCCTCGGCATCGTGGGCGAGTCCGGCTCCGGCAAGTCCGTCACCAACCTGGCGATCCTGGGCCTCCACGACCGCCACCGCACCGCGATCGACGGTGAGATCCTGCTGGACGGCAAGGAGCTGCTGACGGCGACCGAACGGGAGCTGGAGCGGCTGCGCGGCAACAAGATGTCCATGATCTTCCAGGACGCGCTGGCCTCCCTGTCGCCGTACCACACGGTGGGCGCACAGATCGGCGAGACGTACCGCAAGCACACCGGGGCCTCCCGGCGCGAGGCACGGGAGCGGGCGGTGGAGATGCTGCGCAGGGTCGGCATCCCGCAGCCGGACGTACGGGTGGACGACTACCCGCACCAGTTCTCCGGCGGTATGCGGCAGCGCGCCATGATCGCCATGTCGCTGGTCTGCGACCCCGAGCTGCTGATCGCCGACGAGCCCACGACGGCCCTGGACGTCACGGTGCAGGCGCAGATCATGGACCTGCTCAGGGACCTCCAGCAGGAGTTCGGCACCGCGATCATCTTCATCACCCACGACCTCGGGGTGATCTCCCAGATCGCCGACGACGTCCTGGTGATGTACGGCGGCCGGTGTGTGGAGCAGGGCGGCCGGGCCGAGGTGCTGGGGGCGCCCCAGCACCCGTACACGCTGGGCCTGCTGGGCTCGATGCCGAGCCTGGAAGGCCCGGTGGACGTCCCGCTGTCGCCCATCCCGGGCACCCCGCCCTCGCTGCTCACCCCGCCGCAGGGCTGCCGCTTCCACCCGCGGTGCGCGTTCGCGGAGAAGGTCGGGGGCGGGCTGTGCGCCACGCGGCGGCCCCTGCTGGAGCCGGCCGAGGGACACGCCACGGCCTGCCACCTGACCACCGACCAGCGCGGCGAGTACTTCGCGGACTACGCGGCGGCCCGGGTCAACTGACGTAGCGCAGGAAGGAACCCCACTCGATGACCAGTACCGCCCCGCTCCTGGACGTCAGCGGTCTGACCAAGCACTTCCCGATCCGCGGCGGCTTCCCGGTCAAGCGGACCGTCGGCGCCGTGCGGGCCGTCGACGGCCTGGACCTCCAGGTCGCCGAGGGCGAGAGCCTGGGTCTGGTGGGCGAGTCGGGCTGCGGCAAGTCGACCACGGGCCGCCTGATCACCAGGCTCCTGGAACCGACGGCCGGAAAGATCACATACCAGGGCCGGGACATCACGCACGCCTCGCGGAGGGAACTCACCGCCGTCCGCCCCGAGATCCAGATGATCTTCCAGGACCCGTATTCGTCGCTCAATCCCCGGCACACCGTCGGCACGATCATCAAATCCCCGATGGAGATCCACGGCATCAACCCGGCCGGCGGCCGGGAGAGGAAGGTCCGCGAACTCCTCGAGACCGTCGGCCTCAATCCCGAGCACTACAACCGCTTCCCGCACGAGTTCTCCGGCGGCCAGCGACAACGCATCGGCGTGGCGAGGGCGTTGACCCTCTCCCCCAAGCTGATCGTGGCGGACGAACCGGTCTCGGCGCTGGACGTCTCGATCCAGGCCCAGGTCGTGAACCTCCTCCAGACCCTCCAGAAGGACCTGGGCATCGCCTTCGTCTTCATCGCCCACGACCTCGCGGTGGTCCGCCACTTCTCCCAGCGGGTTGCGGTGATGTACCTCGGCAGGATCGTGGAGATCGCGACCCGCGAGGACCTGTACGAGAACCCGCGCCATCCCTACACCCGGGCCCTGCTCTCGGCGGTCCCCGAGGTCAGCGAGCACGCCCCGCCCCGCGAACGCATCCTCCTGACCGGTGACGTCCCCTCCCCGATCGACCCGCCCTCCGGCTGCCGCTTCCGCACCCGCTGCTGGAAGGCGACCGAGCAGTGCGCCACCGAGACCCCGCCGCTGCTCAGGATCGAGGGCAACGGCACGGGCCACCTGACGGCCTGCCACCACCCGGAGACGGTGCCGGTCGCCCAGGCCGCCCAGGGTCTGTTGCGAAAGTGAGTAGAGATCCTGCTGGCTACGGAGCTGGGTAGGCTTTCGTTGCTGGGTGGGCTTTCGTTGCTGGGTGCGCTCCTGCTGCCCTGAGGACTTCGGCAGTGTCGGGGTGGGGGCCCTTGCCCGCCCAGTCCAGTGGGGACCAGCCGGCGCCGTGGTCTTCGCGGAGGTTGGGATCGGCACCATGCGCCAACAGTTCCCGGACCGTTGCGGTGTGTCCCCAGCAAGCAGCTGCGCACAGCGGTGTGCCTTCTGAGCCGGGGCCGCTGCTTTCCGCGTCGGGGGAAGCCCCGGCTTCCATGAGTAAGCCGACCACTTCGGCCTCTCCCTGTACCGATGCCAGGTAGAGAGGAGTGGTGCCGTCGGTGTTCCTCCACTCCGGACTTGCTCCACTGCGCAGCAGGGACTTCGCGCTTCTGGCGTCACCTGACAGGATTGCCTCGAAGAGACGGTGGGAGAGCTTCTTCTGCAGCCGCTGTTTCATAGCCGGTGAGGCTAGCGATCATGGGTTCGCCAGAGCCACTCATATCCATTCGTTGATCATGGCGACCAGCACAGTGGCCCCGTAGCGGACGGCGAGCTTGTCGTAGCTGGTGGTCAGGCAGTGCGGAGGGGCATGGTGGCCGAACCGATCGGCCGAAGTGGATCACTGGCAAGCCGCAGCCCGCCCCGCCCGTGTGGCAGTGCGGCCCAGGCGGCACGGTGGGCAGCGGGCGCCCGAGCTTGGACTGACCAGATCACTCCGTTACGGGCAGGCACTCGGCGAGCAGGTCGACGACATCGTGCCAGGCTCGCTGCGCCTGCCGTGGGTGGTAGCCGACGCCGGGGACCACCGGATGGTCGACCGGCGGATGGTGGAAGGCATGCAGGGCACCGCCGTAGACCACGAGGCGCCAGTCGACGCCCACGGCCTGCATCTCGGCGGTGAACGCGTCCCGTTGCGTGGGCGGCATGATCGGATCTTCCGACCCGACCCCTGCCCACACCGGGCAGCGGATGCGCGCCGCCTCGCCCGGTCGGCCCGTGGTCAGCGCGTTGACTGTCCCGATCGCGCGCAGGTTGACGCCGTCGCGCCCGAGTTCCAGCCCGATGGCGCCCCCGGTGCCGTAGCCGACGGCGGCGATCCGGTCGGGGTCACTCCGCGGTTCGGCGCGCAACACGTCGAGCGCCGCGTGGCCGATGCCCCGCATCCGGTCGGGGTCGGCGAGCAGCGGCATGCAACGGGCCAGCATCTCCTCGGGGTCGCCCAGATAGCGCCCGCCGTGAAGGTCGAAGGCCAGCGCTACGTATCCCAGCTCGGCGAGCGCATCGGCCCGGCGGCGTTCGACGTCGCTGAGCCCCATGCCCTCTGGTCCGAGCAGCACCGCGGGCCGGCGGTCGACCCCGGCCGGGAGCGCGAGGTGCCCGATCATCGTCAGACCGTCGGCCGGGTACTGGACCGTGCGCGTGGTAGTCGTCGTCATGAGACTGGACGGTAGTGATCGTCGAGCCCGGTCGGGCCGGGGTTCTGCCGCTGGCAGAGCAGCGCGGGTGCCCTTCTGGAATGCGGCGGTGGCTCACGAGATCCGTCGCAGACCCGGTTCCCACGGCAGCACTATCAGATCACCTGCCCTGGCCACGGTGCCGGAGACTGACCCCGCCGCAGGTTTCTGGCGTGTCACCCAACGGCCTACCCCGCCGACGCCAACACCTGCCCCAGCACCACGCACGACACAGGTTCCGGAGTCAACCCCGAAAGATCTGCGGCGCCGACCACTGAGGTGCGGATTGTCGCGCGCAAGATCCACTGAGGGGAGCCGACATGGCCGAGGCTGCGGCGCGCAGTTCCGGGTCCACGGCTACGCCACGGGACATCGGGAGTGCCGAGAGCAAGCAGCGCGGCCCGGACGTCGGCGGTGCGGAGCGAAGTGAACTGCCCTCACGTGACCGAAATTGTGCCTCTCGATATGTCATGTGATGCATTGACACCACAACACCATCACGGTTGCATGCTCTCTGGTCCTCCGGTGGGGAACCGGAGGCGCAACCGAGTTCTGACGGGGGAACATGAGCGCGAACCGGAATACCACGAAACGTTTACGGACCGCCGCCCTGAGCGCGGCGGTCGCGCTCTGCTCAGTAACGGCGGTGCTGCCCACAGCCGCCTCGGCCGCGGCGGGCGCTGCGGACACCGGCGGAGCCGGCGTCGAGAGGATCAGCGTCGCGACCGACGGTGCCCAGGCCGACGACAACTCCACCGGCGCCTCGATCACGCCCGACGGCCGCTACATCGTCTACGCGTCGTCGGCGACGAACCTCGCGCCCGGCGCAACGGAGACAAACCCCAGGGTGTACCTCCGCGACCAGCGGGCGGGGCAGACCACGGGGATGGGACGCTTTTCCCCGGATGGCCAGCCCCCGGCGATCAGCAGTAACGGGGTGCTCATCGCCTATTCGGCCCCGCAGATCGGGAGGGTATGGAAGGTCCGGGTACCCAACAACGCTCAGCTTCCCGCCGACTGCGTCCCCACCTGCAACCAGCCCTCATGGAGCACGGACGGCCGCTACCTCGCCTTCGCCACCAACCAACGGCCGAATCAAACGCCCGGTCAGAGAATCGAGATCGAGGACCAGGCGAGCTTGAGCATCGAGACCATTGCCCACCTCGACAACAGCTCCCCCTCCCGGCCGTCCATCAGCGGCGACGGCCGCTACGTCGCCTACCAGGACGGACAGGCGCAGGACGTCCTCCTCTGGGACCGGAACGACAGCAGCACCTCCGACCCGATCGAGGGCCCGGGCGTACCGGCGAGCATCGTCCAGCTCAGCGACAACGGCCGCAAGATCGTCTACCTCTCGGGCACCGACACCTACGTCCATGACATCCCCAACGCCACCACCCAACAGGTATCCAACGTACGCGGCATAGCCATCGACCCCACCGGCCGCTACCTGCTCTACGCCCCCAACGACGCCGGCGGACCCGCGCTCACCCTGCGCGACCTGCAGACAGGTACCGACGAGGCCGTCTCCGACCAACCCGCCTCGGCCGGAACCGACTCCGTCAGCTCCGACGGACGCGACGTAGTCTTCCAATCCACGGCCGACGACATCGTGCCCGGCGACACCAACGGCAAGTCCGACATCTTCATCCGCCGCTTCTACTGACCGCCCCGGCCGGCCACCGCACCCGAGGGCCGACGTCAACGAGTGCCTGCGACCCGTTCGAGGCCGCCCTGGACCAGCCACGTCCCGTCTCGCATCAGGGTCCGTCCGGCCATCTCGGGAACCGTTCCCCATGCCTGCAGCACCTGCGGGGTGACCTGGAAGAAAACGTACGAGGGGTGGTCCTCGCGAGGGTCCCAGCCGTCCTTGGCGGCGAAGGCGTCGCCAACCTCGGCCGGAAGCTCCTCGCGGGTCAGCATGCGCGCGGTGCCGTGGATCAGGACCACGTCCCGGCTATGGCCGAAGCTGAGCCGGACCCGGCCCGAGGAGCACAGGTTGCGCCCAGTCGGGTTGGTGTCGCGGGTGGACAGCCACACCGCCTCGCCGTCCCACCAGAAGGCCAGCGGAACGAGGCATGGCTCGCCGGTGGCGTCGGCCGTGGCGACCCATACGTCGTTGTCCCGCGCGAGCCGTTCAAGTGCCTCGCGCTTGCGCTGCTCCGAGCTACGGGGGCCGCTGGGATGCGAGTCAACTGCCGTCATGTGTCGAGGCTATGGCGTGCGGCGCCCTGCCACATCCGGCGGCGGACCTACGTCGCACGACGGAGGGCCGCCCTCGCACTGGGCGCGCTCAAACAGCCCGACGCAGCAGCAGTGCCAGGCAGGACTTTCGATGCACGCCCTAGTCCAACTCGCCCCGCTCCACGCAGAACTCGTTGCCCTCGGGGTCGGCCAGCACGACCCAGCCGCGTCCGTCGGGCCGCGTGCGGTCCGCGACCAGGGTGGCCCCGAGTCCGATCGCCCGCTCGACCTCCTCGGCACGGGTGCGCCCCTGGGGCCGCAGGTCGAGGTGCACCCGGCTCTCGGCCGGCTTGCCCTCGTCCACCCGCACGAACAGCATCCCCGGGCCACCCGCAGGGTCCCCGATCAGTGCCTCGGGGTCACCGGGCTTGTCGTCGTCGGCGAGCGGCCGCCCGAGCAACTCGCTCCAGAACAGGCCGAGATCGTAGGGGTCTCCGGTGCAGTGGAACGTGATGTGGCGGATCACGGGGTTCAACAGATGCCTCCAAAGGGCTTGTTGGGGTCGCGGCGAGCATTCCCCGGTGTCCGTCCCCAGTCGAGCGATTAAATGAACCGTGCCCCTTCACCTGCGCGGAACCGTCCTGCCCGAGGGAGTAGTACGCGACGTCTGGGCCCTCGGCGACCGCCTCACCTTCGACCGCCCCTCCGGCCCGGCGGACACCGTCGCCGACGGCGGCTTCCTGCTGCCGGGGCTCGTCGACGTCCACACGCATCCGGGCGCGGCCGAGGGAGAGACGGTCTTCGACCCCGCGGTCTTCGCCGAGCAGATCGCGGCGCACCGGGACGCCGGAACGACGGCGCTGCGCTTCCCCGGGCTGCTGGGCGACGTACCGGCCGAGGTGCGCGACGCACCGGACGCACCCCGGATGATCACGGCGGGCCGCTGGCTCGCGTGGGCGGGCCTGTCGAAGAACGCCGGCTTCCACACCGTCACGGCCGACCTGGTGACCGCCGCCGTGGCCGAGGCGAAGGCGAACGACGGCTGGTGCAAGCTCATGGCCGACTGGGACTTCGAGGCGCCCCCGGTTCCCCATGAGCTGCTGAGGACCGTCGTGGAGGCCGTGCACGCCGCCGGAGGGCGGGTCGCCGCCCACTGCCAGTCCGCCGAGGGGGTGCTCGGTGCCGCCCGGGCCGGGATCGACTCCATCGAGCACGGCATGGGAATGCCCGAGGAGTGCGTCGGGCTGATGGCCGCGCACGGGACGGCGTACGTCCCCACGCTCACCGCGTTCGCCCGCAGCGCGCCGCAGATCAAGTCCACCGCGCGGGGCCGCCTATGGCAGGAGGGGCACCGGACGATGATCCGGCGTGTCCGGGAGGCCCACGACGCCGGTGTCACGGTGCTCGCCGGCACGGACTCCGCGCCCTTCGGGAACGTCGCCACCGAGGTGGAGCACCTCATCGCCGCAGGGCTGCCCGCCGAGTCCGCCGTCGGTGCCGCGAGCTGGACCGCCCGCGCCTTCCTCGGTCTCCCGGCCCTCACCGAAGGAGCTCTCGCCGACATCACGGTCTACGACGCGGATCCCCGCAGGGAACCGGCGGTCCTGCGCCACCCACGGCGGATCGTGCTGCGTGGCCGGGTGATCCGCTGACCCGCCCTCACCGAAGCGGTCGCACACCCGTTGCCCGAACTGACAGACTGCACACGATGGTTGACCGCGCGTTCTCCGATGTCACGCTCGCCGGGCTGTACGACGCCCTCCATCCGTGGGGGCCGGGTGACGAGTTCTATCTCGGTCTGGTGATGGGGGCCGGTGCCGTGCTCGACGTCGGGTGCGGGACGGGGCGGCTGCTCGGGCGGGCGCGGGAGAGCGGACACCGGGGGCGGCTCACCGGGGTCGACCCGGCCGCCGCGATGCTCGTACGGGCCCGGCGGCGGGCTCCCGGCGTGGAGTGGGTGCTCGGGGACCTCGACTCGGTGCGGTGGCGCGGGGAGTTCGACCTCGTCGTGATGACCGGGTACGCGTTCCAGGAACTCGTCGGGGACGAGGAGCTGCGGCGTGCTCTGCGTACGGTGCGCCAGGCGCTCGCTCCGCACGGGCGGTTCGTGTTCGAGACCCGCAATCCCGCCGCCCGGGCGTGGGAGGGCTGGACCGCCGAGCGTGAGCGCGCCGTCACCGACGACAACGGTGATGTCGTCCGGGTGTGGCACGAGGTCGAGTCGCCCGTCACCGGCGACCGTGTGACGTTCACCGGGACCTTCGACGGCCCCGGGTGGCGGCGGCCTCAGGTCAGCAGGAGCACCCTGCGGTTCCTGGGGGCCGAGGCACTCGACCGGTTCCTGGGAGGCGCCGGATTGGCCGTCCAGGGACGGTTCGGGGACTGGGGGCAGGGGCCCTTCGCGCCCGCTTCCAGTCCCGAGATCATCACCGTCGTACGGCGATCCGGGTTCTGAGAGCCGAGGCGGGGAACGCCGGCGGTCACCGGCGAGTCACGCCGTCAGTCCCCCACCAGGGTCGCGTCACCGGTCTCGACCAATGGGCGTGACATCACCGTCAACTCGCCATCTTCGCAGGCCACACGGGGTCGACGCGCCGTTGACGCGCCGTTGACGAGCGCGGACCGGCGCTGATACACACTCATCACCCGGCGATGTCACCCGGTCACGTTCCGATCACACCCCGTCAGTCAGTTCAACGAGCCGCCGCTGTACGAGCGATGACGCGAGGTCACGGATTCATGGACACACGAGATCAGCACGGCAGAGGGCGCCCGACCCCCGGGGCAGGCTTACGGAAGCGCAGATCCCGGCTCCTCGCCGCCGGCGTCGCGGCCCTCGCGTTCTCGGCCGGCCTGGCGACTCCGCTCAACCCGGCGCCCCGGCAGGCAGAGGCGAAGGACGGCGGGAAGGTCCTCACCGTCGCGGTCGCGCAGAGCGTCGACTCGCTGAGCCCGTTCCTCGCGACCCGCCTGGTCAGTACGAGCATCCACCGGCTGACGTACGAGTACCTGACCAACTACGACCCGGGGGACGCCCACACGGTCCCGGGTCTCGCCACCAAGTGGGCGTCGTCTCCCGACAAGCTCACCTGGACCTACACGATCCGCTCCGACTCCCGGTGGTCGGACGGCGAGCGGGCCACCGCCGAGGACGCCGCCTGGACCTTCAACACGATGATGACCGACGACGGTGCCGCCACCGCCAACGGCAGCTTCGTCACCAACTTCAGGAAGGTCACCGCCCCCAGCCCCACCAAGCTGGTCATCGAGCTGAAGAAGCCGCAGGCCACGATGACCGCGCTCGACGTGCCGATCGTGCCCAAGCACGTGTGGGAGAAGGTCAAGGACTTCTCGGAGTTCAACAACGACAAGAACTTCCCCGTGGTGGGGAACGGGCCGTTCGTCCTGACGGGCTACAAGGCCGACAGCTACGTGCGTCTCAAGGCCAACAAGGACTTCTGGCGCGGGGCCCCGAAGTTCGACGAGCTGGTCTTCCGGTACTACAAGGACCAGGACGCCGCGGTGGCGGCCCTGCGCAAGGGCGAGGTCTCCTTCGTCGCCGGTTCTCCCTCCCTGACGCCCGCCCAGGCCGCCTCCCTCAAGGGCGAGAAGAACATCCACGTCAACGACGCCCCCGGCCGCCGCTTCTACGCTCTCGCCACGAACCCGGGCGCCCGGTCCAAGGACGGGACGCGCTTCGGCGACGGCGACCCGTCCCTGCTCGACCGGCGGGTGCGCAACGCCCTGTTCCTGGCCGTCGACCGCAGGACCATCATCGACAGGGTCTTCCGCGGCCATGCCGTCGAGGGCGAGGGCTACATCCCGCCGCGCTTCTCGACGTACTTCTGGAAGCCGTCGGCGAGCCAGGAACTCGCGTACGACCCGGCGAAGGCGGCCCGGCTCCTCGACGAGGCCGGCTACCGGAAGAACGGCGACGGCAAACGCGTCGGCAAGGACGGCAAGCCCCTCGGCTACCGGATCCTGTGCCACGCCACCGACCCCAACGACAAGGCGGTCGGCAAGTACCTCCAGGAGTGGTGGGGCAAGCTCGGTATCGGCGTGACGCTCAACTGCCTGGACAACGTGACCGACCCCTGGCTCGCGGGCACCTACGACCTCGCCTTCGACGGCTGGTCCGTCAACCCCGATCCGGACTTCGTCCTGTCCATCCACACCTGCGCGGCGCTCCCGGCCACCCCCAAGGACACCGGCGCCACCGACAACTTCATCTGCGACAAGGCGTACGACAGGCTCTACGCACAGCAGCTCGCCGAGTACGACCCCGTCAAGCGGGCGGACGTCGTCCAGCGGATGGAGTCCCGGCTGTACGACCTCGGGTACATGAACGTCATGGCGTATCCGAACGCGGTCGAGGCCTACCGGACGGACCAGATCGCGTCGATCACGACCATGCCGAAGAAGGCGGGCAACATCTACGGACAGGACGGCTACTGGAGCTGGTGGTCGGCGGTTCCGGCCGCCTCCGGCGAGGCCTCCGGCGGCGGTGGCGGCTCGACCGGTGTCGTCGTCGGCGTCGTCTCGGGAGTCGTCGTCCTGGCGGGCGCCGCGGTGTTCCTCGCCCTGCGCCGCCGCTCCACCGCCGACGACCGCGAGTAGCCGGTGGACCGACAAGCCGCACCGGTCCGGCCGCCAGTCGGCGGACAGCCGTTCATGAACGGAACACGGGCACGCGCACGGGCACGCGTCAGGACCGCGTACCTCCGCCACGCGGCGGGCAAGCTGGGCGGCGCCGCCGTCTCGCTGCTCGCCGTCCTGGTCACCAGTTTCTTCCTCTTCCGGCTGATCCCCGGCGACCCGGTCAAGTACATGACGGGCGGCCGCCAGGTATCGGCGGAGCAACTGGCCGCGTACCGAAGGGAGTTCGGGCTCGACCTGCCACTGTGGCAGCAGTTCACGGACTACTGCGGCAAGGCGCTCACCGGAGACCTCGGCACCTCGTACCAGTTCCGGGCGCCCGTCGTCGACAAGATCACTGAGGCCCTGCCGAACACGCTGCTGCTCACCGGCACCGCGTTCGTCCTGTACACCGCGCTCGGCATCGTCCTCGGCACCCGCTCGGCGTGGCGCCACGGCCGGCTCGGCGACCGGCTGAACACCGGTCTGGCGCTGGCCCTCTACTCGATCCCGTCGTTCTGGCTGGGTCTGCTGCTCATCATCGTGTTCTCCGTGGGCATGGGACCGATCCCCGGGCTCTTCCCCACCGGCGGCATGGAGTCGGGCGGCGAGGAGGGCTTCGCGTATGTCGTCGATGTCGCCCACCACCTCGTCCTGCCGGTGATCACGCTGGTCGCGGTCGAGTACGGGCAGACACTGCTGGTCACCCGCTCCGCCGTGCTCGACGAGATGGGCAGCGACTATCTGACGACCGCGCGCGCCAAGGGGCTCAGGGACGACCTGGTCCGGCGCCGGCACGCCGTGCCGAACGCGATGCTGCCCACCATGACCCTGATCTTCGTCAACCTCGGGCGGACGGTGGCGGGCGTGATCCTGGTCGAGACCGTCTTCTCCTGGCCGGGCCTCGGCGGCCTCTTCTACCAGGCGCTGAGCGTGCCCGACCTCCCGCTCGTCCAGGGCCTGTTCTTCGTCTTCGCGTCGGCGGTGATCGTGATGAACACGCTGGCCGACCTGATCTATCCGCTGCTCGACCCCCGGGTGGGCCGATGACGACCGAAGCGAATCCCGAGGTGGCGAAGGCTGGTCCGCGGGCCCTCGCAAGGCAGCGCCGCCGCCGTTCGGCCGCCCGCTTCTGGAAGCGGTACCGCACCCACCGCGCCGGGCTCCTCGGCCTGGCCGCGCTCGCGCTCTTCGCGCTGGCGGCCCTGACCGCGCCGCTGACGGTCGGCTCCGACGTGGCCGACGTGACCAGCGCGCCGGGCCGGCCACTGCAGAGCCCGAGCTCGGAATTCCCCCTGGGCACCGACCAGTTCGGGCGTGATCTGCTGGGCCTGGTCGTCTGGGGGTCGCGGGTCTCGCTCCTCGTCGGACTGCTCGCGGCCGTGCTGTCGGTGGCCATCGGCGCGCTCGTGGGGATCACGGCCGGCCACTTCCGCGGTGCGTACGCCACCGTGATGATGCGGATCACGGACTGGTTCCTGGTGATGCCGGCGCTGGTACTCGCCGTCGCGCTGGCCACCGTCATGTCGCGCTCACTCGGCACGATCGTCCTGGCGATCGGCGTGACGTCCTGGCCGACCACCGCCCGCCTGGTGCGGGCCCAGACGCTGGCCGTGGAGGCGCGCCCGTACATCGAACGCGCGAAGGCGCTCGGCGGCGGCCACTGGCACATCATGTCCCGGCACGTGCTGCCCAACGTGATGCCCCTGGTGCTGGCGCAGACGACCCTGATGATCTCCTCCTCCATCCTCGCCGAGGCGACGCTGGCCTTCCTGGGCCTGGGTGATCCGACGGTCGTGTCGTGGGGCGGTCTGCTCCAGGACGCACGCGAGGCCGGCGCGGTCAGCTCCGGCGACTGGTGGTACCTGGTGCCGCCGGGCATCGCGATCGCCCTGGTGGCGCTGGCGTTCACGCTGTGCGGCCGTGCGGTGGAGTCCGTTCTCGATCCCAGGCTGGGGGTGACCCGTTGACGCTGCTGGAGGTCCGGAACCTCGACGTGACGTACGCGGGCGGGGCGGCCGCGGTGCGGGGCGTGGACCTCTCGCTGGCGGCGGGCCGGATGCTCGGCATCGCGGGCGAGTCGGGCTGCGGCAAGACCACGCTCGCGCTCGCGCTGCTGAGGCTGCTGCCGTCCGGTACGCGGGTCGGTGGGGAGATCCTGCTGGACGGCGAGGACGTGCTGACGATGCGGTGGGGGCGGGTGCGGGCGGTCCGCTGGGCGGGCGCCTCGATCGTCTTCCAGGGGGCGATGCACTCGCTCAACCCGGTGCACCGCGTCGGCGACCAGATCGGTGAACCGATCCTGCTGCACCGCAAGGCGACGGCCGCGGCGGCCCGGAAGAGGACCGGCGAACTCCTGGAGCACGTGGGTCTGCCCGCAGCACGGGCGTCGGCGTATCCGCACGAGCTGTCCGGCGGCCAGCGCCAGCGCGTCATGATCGCCATGGCCCTGGCCTGCGACCCCCGGCTGATCATCGCCGACGAGCCGACCACCGCGCTCGACGTCATGATCCAGGCGCAGATCCTGCGGCTGATCCGACAGCTCGTCGCCGAACAGGACCTGGGCCTCGTCATGATCAGCCACGACCTCTCGGTCCTCGCCGACACCTGCGACCGGCTCGCGGTGATGTACGCGGGCCGAGTGGTCGAGGAGGGTCCCGCCCGGGAGGTCCACGAGGACGCCCGGCATCCGTACGGGGAGGCCCTGTCGGCGGCGTTCCCGAGCATCGGCGACCCGGCCTCACGGTTCGCCCCGCGCGGCCTGCCCGGCGACCCTCCCGACCCCTCCGCCCTGCCCTCCGGCTGTGCCTTCCACCCGCGCTGCCCCGTGGCCCTGGACGCCTGCGCCACGCAGGACCAGCCGCTGCGGGACGCCGGTCCGGGGCGGCGGGCGGCCTGCGTGCACGTGGGGGCGCAGGCCCCGGGCCGGGCCACCGCGACGGAGGAGGCGAGCACCACCCCATGACGCACCCCATCACGGCGCCGACACCACCGCCCCTGCTCAGCGCCCAGGACCTGCACGTGACCTTCCCCGGGCGGCACGGCACAGCACCGGCCCGGGCCGTGGACGGCGTCGAACTCGACATCGGGGCCGGGGAGATCGTGGCACTGGTCGGCGAGTCGGGCTGCGGCAAGACCACGCTGGCCCGCTCGCTGCTCGGCCTGGTGCCGCCGACCGCGGGACGGGTCACCTTCGGCGGCAAGCCCCTGGAGTACTCGTCCCGAGCCCTGAAGGCCTACCGCAGACGCGTCCAGCTGGTGCTCCAGGACCCGAGCGGATCACTGAACCCCCGCCACACGGTGTACGACGCGGTGGCCGAGGGGCTGCGCATCCACGGGTACGGCGGGGACGAGCGGTCGGCGGTCGCCCAGGCCCTCTCCCGGGCCGGGCTCCGGCCACCCGAGCGCTTCTACCTCCGCTACCCGCACGAGCTGTCCGGAGGCCAGCGCCAGCGCGTGGTGATCGCGGGCGCCCTCGTCCTGGAGCCCGAGATCCTCGTCGCCGACGAGCCGGTGGCCTCGCTGGACGCCTCCGTGCGCGGCGAGATCCTGGCCCTGCTGCTGCGCCTGCGCGCCGAACTGGGCCTGTCCGCCCTGGTGGTGACCCACGACCTGGGCCTGGCGTGGAACATCGCCGACCGGGTGGCCGTGATGTACCTGGGCCGCATCGTGGAGACCGGCGACGTGGAACAGGTCCTGACGGCTCCCCGGCACCCCTACACCCAGGCCCTGTTGTCGGTCCTGCCGGAGGCCCCGGGCGACCCGGTGGTCCTCACCGGTGAACCCCCGGACCCGTCCCGCATCCCCCCTGGCTGCCGCTTCCACGCCCGCTGCCAGATCCTGGCAAGCGGGGAGGCGGAACGGGCGGGCGTGGTTGAGTCGTGCCGGAGCCGGGAGTTGGAGGTGCTGGGCGGGGGTGCTGAGGCGCAGGTAGCTTGCCACTGGGCAAGGGCCGTGGTCTGAGGGCCGGCGTCTGAGGGCTGCCGGCTGACGGCCTCCGCCGGGTCAGCCTCCGGACGGCATCTCGGTCACGTCACCGGACGCGGCGTACGGCGACTGCGGGCAGGTGGGCGAACCCGCGGATGTGACACATTTCCCGAATGTGTCACAGTTCAGCCGGTTACCCCACCTCCGTGGACACGGCCGTCCCCTCACCCTTGCTGGCCCAATCGATCAGTGCCACGAGGGCGGCCGGTGCCACGCTCGTGACCACGGCGGGGGTGACACTCTCACGGAGGTGAAGGGTGCCGGTTCGATCAAGGGCCATTTCGACGCAGGTCGCCGAGCCGCCCTCGCTGTAGGTTGACTTCTGCCATCGCAACCCGGTCACCTGCTCGCCTTCCTCAAAGGAGGGGGTAAAGGAGTCTCTGGATCAGCCTCAGGGAGTCCTTGGCGAGGTGTCCCTCGGGCGGTACGGACACGTCCATTGCGGGGAGTGCCGTGTCCCGCAGCGTAGCGAACAAATCCGTGTACCTGGCAAGGTCTTTGGCCTCCCCCAGGCACAGGTCCTGCTCGACATGCGCGACGAGGACCGCCCCGAGTCGTTGCTCAGTCGGCAGCAGCATGGTGAAGGACGTACCGAACGGCACCGGCCCATCAAAGGGCAGCACCTGCAGGGTGACATGCGGCAGGCGCGACAGCTCGATCAGACGGAGCAGTTGCTCACGCATGATGCCCCTGTCGCCGTACGACGGGTGCAACGCCGCCTCGTGGATGATCGCGTGAAACCGGGGAGGCTGTTCCTTCCACAGGAGCTGTTGGCGTCGGAGGCGGAACTCCACCGCCAGATCCTGCTCCGCTTCGAGCGACTTCGCGTATCCCTGACGGTGGATCACTGAGGCGTAGGACTCGGTCTGGAGCAGGCCCGGCACGAAGAACGGTTCATAGCAGACGACGTCGACTGCGGCGTCCTCCAACTCAACAAAGTCGAGGAAGAGTTGAGGCAGACGCTCCCGATACTTGGTCCACCAGCCCTTGCCGGACCTGTTACCCAGCTCGATCAAGGCGTCCACATAGGTGGATTCTTCGCTACCTGATGCGGCAGCCAGTCGACGCACCCGCTCTGCGGACAGGCTCGTACGCCCCGCCTCGACGGTACTGATGTGCGAGGCATTCATCCCCATCACCTCCGCCGCACGTGCAGCGGTGAATCCGGCACGTTCGCGCATGGCCCGAACTTCGGCCCCGAAGCGCCGCTGCCGGTAGGTCGGGTTCGCCCTCAGCCCCATACAGCCTCCTCATCGTCAACCACGGAAGTATCCACCAACCAGCACCTTCAGCAAGGAGGTTGAGTATTGGCAACCAATATCGCTACCGTACGTACGTCGTCAGTAACAGTACGCACACGACTGGAGGCTGCCATATGCGCACGCCCGAAACCCCCCAACCCCTCTGGACCTACGGCCTCACCATCCCCCACGACCCCCGCGCCGTTCGCGTGGTCCGGGCAACGATCCGCAGCATCCTCGCCGCCACGAGGCTCAACTGCATCGTCGACAGTGTGGAGTTGCTGGCCTCCGAGATCGTCACCAACGCCTACCGCTGCTCCGCCCAGGAGACCTACGTCAGCATGGAACGCACCCCGGAGGACTTCCGCGTCACGGTGTGGGACCACGGTTCAGGCGCACCGGCACTTCACACTCCCTCGAACGAGGACGAGCGCGGACGCGGCCTCGGCATCGTCGAGGCGTGCGCCGATCACTGGGGCGTACGGGACTACCCACACGGCAAGGCGGTGTGGTTCAGCGTCGTTCCGAAGGGGAACGAGGACGAGGCGTGAGTTGTCCACAGGCACAGCCCGCACCGCAGCCTCGCAGGTACGCTGACGCCCGATGCCTTGCCCACGTTCGACGCCGAGCGGTCTGTGGCGCTTCAGCAAGCACGCGAGCGGACCTGGTCGCCCGGGGCCGGGCCGACGTTCCGCAGCGGGACTCGCACCACTGTAGGACACTTCTGGTAGGACGAGCGGACACCAAGGAGCAGTGGATCGTGAGCGCACAGTACGCGGAGACGCCCGGGCCTGGGGCGCTGCCGTTGAGGACCATCGGGGACATTCGAGCCGCTCTTCGATCCGGACATGGTTTTCCCGGCGACCGGGAGTCGTTCGAAGCAGATCTTCAGCGCGCGCTGGAGGCATCGTCGGAGACGGACCTGAATGCTGTCGGCGCGGTGATCGTCGACTACCGGGGCAGGATCCGGCTCTACCAGGATCCCGAGTTCGACATCGCCGTACAGGAGGGCACTGACCTCACGTCCCTCTTGAAGCGGGAGGCCCCGGGCCGATGAGCGGCGTGATCGCCGCCGTCACGGTGCGGGCGGCCGAGCGGGCGAAAACCCTCGGAGCCGAGCAGGCACTGGAAAGGCTGCGGCAGGAACTGGAGCAGGTGCCCAGACTTGGGGTCCTGCTCGGGCCGCCCCGTCAGGACGGCACCGAGATCCGCAAGACGAGGATCGAGCCCCGGGGCAGTGTGCCGGGGCTGGCAGTCGCGTACGTGTACACGCCAGCACCGCCGCCCCCTACCGTCGCCATCGTCGCAGTGACTCCGGACGACGGCCTTTCCGCCGAGTAGTGCCGCGCTGCAAAAGGGGCGCTCGGAACCAGTTGGCTTCGAGCGCCCCCGCGATTCGGGCGCTGCGGGAGGCTCAGGCCGCGTGCACGACGTCCTTCTCCTCCTCGAACTGGCGCGCCGACTCGTGGGCCGCCGGCGAGTCGGAGGCCTTGAAGCGCCCAGGGACCGGGGACAGGGGCTCTTCGGTGCCCGCCTCCTAATCCAAGATCATCGCTGACGTACCGAGGGCCGTGCCGAGTCGTGGGACGGCCACGACCGGCACGCCCGTCATCGTCAGTCCTTCGTGACCTCCGCCGCGGGCTCGTCCGCCGCGCTGTCCTCCAGCGCCTTCAGCGCCGGGTCCATCACGACGTCCTCGTCGCGGGCCTCCGTGGTCGGCTCCTCCGGGAAGTGGCAGGCCGTCAGGTGGCCCTCACGGTTGCCGGAGAGCTGGATCAGCGGCGGCTCCTCGGAGGCGCACTTGTCCTGCGCCTTCCAGCAGCGGGTGCGGAACCGGCAGCCGGACGGCGGGTGGATCGGCGAGGGGACGTCGCCGGCGAGGCGGATGCGCTCCCTGCCCTCCTCCTCGTCGTCGATGGCGACCTCGGGGACGGCCGAGAGCAGGGCGTGGGTGTACGGGTGACGGGGCCGGTTGTAGATCGACTCCCGGTCGCCGACCTCGACGACCTTGCCGAGGTACATCACGGCCACGCGCTTCGAGAAGTGCCGCACGATGGCGAGGTCGTGGGCGATGAACAGGAAGGCGATGCCCAGCTCGTCCTGGACCTTCTGCAGGAGGTTCACGACCTGCGCCTGGATCGACACGTCCAGCGCGGAGACCGGCTCGTCCGCGACGATCAGCTTCGGGTTCAGCGCCAGGGCGCGGGCGACGCCGATGCGCTGGCGCTGGCCGCCGGAGAACTCGTGCGGGAACCGGTTGTAGTGCTCCGGGTTGAGGCCGACGAGCTCAAGGAGTTCGCGGACCTTCTTCTCCCGGCCGCCCTCGGGGTTGATCCCGTTGACCTCCATCGGCGACTTGATGATCGTGCCGACGGTTTGCCGCGGGTTCAGCGAGGAGTACGGGTCCTGGAAGATCATCTGGATCTCGGACCGGACAGGGGCCAGCTGCCTGCGGGAGGCGTGCGTGATGTCCTGGCCCGCGTACGTGATCTTGCCGCCCGTCGGCTCCAGCAGGCGCGTGATGAGCCGGCCGGTGGTCGACTTGCCACAGCCGGACTCGCCCACCAGACCGACGCTCTCGCCGACCCCGACCGTCAGGTCGATGCCGTCGACCGCCTGCACGGCGCCGACCTTCCGTTTGAACGGGAAGCCGCCGTAGATCGGGAAGTGCTTCGTCAGGCCCTCGACCTCGAGGAGGTTCTCGGTCGACGTATCGGCGGAGCCCTGCTGTGTGGGGAGGGTGAGGTTGTCGCTCATGTCTCGGATCTCCCTAGCGCAGCCGGGGCTGGATCTTGTCGATGAAGATGGTCTGCTTCTGCTCCGCCGTCAGGTGGCACGCGGAGGAGCGTCCCTCGCCGAGCGGCGGCCGCTCCTCGCTGCACCGGTTGCCGGTCACCTCGCCGGTGAAGGCGCAGCGCGGGTGGAAGGGGCAGCCCGACGGCGGGTTGAGCAGGCTGGGCGGTGACCCGGGGATGGGGGTGAGCGCCTGCGCGGTGTCGCCACCGAGGCGAGGCATCGAGCTCAACAGGCCCCAGGTGTAGGGGTGCTGGGGGTTGCGCAGCACCTCGCGGACGGTGCCGCGCTCCACGGCCCGGCCGGAGTACATCACCAGCAGGTCGTCGGCCATGTCGGAGATGACGCCGAGGTCGTGGGTGATGAAGACGATCGCCGAGCCGAACTCCTGCTGGAGGTCCTTGAGCAGGTCGAGGATCTGCGCCTGGACGGTGACGTCGAGGGCGGTGGTCGGCTCGTCCGCGATGAGCAGGTCGGGGTCGCAGACCAGGGCCATGGCGATCATGGCGCGCTGGCGCATACCGCCGGAGAACTGGTGCGGGTAGTCGTCCACGCGCGTCCGGGGCTGCGGGATGCCGACCTTGTCCAGCATCTGGATCGCCCGCTGCCGTGCCTCCTTCTTGGAGGCGCCGGTGTGCTTCATGAACGGCTCGGCGATCTGCCGGCCCACCGTGTAGTACGGCGAGAGGGCCGTGAGCGGGTCCTGGAAGATCATCGCGGCCTTGTTGCCGCGGATCTTCTCCATCTCCCGCTCGGTCGCGGTCACCAGTTCCTTGCCGTCGAGGACGATCTCGCCCTCGACGGTGGTGTTCTTCGGGTTGTGCAGGCCGAGGACGGTCAGGTTGGTCACGGACTTGCCGGAGCCCGACTCGCCCACGATACCGAGGGTCTTGCCGCGTTCGACGTCGAAGGAGAGCCCGTCGACCGCCTTCACAATGCCGTCCTCGGTGGAGAACCGCACCCTCAGGTCGCGGACCGAGAGGAAGGCCTCCGGCCCGGTCGGGGCCTTCTCGCCTTCGGTCTTGGTCAGTGTGGTCACGGTCATTCTCCTAGCTGAGGCGCACGCGCGGGTCGATGTAGGCGTAGGCGAGGTCCACCAGGATGTTCAGCATCAGGATGAAGAACGCCCCGAACAGCATGACGCCCATGGTCAGCGGAAGGTCCTTGGTCAGCGAGGACTGGACCGCGAGACGGCCGAGTCCGGGCAGGTCGAAGGTGAACTCCGTGACCACCGCGCCGGACAGGAGTGCGCTCAGGTCCATCCCGATGATGGTGACGATCGGGATGAGCGAACCGCGCCAGGCGTAGCGGAAGAAGACGTACCGCTGCCTCATGCCCTTGGCGCGGGCGGTGCGCACGTGCTCCTCCGACAGCTGCTCGATCATGGTCGAGCGGGCCATACGCGTGTACTGGGCGGTGAAGATCGTGGCCATCACGGCCCAGGGGATCAGCAGACCCACGACCCAGCCGACGGGATCGTCGGTGAAGGGGACGTACTTGGGGTTGTCCATCCAGCCGGTGCTGAAGACGAAGATGCCGAGCACGATCGGGCCGAGGAAGTAGATCTGGAACGAGCTGAGCACCATCGAGGCGCCACTGACCAGCTTGTCGATCACCGTGCCGCGCTTCCAGGCGGCGAGCAGACCCGAGCCGAGACCGAGCACCAGGAAGATCACCAGACCGCCGACGGTCAGCGACAGCGTCAGCGGGAAGCGGTCCGTGATGGAGTCCCAGACGAACTCGCCGCTGTCGAAGGAGACACCCAGGCACGGAGCGGAGCAGTGCCCCTGGGGGAAGTCGCGTCCGGTCACGATGCCGGTCATGAACTCCCAGAACTGCTGGGTGATGGGCTTGTCGAGACCGAGATTCTCTCTGATGACCGCGATGTTCTCGGGGCTGCAGTTCTTGCCGCAGGCCAGTTCGGCGAAGTCAGCGGGGATCGTATAGAACAAGAAGAACGTGAAGGCGCCGATCAGGAACATGATGACGACGGCGCCGATCAGCCTGCGGATGAGGAACTGAAGCATGGCGGGTGGATGCTCTCTTCGAAACGCGGCGGTCGAGGGGGTTACCGTCCGCGGGGGTGCGCTCCGCCTGGCGCACACCCCCGCGGATCAGCCGAGCTGACGGGTTACGGCTTCTTCAGGTACAGGTCGTTGATGTCGATGTAGCTCGACTCCGTGCTGTACTTGGCACCGCCGATGTTCGATCCGTAGAGCTGGATCTGCTTCGAGTAGTAGACCGGGGCGGCCGGGTTGATCTCCTCCACGATGCGGTGGTGAGCCTCTTCCCAGGTCTTCGCGGCCTCCTCGGGCTGCTGGGTCAGAGCCTTCTTGATGAGGGCGTTGACCTGCTTGTCGTTGATGTGCGAGTAGTTCGGCGAACCGTCGGCGACCTGGGTGCCGTCGTAGACCGGGGTGATGACCGTGGACGGGGACGGCCAGTCCTGGCCCCAGCCGGTCATGTAGAGGTCGTACGGGTTCTTCAGCTTGCCGACCTGCTCGTAGAACGTGGCGCGGTCGATCTCCTTGGCCTGGACGCTGTAGCCGATCTTCTTCAGGGCGTCCTTGATGATGACCATCTGCGCCTGGCCACGCGGGGTGTTGGAGTAGGCGTAGGACAGCTTGGTGCCTTCCTTGACACCAGCCTCCTTCAGCAGCTGCTTGGCCTTCTCCGGGTCACCGTTGGGCTTCTTCAGCTTGCCGAACGGGTCGTACTTGGGGTCGAAACCGGGCAGGGTCGGAGCCATCAGACCGCCGGCGATCTCGCCGCCGTAACGGCCACCGTCGGCCTGGACCATGGACTGGTTCGGGATCGCGTAGGTGATCGCGTCGCGAACCTTCTTGTCCTTCATGTTGGGGCTGTCGAGGTTGAAGCTCAACTGCCACACGTAGGGCTGGTAGCCCTGGATGGTGCGCTTCTTCGTCGCGGGGTTGGTGATGACCGTCGACATCTGGGCCGAGTCCACGGGGTCCGTGAACTGGATGGCGTTCTTGGCCTCGCCCTGGTCGGCGATCAGACGCTTGGTCTGGCTGGCCTGGTCGACGGTGTTGGTGAACTGGTAGCCGTTGACGTACTGGTGGCGCACCGAGTCCGTCTTCGGGTCCCACTGGTCGTTCTTGACCAGGGTCAGCGACTTGCCCGGCTTGTACTCGGAGAGCTTGTACGGGCCGAGGGACGCCGGGGCCTTGTCGTACTTCTCCTTAGTGTCCCGCTTCTCGGGCACGATGGAGTAACCGGCCATGGCGAGCGCCTGCGGGAGGTCCGGCTGGGGCTCCTTGAAGTGGAAGACCACCGTCTTGTCGTCCGGGGTCTCCAGGACGGAGTCCGGCAGGTGCTTGCCCTTGAACGGGCCGTCCGGCAGCGCCTCACGGTACTTCGGCCCGGAGAGCCAGTTCTGGACGTAGAGCGGACCGTCGAAGATGAACTTCGCGTACTGCCGCTCAATGGTGTGGCGGACGTCGGCCGAGGTGATCTCGTCGCCGTACTGGTCCTTGACGCCGTCCTTGAGGGTGTACGTCCAGGTCTTGTTGCCGTCGGAGGCCTTGCCGGAGTCGGTGGCGACGTCACCGACGACCGTCAGGTTGCCCTTGGCGTCCTCCTGGAAGTTCGTCAGACCACGGTGGATCAGGTTGGCGAACTGGCCCGCGTCGCTGACGTAGATCTGGCCCGGATCCATGTGGGTCAGGTCGGACTGCTGGTACACGTTGATGACGCCACCGGGCTTGGCTCCGGCCACTTCCTCGGCAGGACCCTGGGAGGCCTTGGCATCACCGTAGGCAACAGGCGTCGACTGTGCGGCGGCGTCGTCCTTCGACTTGGAGTTGTCCTTCCCGTCGTTGCTGCCGCTGTCGTTGGAGCAGCCGGTCAGCGCCAGCGAGCCGGCCACGACCGCAACGGCCATGGCGCGCCCTGTGCGCGTTCTGATGGGCTTCATGATGCCGATGCACCTACCTGTCGATAGTTGTCCACGTGTACTGCCTGACGGTCCGGTGAGCCCGGAACGGGGGTGGCAGTCCCCCCACCACCAATGGACGCTTACCGTCCGGTCTTGGGGTCGAATGCGTCCCGGACGGAGTCTCCGAGAAGGTTGAAGCAGAGCACGAAGATCACCAGCGCCACGCCCGGGAAGAACATGAACGTCGGATCCTGCTCGTAGACCTCGGCCCCCCTGGCGAACATGCGGCCCCAGTCGGGGGTGGGCTCGACGAACCCGACGCCGACGAACGAGAGGAAGGCGATGGTGAGGATCGTGCTGGGCAGGATGTAGGTGCTCTGCACCAGGATCGGTGTGACGATGTTCGGCAGGATCTCCTTGCGCACGATGCGCGCGGGAGAGGCACCGGACACCTTCGCCGCCTCCACGAACTCGCGTTCCCGCAGCGAGAGCACCGAACTGCGGACCAGACGGGCGAGACCCATCCAGCCGAGGACCCACATCACCAGGATGATGGCGACGGCCCGCAGGTAGGTCGGCGTCTCGTCCCGCGGGGAGACGAACAGCGCGGTCACGATGGGCATGAAGGCGATGAAGAACAACTGGCTCGGGAAGGCCAGGAAGAAGTCGGTGACCCGCCCCAGCCAGTAGTCGACCCTGCCACCGAAGTAGCCGCCGACCATCCCGATGATCACGCCGGTGACGACGCTGAACAGCGTGACGATGACGGCCATGTAGAGCGAGGTGCGCATGCCGTACAGCAGCATGGTGAACACGTCACGCCCCAGCTTCGGCTCGACTCCGAACCAGAAGTCACCCGACATGCCTCCGAAGGAGCCCGTGGGCATGGCGAAGTCGTCGAGCAGGAACGGGTAGTCGGGCTCCTGGGCGTAGAGCGTGTACGGGTCCTTGCCGTACAGCTTCGCGATGACCGGCGCGAGCGCGGCGACCGCGAAGAAGAAAATCACTACGACCGCGGAGACGACTCCAGTACGGTCCCGCTTGAACCGCTGCCACATCAGCTGGCCGGGGGAACGACCCTCAAGCTTCTTCGGCTTGTCGGCCTCGGTGTTCGACGCCAGTTCGGGGTCCAAGGCGACCGACGGACCCGAGCCCTCGGCCTTGGTTGGACTGGTCATGTGTGTTCTTCCCCCGGGGGATGGAGAGTTGAGCGCAGCACAGATACCGGCGGGTTCTGTGGTTTGGGGGAACTTTCGCCAAGTGAGTCAACGCGCGTCAAGCCCGATGGGCATAGGGATCTCCCTACCGTCCATATTTTGAGCAAAAATTGCGAAGATTGACACCTGATCGCGCTTGACAGCTGAGACAAAGATTTCGCGAAACGGACATTCGCGGAGGGATTTTTGTTTACATGTCCGAAACTTGATCGTCGGCGCACCGATATCCGAACAGCGCCTCACAGCCCACGGACAGCAAAATCGTCTCGCCGTGGACGACCATACGCGCACGCCGAGCACCCGGCCCCCTCCTTGCGGGAACCGGGTACTCCTTCGCTCTCGGTGAGGGCGTGTCAGCCGTGCTTGGCGCGGCTCGCGGCGCGGGCGCGCTCGCGGGCGTCCAGGTTGACCTTGCGGATGCGTACGGCCTCCGGGGTGACCTCGACGCACTCGTCGTCGCGGCAGAACTCCAGGGACTGCTCCAGGGAGAGCTTGCGCGGCGGGACGATCGACTCGGTCACGTCGGCCGTCGACGACCGCATGTTGGTGAGCTTCTTCTCCTTGGTGATGTTGACGTCCATGTCGTCGGAGCGCGAGTTCTCCCCGACGATCATGCCCTCGTACACCTCGGTGCCCGGCTCCGTGAAGAGCACGCCGCGCTCCTGGAGGTTCGTCATCGCGAAGGCGGTGACGGCACCGGAGCGGTCGGCCACCAGGGAGCCGTTGTTACGGGTCTGGAGGGCGCCGAACCAGGGCTCGAAGCCCTCGTGGATGGAGTGCCCGATGCCCGTGCCGCGGGTCTGGGTCAGGAACTCCGTGCGGAAGCCGATCAGACCGCGGGAGGGGACGACGAACTCCATGCGCACCCAGCCCGAGCCGTGGTTGGACATGTTGTCCATCCGGCCCTTGCGGACCCCCATGAGCTGCGTGACGGCGCCCATGTGCTCCTCGGGCACGTCGACCGTCATGCGCTCGACCGGCTCGTACACCTTGCCGTCGACGTCCTTGGTGACGACCTGGGGCTTGCCGATGGTCAGCTCGAAGCCCTCGCGGCGCATGGTCTCGACGAGGATCGCGAGCGCCAGCTCGCCACGGCCCTGGACCTCCCAGGCGTCGGGGCGCTCGGTCTCCAGCACGCGCAGCGAGACGTTACCGATCAGCTCGCGGTCGAGGCGGTCCTTCACCTGGCGGGCGGTGACCTTGCGGTCCTTGACCGCCGCCTTCGCGTCGGCGCCCTTGCCAGAGCCGCCGCGGCCGACCATCGGCGAGGTGTTGGTGCCGATGGTCATGGAGATCGCGGGCTCGTCGACCGTGATCAGCGGGAGCGGGATCGGGTTCTCGGTGTCGGCGAGGGTCTCGCCGATCATGATGTCCGGGATACCGGCGACGGCACAGATGTCGCCCGGGCCGGCCTTCTCGGCGGGCTTGCGGGTGAGCGCCTCGGTCATCATCAGCTCGCTGATGCGGACGTTGCTGATGGAGCCGTCGCGCTTGATCCAGGCGACCGTCTGGCCCTTGCGCAGCTCGCCCTGCTCGACGCGGAGCAGCGCGATACGGCCGAGGAAGTTGTCGGCGTCCAGGTTGGTGACGTGCGCCTGGAGCGGGGCCTCCTCGTCGTAGGTCGGCGCCGGGATGTGCTCCAGGATCGTCGAGAAGAACGGCTGCAGGCTGGTGGAGTCGGACGGGACCGTGCCGTTGTCCGGCTTGGTCAGCGAGGCGATGCCGTCCCGGCCGCAGGCGTAGACGATCGGGAACTCGATCTGCTCCTCGTCCGCGTCCAGGTCGAGGAAGAGGTCGTAGGTCTCGTTCACGACCTCGTCGATACGGGAGTCCGGGCGGTCCGTCTTGTTGATGCACAGGATGACGGGCAAGCGCTGCTGGAGGGCCTTGCGCAGCACGAAGCGGGTCTGCGGCAGGGGGCCCTCGGAGGCGTCGACGAGCAGGACGACACCGTCGACCATCGACAGACCGCGCTCGACCTCGCCGCCGAAGTCGGCGTGGCCGGGGGTGTCGATGATGTTGATGGTGATCGGATCCCCGCCGTCCTTGGGGTGGTACTTCACCGCCGTGTTCTTGGCGAGGATCGTGATGCCCTTCTCACGCTCCAGGTCGTTCGAGTCCATCATGCGGTCGTCGACGGAGTCGAGCTGGTGCGCGGCGAAGGCGCCCGCCTGCTTGAGCATGGCGTCGACGATGGTCGTCTTGCCGTGGTCGACGTGGGCGACGATGGCTACGTTGCGGATGTCGTGGCGCGTGGCCATATTGCGGCGTTCTCCCGGAGTGTGAGGACGGTCTCGCGGACGGCTGCGTCTCGCGGACCCTGCCGGGCTGGACACGCCACGGCCTCACCCCATGGTACGGGGCCGCTGCCGCTGGGCTTGGCCGGGAGGGTGTGGGGGCCTTGTTTTGTGAGGTACTCGACTACGGGGTTCAGCGGGTTGCGTCTCGTCTGCCGGGTTGGGGTGGTGTGGCGGTTGCGGGTGTGTTGTGGCTGGTCGCGCAGTTCCCCGCGCCCCTTGAAAGCCTTGGGCGCGCCCCCTGCCGACAGGGCTCCGCGTCCCCGTCAGGGGCGCTCCGACTTCTTCAGGAAGCCCATGTCCTCGTACACCGGGGTCTGGAAGCCGAAGGCTCCCACGTTGGCCAGGTTCGTGCGGGCGGCCATCAGCTGGGGGCGCTGGTAGAGGGGGATCGAGCCGGCGGCGGCCCAGATACGGGCGTCGGCCTTGCGGATCAGGGAGCGGGACTCGTTCTCGTCCAGCGTGGCGATGGCCTGGTCGAAGAGCTGGTCCACCTGGTCGGTGCCCACACGCGTGTAGTTCTGCTCGATGCTCAGGGAGCCGTCCGCCCCGGGGACCGGCTTGGCGTAGATGGGGCGGGCGTCGGTGGCGGGGTAGGCGGAGGCCGGCCAGGAGTACAGCGCGAGGTCGTACTCGCCGTTCGCGATGTGGTCCTTGAAGTAGCTGTCGTCCGGGACCTTGGTGATCTCGGTCCGGATGCCGACGCGGTCCAGCATCCGCGCGATGCGCCTGCCGACCGCCCTCAGGGACTCCGAGCCGGGTCCCGACGGCAGGACGAAACGCAGGCTGAGCGCCTTGCCGTCCTTGGCGAGCGGGCCCTTCATCGCGGGCGCGTGGGTGCCCACTGGGGCGTACGCGCCGGGCGGGTCCTGCTTGTCGTCGGCGTGCGCCTTGTTGTCCTCGCCGACGACGTACGTCTCGCCGTCACCCTCCCGGGTGTCCTCGCCGGAGCGCACGGAGTCGCCGGACCGGGTGTGCTTCTTGCCCTCGGCTCCGGCCGCCTTCCTCTCCTTCTTGACCGGGCCGCCCGGCACCCATCCGGCGTCGGCGAGCAGGGCCCGTGCCTCCTTGGTGTCCTCGCCACCGAGGGCGCCGCTGTTGTCGGCGTACGCGGTCTGGCCGGCGAGCGCGACGTGGCTGCCGACGGGGACGGCGGGCAGCCCGAGGGGCTTCAGGACGAGGCCCGCGAGCTGCTTGCGGTTCAGGGCCCGGGCCACGGCACGGCGGACGCGTTCGTCGGTGAGGGGGCCCTCGGCACCGTTGAGGGCGAGCTGGGTGTACGCGGGCTCCAGGGACTTGCGGACCTCGAAGCCGCGCAGGGCGGACTGCTGGGCGGCGTACTCGGACATCGCCCTGCCCCGCTTGCGGGCGCTCTTCGCCTTGTCGGCGGCCTTCTCGTCGGAGTCGTCCGCGTCCTTCCGGGAGCCCAGGGCCCTGGCGGAGCTGGTCGGAGGTGCGCCTTTGTGGCCCCCCGCCTGTCCGGCGCGGTCGATCCGCCGGGCCTCCTCCGCGTCGATCTCCGCGATGTCGACCTTGCCGTCGGCCAGTGCCTCCGCCCGCTCGTCGCGCGGCACGGCACGCAGCACCAGCTCCTTCAGCTTCGCGGGGCGGCCCCACCACAGGGGGTTGCGGGTGAGGGTGATCTTGCCGCCCTTGCGGTCGACCTCCTTGAGGTTGAAGGGGCCGGCGGTGACCTTCAGCTTGCGCCGGGCACCGTCGTTGAAGGCGTCCGGGTTGCCCGTGACCTCCTTCGGGTACAGCGGCGAGAACAGCGACTTCCAGTCGGCGTAGGGCCTGCTGAAGGTGACGCGCACCTCCAGGTCGTTGGCGCCGCGCTCGATCTTCTCGATCCGGTCGTACCCGGCGTTGCGGGCCGTCCAGTACGTGGAGTCCCGGCCGGACAGGGCGCGCCACTGGGAGGCGAAGTCGGCGGCGGCGATCTCGCGGCCGTCGCTCCAGACGGCCTGCTGGTGGAGCTTGTAGAGCACGACCTGCTTGGGCTCGCGGTCGACGATCTCGGCGGACTCCAGGTAGTCGGTGTTCCGCTCCGGGCGGCCGCCGGCGTCCAGCCGGTACATCGACGGCAGGACGGCTCCGGCCACCCGCGCGGTGGCGGCGTCGGCGTCGGCCTGGAAGGTGTTGAGCGTCTCGGGCACGCCGTCCACGGCCCAGCGCAGGGTGCCCCCGTCGGCGACCAGCTTGCGTGCGGCGGGCGCGATGTCCTGTCCGGCGAGGGGTCTGCCGGCCGGGTCGTCCTCGCTGCACGCGGTGAGCACCGGAGCCGCGAGCACGCCCGCGGCAAGGAACGCGACCGAGCGCAGCACCGCGCGCGGTCCGACTCGGTCGTCGGCCATCACTGCCACCTCCGGGTGTCGCCGTGCCGCTCCACCGCTGCCGCGGCACAGGACAAGACCATTTTGATCACGTTCGGGGTATATTGGGGCGATATAGAGCTGATCAGATCGATCAGCCGGATGAGCCCACTGAAGGCGAGAGAGCGCGAGTGGACGCGGCGACACGGCGAGAGGCGGGGACAAGCGCACCCGTGCGGCGCAACGGTCCCGTGTCCGCCGGGGCACACCCGGGGCGCGCGGCGGCGCGTTTGCGGGGTTGTGATCCGCCAATCCGTGCACACGCCTTCACAGGGGCTCGTGTGACGCGCAACACTCGCAGGCGCATGACCGTTGCCGTCCAGGGCCTGTTCCGGGTTCCCCGTCGTCCGCGCGACGCGCGGGCGCAGCGGCGTTCGGTGCGTGCCCTCGGCGTGCGGCGTCGCAGGTCATGTGGCGGAGCCACCTGTCCTGTGACGCCGTGCGGCGAGGGTGCGTGCCGGGCGTCGGGGCGCAGACGGGGAACCCGGAACAGGCCCTGGGGCCACAGCCCACGGAAGTGAGGTCACGTCATGTCCGTGCACGACGAACTGACATCGGTCCAGCGCTGCCTGGAAGACCTGTCCCGGTCCGTGGGCCGCCTGGAGCAGCAGCTCGGCAGCGGCGGGCTCGAAATGCGCCGGGTCCGCGCCGACGCCGATCACCTGCGCGAAAGCGTCGCTCTGCTGCGCGACGCCGCACCCGGGCTCGGGCAGCCCCGGCGAACCGAGCTCCTCACCATCCCCGACACCCCGTACGACAGCGCCCTGTGGACGGACTCGGACGACGAGGGACTCGGCGCCCGCGACCGCCACGCGCCCTGATCCCTCACCCGACCGGAGTCATACGTTGGCAACTGGTACGGAACCACATCTGAACAGCGGCGGTGTACGCACCGGTACGCGCGCCGCGATCGCCTCTCCGCACCTGCGGACCGACCGCTGGTGGCTGGCGCCCGCCGTCACCGCGGCCGGGCTGCTCGCCTTCGTCGTCTACTCGACGTGGCGGGCCTTCGCCGACGCGGACTACTATGCCGCGCCCTACGTCTCGCCGTTCTACTCGCCGTGTCTGGCCGAGCGGTGCGAGCCGATGCACGCCGGACCCAACTGGGAGATCTTCGGCAGCTGGTGGGGCATCTCGCCCGCGATCATCATCCTGATCTTTCCGCTGGGCTTCCGCCTGACCTGCTACTACTACCGCAAGGCGTACTACCGCGGGTTCTGGGCGTCCCCGCCCGCCTGCGCGGTCGCCGAGCCGCACAAGAAGTACACCGGCGAGACCCGCTTCCCGCTGATCCTGCAGAACATCCACCGGTACTTCTTCTACGCCGCGATCGCCGTCGCCGGAATCCTCACGTACGACACCGTGCTCTCCTTCCGCAACGAGCACTACGAGTGGGGCCACATGGGCCTCGGCAGTGTCGTGTTCCTGATCAACATCGTGCTGATCTGGGCGTACACGATCTCCTGCCACTCGTGCCGGCACATCGTCGGCGGCAAGCTCAAGCACTTCTCCAAACATCCCGTTCGGTACCGGATGTGGCAGTGGGTCGGGAAGCTCAACGCCCGGCACATGCAGCTGGCGTGGGCGTCGTTGGTGAGCGTGGCGCTCGCCGACTTCTACGTCTACCTGGTCGCGTCCGGTGCCTTCGACGATCCGCGCTTCTTCTAGATGGGTGGGGACTGAACAATGTCCGTGGTCGACCGGCAGGAGTGGGACGTCGTCGTGGTGGGCGCGGGCGGCGCGGGCCTCCGCGCCGCCATCGAGGCACGCGAACGCGGCGCCCGTACGGCCGTGATCTGCAAGTCCCTGTTCGGCAAGGCCCACACGGTGATGGCCGAGGGCGGCATCGCGGCCGCCATGGCCAACGTCAACGCGGGCGACAACTGGCAGGTCCACTTCCGCGACACCATGCGCGGCGGCAAGTTCCTCAACCAGTGGCGCATGGCCGAGCTGCACGCGCAGGAGGCCCCCGACCGGGTGTGGGAGCTGGAGAGGTGGGGCGCGCTCTTCGACCGTACGAAGGACGGCCGGATCTCCCAGCGCAACTTCGGCGGGCACGAGTACCCGCGTCTTGCCCACGTCGGCGACCGCACCGGCCTGGAGCTGATCCGCACCCTCCAGCAGAAGATCGTCTCGCTCCAGCAGGAGGACTTCAAGGAGACCGGGGACTACGAGTCCCGGCTCAAGGTGTACCAGGAGTGCACCGTCACCCGGGTTCTCAAGGACGACGAGGGCCGGGTGTCCGGCGTCTTCGGGTACGAGCGCGAGTCGGGCCGCTTCTTCGTCCTCGAGGCCCCGTCGGTGGTGATCGCGACCGGCGGTATCGGCAAGTCCTTCAAGGTGACGTCGAACTCGTGGGAGTACACGGGCGACGGACACGCGCTGGCGCTGCTCGCGGGCGCCCCGCTGCTGAACATGGAGTTCGTGCAGTTCCACCCGACGGGCATGGTCTGGCCGCCGTCGGTGAAGGGCATCCTCGTCACCGAGTCGGTGCGCGGTGACGGCGGAGTCCTCAGGAACTCCGAGGGCAAGCGGTTCATGTTCGACTACATCCCCGACGTCTTCAAGGAGAAGTACGCCCAGTCGGAGGACGAGGGCGACCGCTGGTACGAGGACCCGGACCACAACCGGCGGCCTCCGGAGCTGCTCCCCCGTGACGAGGTGGCGCGGGCGATCAACGCCGAGGTGAAGGCGGGCCGCGGCTCCCCGCACGGCGGGGTGTTCCTGGACGTGTCCACGCGCATGCCGGCGGATGTCATCCGCCGTCGCCTCCCCTCGATGTACCACCAGTTCAAGGAGCTGGCCGACGTCGACATCACCGCCGAGCCGATGGAGGTCGGCCCGACCTGCCACTACGTGATGGGTGGTATCGCGGTCGAGTCGGACACGGCGGCGGCGCGGGGCGTGCCGGGGCTGTTCGCGGCCGGCGAGGTCGCGGGCGGCATGCACGGCTCCAACCGGCTCGGCGGCAACTCGCTCTCCGACCTGCTGGTGTTCGGGCGCCGGGCGGGATGGCACGCGGCCGAGTACGCGGCGGGGCCGGCGGGTGCGCGGCCTCCGGTGGACGAGGTCCAGGTCGACTCGGCGGCCGCGGAGGCGCTGCGGCCGTTCTCGGCCGAGGGCCCCGCACCGGGCGAGGAGGACGGGCGTCCGCCGGAGAACCCGTACACCCTCCACCAGGAGCTCCAGCAGGCGATGAACGACCTGGTCGGCATCATCCGCCGCGAGCCCGAGATGAAGCAGGCCCTGGAGAAGCTCGCCGATCTTCGCCTGCGGGCGCGGCGGGCCGGGGTCGAGGGGCACCGCCAGTTCAATCCGGGCTGGCACCTGGCGCTGGACCTGCGGAACATGCTGCTGGTCAGCGAGTGCGTGGCCCGGGCGGCACTGGAACGCACGGAATCGCGGGGCGGCCACACCCGCGAGGACTACCCGACGATGGACCGAAAGTGGCGCCGCACCAACCTCCTGTGCCGGCTGACCGACCCGACGGGCGGTCTGGCGGCGACCGACCCTGTGGCCGGCCAGATCGACCTCACCCGCGAGACAACCGACCCCATCCGTCCCGACCTGCTCGCCCTGTTCGACAAGGAGGAGCTGGTCAAGTACCTCGCCGAGGAGGAGCTGTACGAATGAGCAGCTATACGGCCCACTTCAAGGTGTGGCGCGGGGACGTGGGGGGCGGCGGCCTGGAGGACTTCAAGGTCGAGGTGAACGACGGCGAGGTGGTCCTCGACATCATCCACCGCCTCCAGGCCACCCAGGCCCCCGATCTGGCGGTGCGCTGGAACTGCAAGGCGGGCAAGTGCGGGTCCTGCTCCGCGGAGATCAACGGGCGGCCTCGGCTGATGTGCATGACACGGATGTCGGTCTTCACCCGGGACGAGACGATCACGGTCACTCCGCTGCGGGCGTTCCCGGTGGTCCGCGACCTGGTGACGGACGTCGGCTTCAACTACACCAAGGCGCGCGAGGTGCCGTCCTTCGTCCCGCCCGAGGGTGTCGGTCCGGGCGAGTACCGCATGATGCAGGAGGACGTGGACCGCTCGCAGGAGTTCCGCAAGTGCATCGAGTGCTTCCTGTGCCAGGACACGTGCCATGTCGTCCGCGACCACGAGGAGAACAAGCCCGCCTTCGCCGGCCCGCGTTTCCTGATGCGGGTCGCCGAACTGGACATGCACCCGCTGGACGCGGCCGCGGAGTCGGGCCTCGACCGCAAGGCCACGGCCCAGGACGAGCACGGCCTCGGCTACTGCAACATCACCAAGTGCTGCACGGAGGTCTGCCCCGAGGGCATCAAGATCACGGACAACGCCCTGATCCCCCTGAAGGAACGCGCGGTGGACCGCAAGTACGACCCGCTGGTGTGGCTGGGGTCGAAGATCCGGAGACGGTCGTCGTAGGGCGGGTGGTCTCGGGACTGGTGTGAGCGAGGTGCCTCCGGCGGTTGGGCGGGGGCGTTCTCGTCTGCCGGGTTCCTGGTGGGGGGCGGCTGCGGGGTTGTCTGTGGCTTGTCGCGCAGTTCCCCGCGCCCCTTTGGGGCGCGCCCCCTGCGGGTCGTTGAGTGGCTGCGGCGCCGTTGTGGCTTGGGCGCCTGCGGTTTGTCGTGGGTCGGGGGCGCGCGGCGGCGGCTTTCAAGGGGCGCGGGGAACTGCGCGACACGCCACGACGGACCCGCAGCCGACAACCGACCGCAATGGGGCAGACGAGTCGCGGACGTAGATAAGCGGCCATACGCTCTCAAACGTGACATCTCCCCCCAGCCGGAGCCGGTCGCACACAGGTGTGCGGGTGGCGCACGCCGTGCTCGGGGCGATGGCCGCCGTGGGGTGGCTGGTGCTGCCCGTGACGGGCGCGGGCCACACGCACCGTGCGCACGCACCCCGGCCCGCCCTGGCCGCAGGGCACGTCACGCGGGCGGTGGAGCCCGACAAGCAGACCTCCACCGGCGACCTGTTGCTGCCGCTGCTCGCGGTGGGCGCGGCGGTGGCGCTCGCCACGTACGCGTTCGTACGGCGGACGCGGCGCGCCAGGACGCGTACGACACCGGGCGGCGGGGGCGAGCCGGTCGTGGCGTCGGAGGAGCTCGACCGGCAGGGCCGGCGGTTCCTCGTCGAGGTCGACGACTGTGTGCGGACGAGCACCGAGGAACTCGGGTTCGTCGTGGGGTGGCTGGGCGAGGCGGCGGCACGGCCCTTCACCCAGGCGCTGGAGGACGCGCGGGGCGAGCTGGCGGCGGCGTTCCGGCTGCGGCAGGAACTCGACGACGCGGCGGACGAGGTGTCCGACGACGAGAGGCGGGCGCTCCTGAAGCAGATCGTCGCGCGGTGCGCGGAGGCCGGGTGGCGACTGGACGAGGAGGCACCGGCGTTCGACGGACTACGGGAGCTGGAGCGGGAACCCACCGGGGCCCTGGAGTTCGCGGAGGCACGCTTCCGGCAGGTGAACGGCCGGGTGAGGGGCGCGGAGGCGACCCTGGGCGAGCTGCGCGGGCGGTACGGCCCCTCGGCCTGCCTGCCCGTAGCGGGCCACGTCGAACAGGCCAAGGACCGGCTGATGTTCGCCACGGAACAGCTGGGCCGGGCGCGCCAGGCGGTGGTCGAGGGTGACCACGGGGAGACGGCGGTTCACCTGCGGGCGGCGGAGGGATCCGTCCACCAGGCGGACGTGTTCGTGACCGGTGTGGACCGGCTGGCCACCGAACTGGCGACGGCCGAGGAGCGGCTGCCGGCCGTACTCACGGAGGTGGAGACGGCTCTCGGTGAGGGCGGCCCGCCACGGGACCGTTTCGCCGCGACGACCGTGGCGGACGTACGCCGGGAGGTGGCCGTGGTGCCGTACGACCCCCTCGACGCCCTGCGCCGCCTCGCCCGGGCCGCCGCCGCGCTGGGCGGCTCGCTGCCCGGCCGGTATGCCGCCGACCTGCTCGACGGGGCCCTGCTCACGGCCCGGAGCGCGCTGACCGCGGCGATCGGCTTCGTCACGACGCACCGGGCGGCCGTGGGAAGCCAGGCGCGGACCCGGCTGGCGGAGGCGGAACGTCACTTCGCCCTGGCCCAGGAGAGTTCCTCCCTCACCGAGGCCCGCAGCGCCGACCTCCTGGCCCACGAGGCCCAGCGGCTGGCCTGGCAGGACGTGCGGTCGTACGGGAACCCGTACGCCGGCCCCTTCGGCGGTGGGCTGGCCGGGGCGCTGCTGGGCGGCGTCCTCCTCGGGGAGGCGCCCGGCGACCGGGGCGCCCCTCGGGGGCCGGCCTGTTTCGGCGGGCCCGCGACCCGGGGGCGGAGGGGTACGGGCGGTCGCGGCGGGCCGTTCTGAGCCGCCCTCCCCAGTCCCCGGCTGCTCGCCTCCGCCGGGGCCGGCTCGCTGAGCGGGCTCAGAACAGGCTCAGCAGCGCCTCCGCCGGGTCCGCCAGGCCCGACTCGCCGTCCGGGAGCGGAAGTTCGAACCAGACCGTCTTGCCGCGCGGTGTCCGGCGCGAGCCCCAGGCCGCGGAGAGCAGGCCGACCAGCTGGAGACCGCGGCCGCCCTCGTCGGTGTCCCGCGCCCGGCGCCGGCGCGGTTGCACCAGACCCGCGTCCCACACCTCGCACACCAGCGTCCGGTCCAGCAGCAGCCGCAGCCGGATCTCGCCCTCGCCGTACCGCAGGGCGTTGGTGACGAGCTCGCTGACCAGCAGCTCCGTCGTGTCGACCAGCGGTTCCAGGTCCCACGACTGCAGCTGTCCGCGCGCGTACTCGCGGGCGCGACCCACGCTGCGGGGTTCGCGGGGCAGGGTCCAGTCGCCCACGGAGTCGGCCGGCAGTCCCTGCACCCGGGCCATCAGCAGGGCGATGTCGTCCTCGCCGTGGTGGGTGTCCAGGGTGTTGAGGACGTGGTCACAGACGTCCTCCAACGGCTGGGAGGGGTCGGTGAGGGCGCCGACGAGCGCCTGGAGGCCCTCGTCGAGCGGATGGTCGCGGCTTTCGACCAGTCCGTCCGTGTAGAGCGCCAGCAGGGCGCCTTCGGGCAGTTCGACCTCCACCTCTTCGAACGGCTCGCCGCCCACACCGAGCGGCATGCCGGGCGGCACGTCCAGCATGAGCGCGCTCTCGCCGGGCTCGACCAGCGCGGGTGGGAGGTGGCCGGCGTTGGCGAAGGTGCACCTTCTCGTCACGGAGTCGTAGACCACGTACACGCAGGTCGCGAGGTACACCTCGGAGAGGTCGGCGTCGCGCGGCTGGCGGGCGGCCGTGCGGGAGGCCTGCTGGACGCCTCCCCCAGAGCCGAAAGCCTGGGAGGGACCCCCAGGGGTGCCGAGGCCGCGGGCGATCTCGTCCAGCGCCGAGAGGACCTCGGCGGGTTCGAGGTCGAGCAGCGCCAGGGTCCGGACGGCGGTGCGCAGTTCGCCCATCGCGACGGCGGCGCGCAGGCCTCGGCCCATGACGTCGCCGACGACCAGCGCGGTGCGGTGACCGGGCAGTTCGATGACGTCGAACCAGTCGCCGCCGACCTCGGTGGCCGCGTTGCCGGGCAGGTAGCGGCAGGCGATGTCGAGGCCGGAGGCCTCCGGGTCGCCGGGCGGGAGCAGGGATCGCTGGAGTATCAGCGCCCGTTCGTGCTCGCGGCGGTAGAGGCGGGCGTTGTCGATGCAGACCGCGGCGCGCGAGGCCAGCTCCATGGCGAGAGCGCGGTCGCGTTCACCGAACGGCTCGCTGCCCTTGGTGCGCGAGAACTGGACGAGCCCGACCACGGTGTCGTGGGCGACCATCGGGACGGCGAGCGTGGACTGGATGAGGCCCCCGTCCTCGGCGGGGATGTGCTGCGGACGGGCCATGCGCAGGGCGTCCGCACAGGGCGAGTTGAAGGGGTAGTGGTGGACCGCGCCGACGGCGACGGGTGCCGGCCCGCCCACGAAGGGCGCGTCGGAGACCGCGCTGGCGAAGGCCACCCGGCGCAGCTCGGCGCTGCCGTCGGCGAGTCCGGGCGGGGTCTCGTCGCCCACGAGGAGCCCCTGGTAGAGGTCGACGGTGGCGAGGTCGCAGAAGCCGGGGACGACGACGTCGAGGAGTTCGCGGGCAGTGGTCTCCAGGTCGAGGGAGTTGCCTATGCGGGCGCCCGCCTCGTTCAGGAGGGCGAGATTGCGCCGTGCGGCGGCGGCTTCCCGGGCGGCGGCGCGGCGGGCCGTGACGTCGGTGCTGAGCCAGGCGATGCCGATGGGCCGGCCGGAGCCGCTGTGCACGCGGTAGAGGTTGATGGACCAGTGGCGGCGCTCGTCGGAGCCCGGCACGAAGCCCATGACGTTCATTTCCGTGATGGACTCGCCGGTCTCCAGGACGCGGCGCAGGGTCGCGGCGACGCGTTCGGCCTCCGGCGACGGCAGGTAGTCGTGGACGCCGCGCCCTCGGTGGTCGTCGGGGGTGCCGCCGAAGACGGACGCGAACCGCTGGTTGGCGCGCCGTACCCGCAGGTCGGTGTCGATCAGAAGGAAACCGAACGGGGATTGACCGAAAATCGACTGAGAAGCGGCAAGGTCGGTCTCGATCGAGCGCAGGGTGCGGACGTCCACCACGATGCACACGGCGGCCCGTTCGCCGTCCTCCGTGGTGGTGGGCATCACATAGACCTCGGCAAGCCCCTCGGTGCCCTCGGCGTCGGGCATCCGGAACGGGACGACTCCGGTCCACTCACGACCGTCGAGGATCTCCGCCATCTTGTGCTGGCCGCGTTCGCGCAGGTCGGGAGCAACGAAGGCCTCGATGGGGTCCATGCCGACGGCCCGTTCGGCGGGGATGCCGAAGATGTGCTCGGCGCGCAGGCTCCACTGGTCGACGAGCCCGTCGGGACCGATCGAGAACGAGGCGACCTTGATGTAGTCGTAGATGGAGCCGGGCGGGCTGCTCTGCCACATCGAGTCGCCCGGCCCGTCACCGGATCCGTCGCCCGGCCCGTCGCTGGGCCTGCCCGCGCCGAGGCCGCCGCCGAGTCCCACGCCGGGGGTGCCCGCGCGGTTGCCAGGCCCCGTGCCCGTGCCCGGGGTGCCCGCGCCGATGCCCTCTCCGGGCCGCCCGGCCGACGCGTCCGCGCCGCCGGGGCGGTCGGCGGACCGTGGGTCCGGGACACGCCCGCCGTGCGCCTCGTGCCCGGCGCCGTGCGACGCGCCGGTCATGCCGTTACTCGCGTCAGCGGACACACCTCCGGCCCCGTGGGCGGGCGTATGACGGCCCACGTCACCGGCCGCGCCACCCGTGGCCCGAGCGCTCGCGCCGCCGGAATCCGCGCCGCCGGCGGTCGGGGCGTGGGTGGTGCCGTCGGCCGTGGTGGCCGTCGCGCGGCCCGTTGCGCGGCGGGCGACCCCGCGTGGCGTGCCGCCCGCGGCGGAACGGCTCGCGGCCTCAGCCCTCGCGCCGTCCCACGGGTCCTCCGACTCCGTGGCCTTCGCTGGTATCTCGCTCACGCGAACCGTCCCCTCCAGCTCACCGCGTCCGGCTTCGGTCACCGGGGGCGGCTGCCCGCAGTATCCAGCACTACGTGGCCGCACGACACGGTGTTCACGATCACAGCACGGTCCCGATGCGTTTTGGACCGGCCCGGCCATACTCCCAGTCTTCTAACCAGGCGGTGGCACCTCGAACCAAAGAGTCCGGTCGGGGCCACTGGCTCGAACCGCTCGGTGGCCATGCGCCCCGGGGAGCCGCCCCCTGGCGGAACGTGCGTCAACCGGGCACGGGAAGTTCGAACCAGACCGTTTTGCCGGCCGCTCCGGGCCGGGTGCCCCAGGCCCGGGAGGACGAGGCCACGAGCTGGAGCCCCCGGCCGCTCTCGTCGTCGGGGCGGGGCAGGCGCTCGCGGGGCGGGTCCGGGAGGGGGTCGGAGACCTCGACGAGCAGGACACCCAGGGGGCCGGAGGGGCGGACGAGGCGCACACCGATGGGTCCTGTGGCGTGTCGCAGGGCGTTCGTCACCAGCTCACTCACGAGCAGGGCGGTCAGATCGGCGAGGGATTCGAGGTGCCAGCCACGCAGCTGCTCCCTGACGACGGCACGGGCGGCCCGTACGGCACCGGGCTCGGCGGGGAAGGTCCACTCGGCGCAGTCGCCTTCGGTGTCGATCACGCCGATCACTTCCCGGGCCAGAAGCGGAGGTGTCTGGTTTCTCAGGGTTAATGGGCACATACCCGATATCGGATACGGCCTACCGCGCACAGGGGCGCACCGCGACACGAACAGCGTAGGGGGCGCACACCCCACGAGCCCCATGCGTGCAGCAAGGCCGTGGGGCACATGTGGCGTGGGCGCCAGCGAGGCCCGCGGAACCCGCCGCCCAGGGGCACACGCGGCGCACCCTCGGGCGCAGACCCTCGCACGCGCCCCCGGGCCGAACATGGACGGCCCCTGTGCGCGGAGCGTAACCTCGCCGGCCCCGGTGTCCGCCCCGGCTCCGGGGCACTGGCGCAGTCCATCTCCGGGGACACCGACGCACTCCGGCTCCGAGGGCGCTGGTGTGCTTCGACTCCGGGGGCCGGCGCAGTCCGCTCCGCCTCTTCGGCTCCGGGCTGGTGCACCCCGGCTCCGGGCTGGTGCGCTTCGGCTCCGAGGGCTAGCGCACCCCGGAGCCGTCCCTTCCCCACGCCAGCCGTACCGCTTCCATGACCGCCGGGACGTCCTGGTCCAGCCAGTCGACGTCCCAGACCTCGTCAGGGGTCAGCCAGCGCAGCTCGTCGTGGTCCTCGAGGGGTCTGGGGTCGCCGGACAGGAGGTGCGCGGTCCACACTCGCAGCACGTAGTCGGCCCTCAGGGGCCATTCACCGGGGACCCGCTCGGCCGGTTCCACCTCCACGCCGAGCTCTTCGCGCAGCTCGCGGACGAGGGCGTCCTGAGGGGTCTCGCCGGGCTCGACCTTGCCGCCGGGCAACTCCCAGCGGCCGGCCAGCTCGGGCGGTGCGGTGCGGCGCGCGGCGAGCAGGCGTCCGCCGCTCAGCAGGGCGGCCCCCACCACCACGATCGGTTCGGTCATGCGCGGGAGCCTACGGGAGCGGGGGCGGATGCCTGGCGGCGCTGGGCGTGGGCGGTCAGTTGCCCCCACTCTGGCCGTTCTGCCCGATGCGCTCGACCCAGTAGAGCTGCTTGTGTCCGCGGCTGTCGAGGCTGTCCGCGATCTTCTGCGCCTCGGCGCGGGTCGCGTACCTGCCCACGCGGTAGCGATTGCCGTTGTCGTCCTGTCGTATGACGAGCCAAGGGAGAGTGATCGTGCCGTCGTTCATCGCGCCCCTCCACTTCCCGTCCCCGGCTCTCGCCGTGCCCCGCCCAAGGAAACCGCAATCCGCATATGCCCGAGCGTACGCCTTACCTTCACGCAGCGAATACGGAATTTCACAAAGAGGTACGCAACCAGCCATGACGCACGGGGCGCTTCCTGTCGAATGCGCCGTCGACCGCCCCACGCGCGCCCCTTCGCGCTCCGGCGAGCAGGGGGAAGCGGTGACGGAGTGCCGGGGGGCTTGCTCTGCGGGGCCGCCGCGAGAACGGCCAAATTCGAACTGCGGCTCGGACCGGGTGACTTGGGCGAGCCCGCCCCTTGCCGCGCCGTCCAGGTCGGCTCCCCGGGTGTCTCGCCCCCGCCGCCCCTACCCGTCCCATCCCCAGGGGCGCTGCCCCTTCGACCCCGGCCACCGGCCAAGGGGGCTGCGCCCCCTGGACCTCCACCCCTTTTCGGGGCTCCGCCCCGGACCCCGTTCCGGGGGCCGGCCCCCGGACCCCCGCACCTCAAACGCCGGAGGGGCTGAGTAGTGCGGGCGGGGCCGGTTTTCAGGGGCACGGAGGGCTGGTTTTCGGGGCTGCGGGGAACTGCGCGGTCTTTAGCGGGCGCGGGGATCTGCGCGGTTTTCAAGGCCGCGGGGATCCGCACGGCCTTTAGGGGCGCGGGGAACTGCGCGACCAGCCACACCCAACCCGCATCAATCCACCCACCTCAACACCCCAACCACCCGGCCCCCCCTACTTCACCGGCAGGTGATAAGCCACCCGATACCGATCCGCCGGCACCACCACGTCCGCCGTCTCCACCGGTCGCCCCGACGCGTAGTACGTGCGCTGGATGACGAGCACGGCATGCCCGGGAACACCGCCGAGGGCGAGGAGCTCCTCCGCGAGGCCGGGGCGGGCGCCGACCTCCTCCGTGACGTTGTCGACGATCACATCGATGGCCGCCATGCGCTCGACGACGCCCATCCCGCCGAGCGGCCCCTCCTCCGGCAGCATCACCGGCGTACGCCCGGTCAGGGCGAGCGGCTCCCACGACGTGGAGAGCATCATCGTCTCCCCCGCGTCCCGGAACACGTACTTCGTGCACATCACACGGTCCCCGGGCTGAATGCACAGCCGCTCGGCGACGGCGCCGCTCGCCTCGGCCTGCTCGCTCTTCGACTCCCACGTGCCGCGCGCGGCGGCGTCGGCCTGCTCCTGCCGGAAGGGTGTGGCGCCGCTGGAGGGCCGGAACCCGGAGCGGGCGACCCGCCGGGGCACGGGCCTCTCCCGCACGTACGTCCCCGAACCGGAACGGCCCTCGACGAGCCCCTCCGCCATGAGCACCTTGCGCGCCTCCAGCGCCACCGTGTCCGACACCCCGTACTCCTCGCGGATGCGGGCCTGCGAGGGCAGCCGGGTATGGGGAGGGAGTGAACCGTCGACGATCTTCTTGCGGAGATCACCCGCGACGCGCAGATACGCCGGCTGCTCACCGAAAGTCACTGGCCGCTCCCATCAGGTTGTACAGACAGCTACAGCGTCGCAACCGTGGGTTGAGCCATGCAAGTAAAGGCCTGAGAATCACTCGATGTGATGACGTGAGCTCCGGGAGTGCATTACGCAGGCACTTTCTGCCCTCCGTACCCGCCCTCACACCTCCTTGGCGGAGTCACCCCCTCCGCCGGTGTCGCCACCGCTCTCCTCACCGTACGAAGGCGGGGTCGTGGCCAGCCCCAGAGCCTTGCGGGCCGTGATCGCCGTGGGGCCGTCCGCGATGTCGAGTGCCTTGTCGTAGTGCTCGTAGAAGGCGTTGGCGTCGGCTGCCTTCGCCGCCCTCTCCCACTGCTCGCGCGCCCGCTTCAGGGCGTCCGCGTGGCCGGCGACCGGCTGCTCGGTGCCGTCGCCCCACCGGTGCTCGCCCAGCATCGCCACCTGCTCGTCCAGGGCCTTCGCGACCCGGGACGCCCACTTCTTGTGCCCCGGCAGGTCGCCCTCGACGTACTCGTCGGCGGGCGCGGTGTCGAGGGCGTCGTCGTACATCCCCTCGGCCTGGAGATAGGTGAGCTGATCGGCGGTCAGCATCGAGTCGTCCTCGCGCAGCGAACCCGTCAGCTTCGTCTTCTCGTCCGTGCTCCCGAACATGCACGTCACCTCGCGGTCGCCCGCAGCCCAGCTCTGCCGGGTCGGGGTGAAGTAGTAGACGTCGACGTACTCCGGAAGGGCCCAGGAGTCCATCGCGTACGAGTCGGCGAGGTGGTAGCACTTCTTGTCGGCGGTCTCGGTGAGTCCGTCGGTGCCGGGGTAACCGCCCTCCGGCAGCCGGACGTTGGCGAACACCTCCGCGTCGTGCTCCCCACTGCACGGCACCGTGTCGACGTCGGTCGCGTAGCCCTCCAGGGAGCCGTTCGGCGCGTCGAAGCACTCGCCCTTCTCCACCGAGAAGGTGCCGCCGTTCTCACGGGCCGCTTCCTGGAAGCCCTCCCAGAAGTCGCGCGCGCCGCCCGTGGCGAGGGAGACGATCATCAGGAGGGTACCGATCGACGAGAGCACGATCCCCGAGACGGCCATGCCCTTGCCGCGCTCCCCTTTCTTCCTGATCTGCGCGAGCGCGACGATCCCGAACACCAGCCCGACGAACGGCAGGCAGCAGAGGATGCCGAGCACGAGCGCGGCTATCGCGAAGCCGTTGACGGGCGCCGGGCGGTTGTACGGGGAGTACCCCTGCCCCCAGGGCTGGTACGGGTAGCCGTATGGCGGCTGGCCAGGGCCCACCGAGTACGGCTGCCCCGGCCCCGGCCCCACGTACGGCTGCCCCTGGCCCACGTACGGCTGCCCCGGCCCCGCGTAGGGCTGCCCGGGGCCCTGGGGCGGTGGGTACGGGCCCTGGGGGTCCTGGGGCTGCTGCGGCCCAGGGGGCGGGGGTATGGCCACAGTGCCGTTGCCTCTCGTCCGGAGTGCGGGAACCGACGTACGACGGGAACTGACGTACGACGTGGCCGCATGGTAAGCGCGGGACGGACGGGGCGGTACAGGGGGGACGGACGGGGCGGTACAGGAGGCTCGAACGTGGGGCGGGCGGGCCCTGCGCGGGGCGGCTCCCTCTCCCCCCTCAACGCCACCCCCCGTCACCGCACCTCAACGGCTCGTCGGAGGGGTGGCGTCCGAGCAGACGTCAGAACTGCAGCCCCCAGGAGTCGATCCGCCCGACGTCCTGCACCGCGTTGTCGGTCACCCGGAGCTTCCAGACGCCGTTGGCCGTCTCGGAGGACGCGTTCACCGTGTAGGTGGTGCTGATGTTGTCGGTATCGCCGCCGGTGCCGTATGCCTTCAGCGTGTACGCCGTGCCGTCGGGAGCGATCAGCTGCACCCGGAGATCGGCGACATACGGGTGAACGATGCTCACCGGCACGCGCAGTGACGCCGGGGCCTTTCCGGAGACCCCTCTCACGCTGATCGACGACTCGACCGTCGCGTTGTCGGAGATCGTGTGGTCGGCGGTGTTCTCGAAGCGCGGGCCGGGCGGGACCGTCGCCCCGCTGCCGCCGACGCTGAGGAGGCGGTTCGGCGAGCCCGTGCCGGGGCTGGTGACGACGTCGGTGGTCGCGGAGTCGACCAGGGCCGCCTCGACGGCGGCGGGCGTGTCGGTGGGGTGGTCCGCCAGGTGGAGCGCGGCGGCTCCCGTGACGTGCGGGGTCGCCATCGACGTACCCGAGAGGGTGTTGGTCGCCGTGTCGCTGGTGCGCCAGAGGGAGGTGATGGAGGAGCCCGGGGCGAACAGGTCCAGGACCGTGCCGTAGTTGGAGTAGCTGGCACGGGCGTCGGAGTTGGTGGTGGCACCGACGGTGATGGCCTCGGCGACACGCGAGGGCGAACGGGTGGACGCGTTGGCCGACTCGTTGCCGGCCGCGACCGCGTAGGTGATGCCGGAGGCGATGGAGTTGCGGACGGCCGCGTCGAGCGCCGTGTCGACCGGGCCGCCGAGGCTCATGTTGGCGACGGCCGGCTTGACGGCTTGGGCGGTCACCCAGTCGATGCCCGCGACGACCTCCGCGGTCGTCCCCTCACCGGAGTCGTTCAGGACGCGGACACCGACGATCTTCGCCTTCTTGGCGACGCCGTAGGTCGTTCCGGCGATCGTTCCGGCGACGTGCGTGCCGTGCCCGTGGCCGTCCTGGGCGGTGTTGTCGTCGTCGATGGCGTCGTAGCCGTTGAAGGCACGGCCGCCGAAGTCGCGGTGCGAGATGCGCACGCCGGTGTCGATGACGTAAGCGGTGACGCCCTCTCCGGCGGTGTCGTCGTAGCTGTAGCTCTGGTTGAGCGGGAGCGCCGCCTGGTCGATGCGGTCCAGGCCCCAGGACGGCGGGTTGGACTGGGTCGCGTCGATCGTGAACGTGCGGTTCTGGACGACGGAGGTGACGGCCGGATCGGCGGCGAAACGCTTCGCCCTGGCCTCCGTGGCCTTGACGGCGTAGCCGTTGAGGGCCTTCGTGTAGGTGCGCTCGATGGTCGCGCCGTACGCCTTGGCGAGAGCCCTGCCCTGATCGGAGCCGGCCTTCGCGACGTCCGACTTCAGGATCACGATGTAGCTGTCCTTGATGGCGCCGACCGCGCCCGCGTACTGGATCCGGCCTTCCGGTTCGGGGTCGGAGGCGCTCGCGGCGAGGACCGGGACGAGACCGGCCACGAGTGCCGCCGTGGTCGCACCGGCCAGTCTTCGCCGGGTCTGACGCATCACTGCCATCTAAGGAACCTTCCTCAATCGGTGGTGCCCGGGTGGGGGGTGGGTGGGGCGAGTGGGGCGGGGTCACTGTTACACAAATATGGTCATACTTCGCGTATCGCGGGGTCTTCCTGTGCGTCAGTTGAGGGCTGACGGCGGCACAGAACCGCGCCATGCGCCGCACGACGGCTCGAACGGCGGTCCACGACGACCCACGACGGCCCTCACGAACGTGACGCGCCCGTTGGGCACCGGTCATGACGCACCGTCACCGGACGGCACAACTACGCTGCGGCCATGACACCTCTGCCGGACCGTTACTGCCCTTCCGACGGCACGCGCGTCCCCGCGGGCTCGCTCGCCTGGTGCTGCCCGGCCTGCCGCGGCCCTCTGGACCTGGACTTCGCCCCCACGCCGGCCCCGCTCAAGTCCCTGGTGGGACGGGTGAACTCGCTCTGGCGGTACGCGGAGTGCCTGCCCCTGTCCGGCCCCTCGGTGTCCCTGGGCGAGGGGCGCACTCCCCTCGTGGAGCTGACGGACGGCATCTCCGCCAAGCTGGACTTCCTGATGCCGACGCTGTCGTTCAAGGACCGGGGCGCGGTACTGCTGGCCGAACTGGCCCTGCGGCTCGGGCCCCGCCAGGTGCTCGCCGACAGCAGCGGCAACGCGGGCACGGCCATCGCGGCGTACTGCGCACGGGCGGCGCTGCCCTGCACGGTGTACGTCCCCGCCGGTACGTCGGCCAAGAAGCTGGAGCAGATCCGGGCACACGGCGCACGACTGCACGTGGTGGACGGCGACCGCGAGGCGACGGCACGGGCTGCCCGGGAGGCGGCGGACGAGGAGGGGGTCTTCTACGCGTCCCACGTCTTCAACCCGTACTTCCTGCACGGCACGAAGACGTACGTCCACGAACTGTGGGAGGACCTCGGCGGCCGCCTCCCCGACGTGATCGTGGTCCCGGTCGGCAACGGAACACTGCTGCTGGGCGCCGCCCTCGCGGTGGACGAGTTGTACTCGGCGGGACTGATCGGCCGGCGGCCCGCCCTGTACGCCGTCCAGTCGGCCGCGGTCGCCCCGCTGGCCCACGCCTGGACCGAGGGCGCCGACGACCTGATCGCGGAAACGGAGATCCCGACGGCCCCCACCCTCGCCGAGGGCATCGCCATCCCACGGCCTCCGCGGGCCCGGCAGGTCCTGCGGGCCGTCAGGGAGTCAGGGGGCAGGTTCCTGACGGTGACGGAGGACCAGATCCGGCAGGCGCAAAGGGACCTGGCGTCGCGGGGACTGTACGTCGAGTCCACGGGCGTGGCCTGCTGGGCGGCCGTACGCGAGGGCGCGCTCGGGGACCGTACTGCCGTGGTCCCGTTGTGCGGGGCGGGGCTGAAGTCGGGGTTGGCGGACGCCTGAGAGGGGGCGGGCCGGGGAGCGGGCCGCGGGCACGGACGGCGAGCACGGTGGGCAGGGCGCGCCGTGGGCACGGCGGGGGAGGACGCGCGGCCGCGATGGCCATGGATCGGCGACCGCTCGTGACGGACAGGATCAGCGACCGATCCCGACGGAAAGGATCAGCGACCGTTCCTGACGGACGTGGAACGGCGAGCGGCCGTGCGGGATCCGCCGCCCTCCCCTACTCCGACACGGCGGCCAGCCGCTGCTGCTCCTCCTCCACGATGCGGCGCGCCAGGCCGGTGTCCGAGACGTCGACAGCGTCCGGCGTGGACTCGGCGACGTCGCTGCGGCGGGCGTAGGCGTCGAAGAGGCGGGACTTGTTCTTCAGGATGTCCAGCAGACGCTGGTCGACGCTGTCGGTGGCGAGCAGACGGTGGACCTGGACGGTGCGGACCTGACCCATGCGGTGGGCGCGGGCCACTGCCTGGTGCTCCAGCGTGGGCTTGACCTGCGGCTCACAGAGGATCACCACGGAGGCCGCCTGGAGGTTGAGCCCCACACCGCCCGCCTCTATCTGACAGAGCAGCACCGCGTGCCCCGGGGCGGCCGCGAAGTCGTCCACCAGGCGCTGGCGGCGGGCCGCCGGGACCGTACCGGATATGGGGCCGAACGCCCCTTCCCCCAGCGTCCGGTGGACCGTGTCGAGCACGTCGCGGAAGTAGGAGAAGACCACGATCTTCAGTTCGTTGCCCTCGGCCTCGGTCACCAGCTCGCGCAGACGCTGGAGCTTCGCGGACTTCTCCGCGTCCACGTAGGCGGCGCGGCGCATCGCCATGAAGTTCCCGTCAGCGACCGCCTTCCGGTACGCCTCCTCGTCCGCGGCGCTGAACTCCTCCCACTCGTCGACCTGCACCAGCGCGGGCAACTCGGTGAGCACGTCCTTCTGGTTGCGGCGCAGGTACGCGGGCGCGACCGACGTGCGGAAGGCGTGGGGCCCGGCGGCCGCGCTGCGGCCGTGGATCTCGGGGAGCAGGCCGGGCTGGAGGTGGCGGACGAGCGAGCGGAACTCCTCGACGCGGTTCTCCATGGGCGTGCCGGTGAGGAACAGCACGCGGTCGCACGTCTCGGCCCAGGCCGCGACCGCCCGGGAGCGGCGCGTGTCCGGGTTCTTCACGTAGTGCGCCTCGTCGACGACGAGCATCCCGGGAACGGCAGACGCGCGGTCGACGGACGCACGGTCGGCGGAAACGCGAACGGGGGAAGCGCGTTCGGCGGACGCACGGTCGGCGGAAGCGTGCTCCTCGGAAGGCCGGCGGGCGCCGGCCCCGGCCAGGGGGTCGGGTCCCGGCAGGCCGTGGAGCACGTCGTACGTGGTGATCGCGACGCCGCCCCGCTCGCTCCACTCGGCGTACGCGTCCTGCCGGTCGGGGCCGTGCACCGGCACGGCCCGCAGGGTGCTGCGGGAGCGGACCTCGCGCGTCCAGTTGATCAGCACGCTGGCCGGGCAGACCACGAGGAAGTGGGTGTGCCCCTCGGCCGCGAGGTGGGCGAGCGCGGCGATGGCCTGGACGGTCTTGCCGAGCCCCATCTCGTCACCGAGGACGACCCGGCGCTGGGCCAGCGCGAACCGGGCGCCGAAGGACTGGTAGCCGCGCAGCGAGACCCGGCGGTGTGTGTCGTCCAGGTGCTGGGCGTGCACCCGCTCGGCGACCTCCGACGGCAGGAAGCCCTCGGCGGCGGCCACGTCCGGGCGATGGCCGCCGATCTCGGCGAGCCGGCTGTAGTACTCGGCGGAGCGCAGCTCGAAGTCGACCCACGCCTCGATCTCCGAGGCGGGCTCGCGCAGCAGGTCGGTGGAGGCCTGCGCGAGCAGCAGGCCCACGTCCCGCGCGGCGGTGTCGGTGAGCAGTTCGGCGAGCTCCGCGACCGCCGCGAGCGCCGCCTCCCGGCGGGCCCGCCCCGCGAGCACCATGCGCAGCCGCCCGCCGGCCGGACCGGCCACCGGCAGCAGCGTGCCCAGCCTCTCGTCGAGCGTCCGCGCCGCGTCCACGGCCCGCTGCAGCTCCGGTCCGGCCTCGACGAGCCGGCGCAGGGCGAGGACCAGGGCGGTGGTCCTCGGCTCGGGCCGGTCCACGTCGATCCGTACGGAGACGGTCTCCTCGACCGCCTGGGCGATCTGCCGGGCGGCGGCGAGCGCCTGGTCGGCGGTCTGGGCACCGACGCCGGGGATCTGCCGCAGCTCGTACCGGCCGGCCTCGTACACCGACCGCACGGAGGTGAACCCGGCGGCCTCCAGCACCCCGAGCCGCAGCCGCCCCTCGGTGACGTCCTTGAGCCGGGCCACCGGGATGGACTCCAGCTCCTCGGCCACGAGTCCACTCCTCAGTGGCGCCAGGGCCGTACGCACCGCTTCCAGGGCACGGGTGTGGTCGGTGAGCACGGCGCGCGCGGCCTCGTGCAGCCGCGCGCCGTCCGCGATCAGCCCTCGAACGTGCCGTCCCGCTCCCCCCATGCCACCCCCTCGGCGCCGTGAGTCCCAGTGCGTGCATCCTTCCACGCACCACTGACAACCGGCCCTGGCGACCGGCCCTGGCGACCGGCCCTGGCGACCGGCCCCGACAACCGGTCCCCGCGACCGGCCACCAAACCCGGCCCGGCCGGACCTCAGTCGTCGAAGGCCGTCGCCCTGGTGCGCTTCTCCCAGGCGACGACGTCGTCCCGGACCTGGTCGAGATGGGCGAGGACCGTGGTGACGCTGTCGTCCCCGAGCGGCAGCCTCAGCGGGGTCCGCTCGGCGTCCAGCGCGGCCAGGATGAGCGCCGCCGCCTTCGCCGGGTCCCCGGGCTGGGCGCCGTCACCTCCGGCCACGAACCCACGGGTCTCCCCCACCTTGGCGTACACACCGCTGTCCGTGCTGACACCCGCCCTGTTGGTGTCGAACAGCGCCGTACGGAAGGCCCCCGGTTCGACGATGAGCACCTTGATGCCGAACTCCTGGGCCTCGTCCGCGAGAGCCTCCGACATGCCCTCCAGGGCGAACTTCGTTCCGCTGTACGCCGAGAAGCCCGCGAAGGAACCCTGTCCGCCCACGCTGCTCATCTGCACGATCGCTCCCGAGCGCCGTTCCCGCATGTACGGCAGCACGGCGCGGGCGAGGGCGGCGGGCCCGAAGACGTGCACGTCGAACAGTTCGCGGAGTTCGGCGTCGGTGGTCTCCTCGAAGGCACCCACGTGGGTGCGTCCCGCGTTGTTGACCAGGACGTCGATCCGTCCGTACCGCGCCACGACGTCCCGTACGGCCGCCTCGGCCGCCGCCGTGTCGGTGACGTCCAGTTTCAGCGCCTCCACCTGGTCCGGATGGGCGGCCACCAGGTCGGACAGCGCGTCGGTGCGCCGCGCCGCGCCCACCACCACGTCACCCGCGGCGAGCGCCGCCTCGGTGATCGCCCGCCCGAACCCACTGCTCGCGCCCGTCACCAGCCACACCCTGTTCATGACCGCTCCTCGTCTTCTCTCGGCGTCTTCTCTCGGCCCTGATCGCTCACTGACCAGCCTGCTTCCGTTACCGGTTGCGCGTCCAAGACCGCTGGTGATAACCGATGGTTATGGCGATGGACGTACATGCTCGGGACCTGCGCTACTTCGTGGCGGTGGCGGACGAACTGCACTTCACGCGCGCGGCGGAGCGGCTGTACGTGTCGCAGCCGGCGCTGAGCAAACAGATCCGGGCACTGGAGCGGCAGTTGGGCGTGGAGCTGTTCCGGCGCGATCCGCGGGGTGTGACGCTCACTGCGGCGGGCTCGGCGCTGCTGCCGCACGCCCGGCGGGTGCTGGCCGCCTGGGACGAGGCGGCGGCCGCGGTGGAGGAAGCCCGGACGGCCCAGCGCAGCACGCTCGTCGTCGGGATGAGCACCAGTCCGGGGCGCGGCGGCGTCCTGCCCGCCATCCGCTCCCGCTTCACGGCCGCGCACCCGGAGGCGGAGATCCGGCTGCGGCAGGTGAACTGGGACGACCCGACGGCGGGCCTCGCGGACGGCGACGCGGACGTGGCGTTCGTCTGGCTGCCGCTGCCCGGCCAGGAACGCTTCGCGTGGACGCTCATCGCCGAGGAACCGCTCCTGGTCGCCCTCCCCGACACCCATCCCCTCGCCACCCGCGCCGAGATCGACTTCGCGGACCTCGCCGACGAGCCGTTCCTCGCGCTTCCGGAGAGCACGGGCCCGCTGCGCGACTACTGGCTCGCCCTGGACGCCCGCGACGGCCGCCCACCCCGGATCGGCGCCGAGATCGCGAGCACGGAGGAGACGTACGAGGCCCTGGTCGCCGGCCTCGGCGTGTGTCTCGTGGCCGCGGGCAACGTCCCGCTGCTCACCCTGGGCGGCGTGGTCGCCCGCCCGGTGCGCGGCGTCACTCCCAGCCGCTACGTCCTGGCCTGGCGCCGGGAGGACGGGGATCGGCCCCTGGTACGGGCCTACGCACAGGCGTGCCGCCGGGCGACCGGCGGCCGCGGGTGAGACGGATCCGAACCTTCAGATCCCCATTGTCAGACGTTGAACCTGAAGAGGGTGCACTGCTGGGGCGTGGCCCGTTTACTTGTCGACCAGATTCATGTGCATCTCGTTGTAGCGGTCGCCGCGGACGCCGATGCGGGCCGCCAGCGCGTCCAGGTCCGCCTGCTCGTCGGCGGACAGGGCGAGCTGTGTGGCGGCGGCGTTCTCCTCCACCCGTGCGATGCGGCGGGTGCCGGGGATCGGCACGATCGACGGGTGCTGGGCGAGCAGCCAGGCCAGGGCCACCTGTCCGGGGGTGGCGTTCTTGGCGTGGGCCAGGGTGGTGACGTGGTCGATCAGTGCCTGGTTGGAGGCGAGGTTGTCCTGGTCGAACCGTGGGATGGTGGTGCGGATGTCGTCGTCGGTGAACGCGGTCGTGGTGTCGACGGTGCCGGTGAGGAAGCCCTTGCCGAGGGGGCTGAACGGTACGAATCCGATGCCGAGTTCGGCGAGCGTGGGCAGGACTTCGGGTTCGGGGTCGCGGGTCCACAGCGAGTACTCGCTCTGTACCGCCGTCACGGGGTGGACGGCGTGCGCACGGCGGATCGTCGCGGCACCCGCCTCTGACAGGCCGAAGTGCCGCACCTTGCCGGCCTGTACCAGCTCCGCGACGGCGCCCGCGACATCCTCGATCGGCACGTCGGGGTCGACCCGGTGCTGATAGAAGAGGTCGATCGTGTCCGTGCGCAGCCGGCGCAGCGAGGCGTCGGCCACCCGCTTGATCTGCTCCGGCCGGCTGTCGAGACCGACGGACTTGCCGTCTTCGATGCGCCAGCCGAACTTGGTCGCGATGACGGCCTGGTCGCGCAGCGGGGCGAGTGCTTCGCCCACGAGCTCTTCGTTGGTGTGGGGGCCGTAGACCTCGGCGGTGTCGAAGAAGGTGGTGCCGCGGTCGACGGCGCCACGGATCACGGCGATCATGTCCTGCCGGTTGCCGGGATTGGGGCCGTAGCTCTGGGACATGCCCATGCAGCCCAGGCCGATGGCTGAGACCTCAAGGCCCTGGCCGAGGATACGGGTGTGCATGGGGGTGTCTCCTTGCGGTGATCGAGGTCCGGTGGCCGCGGGCACGGTTCAGTGGCTGGTGGTGCGGTCCGGGTCTGCGGTTGCGGAGGCGTCTTCGGTGGCGGCCCAGGCGGCCAGCAGCCGCAGTGCGTCGTGGGCCGGGGTGTGGGCTCCGGTGCCGTACGCGGTCAGGGTCAGGCCGGGCTGTGCGGGCAGTTCCATGGCGTCGAAGTCGAGGGTGATCTCGCCGACGACCGGGTGACGGAAGCCTTTGCGGCCGGTGTGGTGCAGTCGCACGTTGTGTTTGGCCCACGCGGTGCGGAACTCCTCGCTGCGGGTGACGAGCTCGCCGACGAGCCCGGTCAGGTCGCTGTCGCCGGGAGCCCGGCCGGCCTCGGTGCGCAGCAGGGACACGGTCGTGTTCACGGACTGCTCCCAGTCGGGGAAGAAGTCCCGGCCGTGCGGGTCCAGGAACTGGAAGCGGGCGATGTTGACCGGGCGCGGGGCGCCTTCGGTGAACAGCGGAGAGTACAGGGCGCGGCCGAGGCGGTTGACGGCGAGGATGTCGAGGCGGCCGTTGCGGATGAAGGCCGGGGAGTCGGTCATGGAGTCAAGGACGCGCAGGACGCTGTCGGGGAGCGGGCCGCGGGTGCGTTTTGTGCGGCGGGTGGGGCGTCGGGCGACGGCGCGGGCGAGGTCGTAGAGGTGGGCGTGTTCGGCCTCGTCGAGTCGCAGGGCACCCGCGACGGCGTCGAGGACTTCCTCGGAGGCTCCGGCGAGGTGGCCGCGTTCGAGGCGGACGTAGTAGTCGATGCTGACGCCGGCGAGCATCGCGGCTTCCTCGCGGCGCAGCCCGGGCACGCGCCGGTTGCCGCCGTAGGCGGGCAGTCCGGCCTGCTGCGGGGTGATCTTGGCGCGGCGGGAGACCAGGAACTCGCGGATGTCGCTCTCGGTACTCACGCCCTCCAGGCTAGGCGGGCCGGCGCGGCCGTGGGGGGCTCTGTCAGTACCTGGCAGCGCAGGCCCTCCCTCATGCCCTCGGTCTTGAGTTTCCTAGTGGTGAGGCGGTCGGCGGTGCTCGTCGGGCCCTCGAGGCCCGGGCCTGTACCGGCCGCCTGAAAACATTTCCGGATACAGGCTGTGACGAGCTGGTCTGTCCTCTTTCGCGCCTTGGAGTGCACCGCATCGTGAGCAAGGTCTTCTTCATCACCGGCGCCGGCCGCGGTCTAGGTGCCGACATCGCCCGCCAGGCCCTGGCCGCCGGGCATCAGGTCGTGGCCACCGGCCGCCGCCCCGAGGGCGTCATCGAGGTCCTGGGCGGCGAGCAGGACAACCTGCTGGCCACCGCCTTGGACATCACCGACCCCGCCGCCGCCCGGGCGGCCGTCCGGGCGGCCGTCGACCGGTTCGGCCGGATCGACGTGCTGATCAACAACGCCGCGAACTTCTACGCCGGCTACTTCGAGGAGCTCTCCGAAGGCCAGGTGCGGGCGCAGATCGAGACGAACCTGTTCGGTCCGATGAACGTCACCCGCGCTGTCCTGCCGGTCATGCGCGTCCGGCGCTCCGGGCACGTCATGACGATCTCCTCCCTCGCGGGGCAGGTGGGCGGCGAGTTCACCGTCGCCTACGCCACGGCGAAGTTCGGCGTGGAGGGCTTCATGGAGTCCCTGCACCACGATGTGGAGCCGTACGGCATCAAAACCACGATCGTGGAGCCCGGCTTCTTCCGCACCGAGCTGCTGGTGGATGCCTCCACCACGTACGCGGAGCTGTCGCTCGACGACTACGCCGAGCGCACCGCCGCCACCAAGAGGGTCTGGGCATCGATGAACGGGCAGCAGGCCGGCGACCCCGCCAAGCTCGCCGGCGCCCTCCTCAAGGTCGCAGCCCTCGACAAGCCGCCGCTGCGGTTCATCGCAGGCGACGACTGCCTGGCCGCCGTCGAAGGCAAGGCCAAGGAACTCCTCGCTGACGTCGACGCCTCCCGTGAACTGGGCTCCGGCCTCGCCCACGACGACGCCGTCTGACGCACTCTCACCCGCCCCCGCACACAGAAGGAAAGATCATGGAATTCGTCAAGCAGCAGGACACCGTCAAGGCCCCCGCCGCCTGGTTCACCGGCGACGTCTGGTTCGACGTGATCTACGCAGGCCAGGAGCCGTCCCGGATGCGCGCCAACATGGTCCGCTTCTCTCCCGGCGCCCGCACCCACTGGCACTCCCACGTCCTGGGCCAGACCCTCCACGTCGTCTCCGGCACGGCCCTGATCGGCACCCGCGACGGCACCGTCTTCGAGGCCCACCCCGGCCAGACCGTCACCTGCCCCCCGAACGAGGAGCACTGGCACGGCGCCACCCCCGGCCGCTTCATGGAGCACATCGCCATGTGGGAGGGCAAGGGCGACGGCAGTGACGAAACCACCTGGAACGAGCCCGTCACCGACGAGCAGTACAACCGCTCCCGCAGCAGCTGACGCACCGGCCCCGCATGCCCCCGTCCCCCACGCCGGGCGGCGTGCATGCGCCAGCCCTGGTCTGCCGTCGACGGCAGACCAGCACGCTTCACAGCTCTCCGACGACACACCCAAGGCCCGTGGGCCGAGAAGAGGAATTCCCATGACCGACCAGCCGAAGCAGCTCGGTGGCGGACGCCGCATGCTCGGTGACTTCTCTCCGAAGCTCGCCGAACTCACCGACGACGTTCTGTTCGAGGACGTGTGGAACCGCACCGAACTGGCCGCGCGCGACCGCAGCCTGATCACCGTCGCCGTCCTCGTCGCCGGCGGCGACGCCGACCAGCTCGCCTTCCACCTCGGACGCGCCAAGGAAAACGGCGTCACCGAGACCGAACTCATCGAGGCGATCACCCACCTCGCCTTTTATGCCGGCTGGCCCAAGGCCATGACCGCGATGATGGTTGCCAAGCAGGTCTTCTCGGACTGAGGCCAGAGCCCAGAGCCCAGAGCCCTTGCAGCCTGTGGCGTGCCCGGGCGGCCGTGGAAGCCGGGCCCCCGTAGAAGCAGCGCCGGCCGGAGCTGGAGAAGGCGCTGAAGCCGGCGTACGACATCAAGGGGGCAGCCCCCGACCAGGAGGTCATCTCACCATCCACCAGCTCAAGCGCCTGGCCCGCCACGCCGCCGGGCTGATGACGTTCTCCGGGCACCTCCAGGCGACCGGCGTCCAGCTCGAACTCCTCGCCGACCAGCTCACCGGCATCTACGACCCCAAGGGCATGGGCGCGATGCCGTACGCGACACCGCGACATGCGAGTCCACGAGTCCACGAGTCCAAGGCCGACAGTAACCGCACTGGGGGAGCCGAGCCCTGTCATCACAGTCCGAACAACGTTGCCGCGTTGTCGTGGCACACGGCCCGCAGCCACTCCGGCCCGAGGCCGAGCCGCTCCAGAGCGTGGAGCTGGTGTACGTACGGGTAAGGGATGTTGGGGAAGTCGGAACCGAGCAGGATACGGCCGCCGAGCCCGGCGAGCCGAGGCAAGGCCTGGCGGGGGAACGGCATGAATCCCTCGGTGAAGTCGGTGAACGCCATGGTGGTGTCCAGCCGGACCTCCGCGTACTGCTCGGCGAGGCCGAGGAAGTCCTCGTACTCGGGCATCCCCAGGTGCGCGACGATCAGCCGTAGCTTCGGGTGTCGCGCCAGTACCCGTGCGATCGGCTCGGGACCGGTGTGCTTGCCGGGAGCGGGACCGGAGCCGCAGTGGATCACCACGGGGACCCGGGCCTCGGCCAGCACCCCCCACGCCCCCTGGATAAGCTCGTCGGCCGGGTCGTAGGCCCCTACTTGTACGTGCGCCTTGAACACGCGCGCACCCGCTTCGACGGCCTCGCGCACGTACGTCTCGACACCCGGCTCGGGATAGAGGGTGGCGGTGTGCAGACAGTCGGGGTTGCGGTGAGCGAAGTCGGCGGCCCAGCCGTTGAGCCAGGGGGCCATGCCGGGCTTGTGCGGGTAGAGCATCGAAGTGAACGCTCGCACACCGAACGCGCGCAGCACAGCAGCCCGTTCCGCCTCCTGCTGCCGGTAGCTGATCGGCCACTCCAGTCCGCCGGTCAGCGGCCCCTGCGCGTCGAAGTATTCCCAGACCTTGTGCAGGACACGCTCGGGCATGAAGTGCGTGTGGACGTCGACCAGTCCGGGAAGGCCGAGCCGGTTCCAGAAACGGCGGACCTCACTGGCCTCTGCGTCCAAGGCCACGTCACTTGCTGCGTCTAACGAACTTGTGCCGTCGACAGGTGCCATGAGGTGATCGTTCACGTCTCCCACGATCAGCCCTGCCAAGGGGGTGGGTCCAGCCCCTGTCCTACTGACGGCGTGAGTGATCGGTCACCAGGGCCACTGATCCGGGTGGGCGATGACACGGCCCCGACGCCCGGTGCTCACGGCTGCCTTCACTTCGTCACGACAGCCGTCGGTCCGAGCCGCATCGTGCCGCAGACGTTCTTCCGACTGCTGCGCCACCTGCGCGGGGGCCAGAGCCCATCCCAGCACCATCCCAGCACGGGAGAAGACGAAGGGCCCGACTCCGAAGAGCCGGACCCTCTCCGACCTGCATGTTTGCCAGATCAGCGACGTGGCGACAAGTCAGCCGCTACACGTTGAACCGGAACTCGACCACGTCCCCGTCCTGCATGACGTAGTCCTTGCCCTCCATACGGGCCTTGCCCTTGGCGCGGGCCTCGGTGACCGAGCCGGTCTCAACGAGGTCGTCGAAGGAGATGACCTCGGCCTTGATGAAGCCCTTCTGGAAGTCGGTGTGGATGACACCGGCGGCCTCGGGGGCGGTGGCGCCCTTCTTGATGGTCCAGGCGCGCGATTCCTTGGGGCCGGCCGTGAGGTAGGTCTGCAGGCCCAGGGTGCGGAAGCCGACGTGGGCGAGGGTGGCGAGGCCCGGCTCGTCGACACCGACGGACTGGAGGAGCTCCAGCGCCTCCTCCTCGTCGAGCTCGGCGAGGTCCGCCTCCAGCTTGGCGTTGAGGAAGATCGCCTCGGCGGGGGCGACCAGGGCGCGCTGCGCGTTCTTGAAGTCCTCGTCGACCAGCTCGTCCTCGTCGACGTTGAAGACGTACAGGAACGGCTTGGTGGTGAGCAGGTGCAGGTCGTGGAGGAGCTCGTTGCGCTCGGTGCCCTGGACGATCCCGTGCGCGAAAAGGGTGTCGCCCTTCTCCAGGACCTCCTTGGCCTCCTCGACCGCCTTGACCTTCGGGGCGATGTCCTTCTTGATGCGCGATTCCTTCTGGAGGCGCGGCAGGACCTTCTCGATGGTCTGGAGGTCGGCGAGGATCAGCTCGGTGTTGATCGTCTCGATGTCGTCCTTGGGCGAGACCTTGCCGTCGACGTGCACGACGTTCTCGTCCTGGAAGGCGCGGATGACCTGGCAGATCGCGTCCGACTCACGGATGTTCGCCAGGAACTTGTTGCCGAGGCCCTCGCCCTCGCTCGCTCCGCGCACGATGCCCGCGATGTCGACGAAGTCGACGGTCGCCGGGAGGGTCCGCTGGGAGCTGAAGATCTCGGCCAGCTTGGTGAGACGGGGGTCGGGGACGCCCACGACGCCGACGTTCGGCTCGATCGTGGCGAACGGGTAGTTGGCCGCCAGCACGTCGTTCTTGGTCAGGGCGTTGAACAGGGTCGACTTGCCGACGTTGGGCAGACCGACGATTCCGATCGTGAGCGACACGTTGCGACTTCCCGTACGTGAGGACTGAGCAGCTGACTGGTCAGGCCCGGGTCCTTGTCATGAAGACGACCTTCGTTCAGCGTGGTGCGCCTGGCGAGTGCGCGGGCCGATCCACCAGTCTACGGCGTGCGCGTGCCCGCCCCTGCGGGCGGATCGAACGCTTGGCCAAGCTCTGCTCAACGGCGTGTCAGAGAAGCCGTTCGGCACATCGGGCGACCTAGGTTGGTCCGGTGGAGCAACACAGGACGCGCCCTCCGAAGCCCCGATCGCGCCGTGACACGCCCCTTCCGCCCCAGACGGGCAGAGCGGGGTCCGCTCCGGGCCGGTCCGGTGGAGCGGGACCGGCAGGACCAGCGGGTCCAGCGGCGGGACCGGCGGGCGGCCGGGGGCCCGGTGCCGACGCCCTGGGCACCGGCACCGGCACCGGCTCGGGCTCAGGCTCAGGCTCAGGCTCGGGATCGGGCAGGGGAGAACCCCGCGTGCGGGAAAGCCGCCCCGCAGAGGCCGCGAGGGCGTCCGGCGGCGGTGCGCCGGGGCGCGCTCCCGGCGTACGGAGGCCGGCGGTCGGCGAGTCCGAGGCCCTTGGGGCGCGATCCGTACGGCGGATGCCGAACCTCCGGCTCACCGGACTCGGCAGCGGGCTGTTCTGCGGCGCCGCGATGCTCACCCTCGGATGCCTCGACCGACTGCTGTTCGGGGCCTCGCTGACTGTGTACGGCCTGCTGTTCCTGCTGGTCAGCGCGTTGACCGCGGTCTGGGTACGCCGAGGCGACCTGGTCACCGCGCCCGTCGTCGTGCCGATCGCCTTCGCTGTCGGGCTGCTGCCCCTCACCGACGGCGACGAAGGTCTGGCCGGGTGGCTGGTGGGCCTGATCACCGGCCTGGCCACCCAGGCGGGCTGGTTGTACGGCGGCACGCTCGTCGCCGGTGTCGTCTCGACCTGGCGCAAACTCCGCCTGATGAGCCGCCGCCGGGTTCTCGGCGGCGAACCGGGGCACTCCGGCCCCGGCCTCTGACTCTGGGCGCCTCACGGACCCGCCTTGCGGTCACGCCTTGCGGTCATGCCTTGCGGTCACGCCGCCGTACGGCACCCCGCCTCCGGCGGAGCCGCTACACCTTCGCCGCCCGCATGGCCGCTCCGACGATCCCCGCGTTGTTCTGCAGCTGCGCCGGGACGATCTCCGCCTTGATGCCCTCGATCAGCGGCAGGAACTTGTGGGACTTGCGGCTCACTCCGCCGCCGATGATGAACAGCTCGGGCGAGAAGAGCATCTCGACGTGGGCGAGGTACTTCGTGACGCGCCTCGCCCAGTGCTCCCAGGTCAGCTCGTGGTCGTCCTTGGCCTTGGTGGACGCGCGCTTCTCCGCGTCGTGGCCGTTCAGCTCCAGGTGGCCCAGCTCCGTGTTCGGCACGAGGGCCCCCTCCGTGAACACGGCGCTGCCGATGCCCGTGCCGAAGGTGAGCACGATGACCGTGCCACGGCGGTCGCGGCCCGCGCCGAACTGCACCTCGGCGACGCCCGCCGCGTCCGCGTCGTTGACCACCGTCACCGGCAGGCCACCGAGCCGCTCGCCGAGCAGGGCGCGGGCGTCGACGTCGATCCAGGCCTTGTCGACGTTGGCCGCTGTGCGGATCGTGGCGCCGCCGGTGACCACTCCGGGGAACGTGACGCCGACCGGACCCGCCCATCCGAAGTGGTCGACGACCTCCTTCACGCCGTCGGCCACGGCGTCGGGCGTCGACGGGTGCGGGGTCAGCACCTTGAACCGCTCGTCCACCAGGTCGCCCCGGTCCAGGTCCACGGGAGCACCCTTGATCCCGGATCCACCGATGTCCACGCCGAAGATCTGCATGGCCCTACGTTACGTCGTACGACGGACAGTGACGTACCGGCCTCAGGTTCACGGGCGGCAACCTCGCAGAACCCTCACTTCGCGGCGACGACCTGCCCAAGTGTGCTCCTACTGCTCGGTGGTGTCCCGGCCCGTGCGCTCGGCCACCAGGCTCGCCGCCTGCGCGCGCAGGTCCTTGCGCAGCTCCTTCGGCAGGGAGAAGGTGATCGACTCCTCCGCCGCCCTGACGAGCTCGACGTCCGCGAAGCCGCGCTGCGAGAGCCACTCCAGGACCTGCTCGACGAGGATCTCGGGCACCGAGGCACCGGAGGTGACGCCGACGGTCGAGACGCCCTCCAGCCAGGCCTCGTCGATCTCGTCGGCGAAGTCCACCAGGTACGCCTCCCGCGAGCCCGCGAGCTTGGCGACCTCGACGAGCCGCTTGGAGTTGGACGAGTTGCGCGAGCCGACGACGATCACCAGCTCCGCCTCGGCGCCCATCTGCTTCACGGCGAGCTGACGGTTCTGCGTGGCGTAGCAGATGTCGTCGCTGGGGGGCGAGACGAGCCCGGGGAACTTCGTCTTGAGCGCGTCGACGGTCTCCATGGTCTCGTCGACCGAGAGCGTGGTCTGGGAGAGCCACACGACCTTGGAGGGATCGCGGACCTCGACCTTGGCGACGTCCTCGGGGCCGTCGACGAGCGTGATGTGGTCCGGCGCCTCACCGGAGGTGCCGATGACCTCCTCGTGGCCCTCGTGCCCGATCAGGAGGATGTCGAAGTCGTCGTCGGCGTACCGGATCGCTTCCTTGTGGACCTTGGTGACCAGGGGGCAGGTGGCGTCGATGGTGGCGAGGCGGCCGCGCTCGGCCTCCTCGTGCACGGTCGGTGCGACGCCGTGCGCGGAGAACATGACGATGTTGCCGGGGGGAACTTCCTCCGTCTGCTCGACGAAGATCGCGCCCTTCTTCTCCAGGGTCTGCACGACGTACTTGTTGTGGACGATCTCGTGGCGGACGTAGATCGGGGCCCCGTACTGCTCCAGGGCCTTCTCGACGGCGATCACCGCGCGGTCGACACCCGCGCAGTAGCCGCGGGGGGCGGCGAGGAGGACACGGCGGCCAGGCGAAGCAGTCATGCGACCCATCGTAAGGCCGCGCCGGTTGGGCCGAGATCGCGAAAGCAACCCGACGCCCCGTCACCCCACCCGCCGCGGCGACCGGAATGTCAGTGGCCCCCACTACCCTCGGGCGCATGGCACTGACTACGTCCGCGGACGCCCCGCTGCCCGTCGGCGAGGTGTCGCGGCTCATCGGGGGGTGGATCGACCGGCTCGGCGCGGTGTGGGTCGAGGGGCAGATCACCCAGTTGTCACGGCGCCCGGGCGCGGGCGTCGTCTTCATGACGCTGCGCGACCCGTCGCACGACATCTCCGTGAGCGTCACCTGCTACCGCCAGGTGTTCGACGCGATCGCCGACGTCGTGAGCGAGGGCGCGCGCGTCGTGGTGCACGCGAAGCCCGAGTGGTACGCCCCGCGCGGGCAGCTCTCCCTGCGCGCCGCCGAGATAAGGCCCGTCGGCGTCGGTGAACTCCTCGCCCGGCTGGAGCAGTTGAAGAAGTCCCTCGCCGCGGAGGGGCTGTTCGCGCCGGAGCGCAAGAAGCCGCTGCCCTTCCTGCCGCAGCTCGTCGGACTCGTCTGCGGTCGCGCCTCGGCCGCCGAGCGCGACGTCCTGGAGAACGCCCGGCACCGCTGGCCGGCCGTCCGCTTCGAGGTGCGCAACGTCGCGGTCCAGGGCGTGCACGCCGTGCCGCAGGTCGTCCAGGCGGTCAAGGAGCTGGACGCGATCGACGACGTGGACGTGATCATCGTCGCCCGGGGCGGCGGCAGCGTGGAGGATCTGCTGCCGTTCTCCGACGAGCAGCTCGTCAGGGCCGTGGCGTCCTGCCGTACCCCGGTGGTGTCGGCCATCGGGCACGAGCCGGACAACCCGCTGCTGGACCACGTGGCCGACCTGCGCGCGTCCACGCCGACCGACGCCGCCAAGAAGGTCGTCCCGGACGTCGGCGAGGAGTACGAGCGGGTGCGCTGGCTGCGGGATCGTGGACGGCGTTGCGTGGAGGCCTATCTGGAGCGGGAGGAGCGGGGGCTGGCGCACGCGCTGGCCCGCCCCGCGATGGAGGACCCGCACCGCATGGTCGACGAGCGTGCGGACCAGGTCGCCGCGCTGGTCGACCGGAGCCGCCGCTGCCTCGGCCACCACCTGGACCGTGCCGACTCGGAGCTGACGCACACCCACGCGCGCGTGGTGGCCCTCTCCCCCGCCGCGACCCTGAAGCGGGGGTACGCGGTGCTGCAGAAGGCCGACGGCCATGTCGTCCGTGCCCCGGAGGAGGTCGCGGAGGGCGAGTCGCTGCGGGCCCGGGTGGCCGAGGGCGAGTTCTCTGTACGAGTCGACACATAGGGTGGGCGTATGACCAGCAGCAACACGAGCGGGACCGCCGAGGCGCTCGGGTACGAGCAGGCGCGGGACGAGCTGATCGAGGTCGTCCGCCGTCTGGAGGCGGGTGGTACGTCCCTGGAGGAGTCCCTCGCCCTGTGGGAGCGCGGCGAGGAGCTGGCCAAGGTGTGCCGGCGCTGGCTGGACGGGGCGCGGCGACGGCTGGACGCGGCGCTGGCCGAGGAGGAGGCGGACGAGCCGGAGGCGGGCTCGCAGAGCACGGGGTCGGGCGGGGAGTGAGCGGCGCGCCGGCCTCCGGGTGGCCTGCCTGAGCGACGGTGCGGTGGCCTGGGTGGTGGTTGTGAAGCCGATCACCCGCACCCACCCTTTGTTGAACATTGAACTTCTCTCGCGTACCGTCGGAGACGCCCGCCGATAACGGGACGCCCACGCACAACCGAGAGAGTTCACGCATGTCCCTCGTTCTTGACCCAGCCGCTCAGGACCTGCTCTTCCGTGAGGCCCGCACCGCGAACACGTTCACCGACGAGCTGGTGACCGACGAGCAGGTGCAGGCGATCTACGACCTGGTCAAGTACGGTCCGACCGCCTTCAACCAGACCCCGCTGCGCATCACCCTGGTCCGCTCCGCCGAGGCCCGCGAGCGCCTGGTCCAGCACATGTCCGAGGGCAACCGGCCGAAGACCGCCTCCGCCCCGCTGGTCGCGATCCTCTCCGCGGACAACGAGTTCCACGAGGAGTTGCCGACCCTCTTCCCGGCCTTCCCGCAGGCCAAGGACCTCTTCTTCGCCGAGCGCCCGGCCCGTGAGGGATCCGCCGCGCTCAACGCCGCCCTCCAGGCCGCCTACTTCATCGTCGGCGTCCGTGCCGCGGGCCTGGCCGCCGGCCCGATGACCGGCTTCGACGCCGAGGGCGTGCGCAAGGAGTTCCTGGACGACGACCACACGCCGCTGATCGTCGTCAACATCGGCAGGCCCGGCGAGAACGCCTCGTACCCGCGCTCGCCGCGCCTGGGCTTCGACGAGGTCGTGACCACGGTCTGATCCTCGCGCCGGACACCCTCGCGCCGGACACCCTCGCGACAGACACCGTCGCGGACAGACACCTCTGGCCCCGCCGCGCATCACGCGCGGCGGGGCTCGACGCGTCCCACCGGCCTGCGATCGCCCGCGATCACTGCCGAAGCCGCCCGTCCGCCGCCCGCCCCCGTACGCCGGTGCGCGGGCAGCGCCCGTGCACCTACTGCGCCTACTTCGTCTTCAGCGCCTCGGCCATCTTCGTCAGCTGGGCGAACGGCGCCGACCCCGTCACCACGGTCGTCACACCGTCACCTTCGAGAACGAGGGCGTCGTAGCGCTCACCCTCGTAGCGCCGCCAGACCTGGTCGGCGATCTTCTGGGTGGACTTCGTCTCCTCGGCGCCCTGCGTGGCGTCCTCGATGAAGGTGGACGGCTTCTGAGCGGACTGCTCGATCGCCACGTACTGACCTTCGGGGTCGTGGAAACCGAGGTGCCAGGCGTCGGACTCGTCGCCCTGGAACCGGACGGAGGTCGCCTTCCAGCTGTTGGGCAGGCCCTCGGGCGCGGCCACCGGATAGGACGCCGCACGGCGCGCCGTCAAGAGTTCGACGCGGTAGTCGACCCGCTTGAGCTCGGGCGCGGAGTCGTCGTGCGGGACGAAGAGATAGATGACTCCGGCCGCCAGCACACTGACCCCCAGGGAGAGGACCATGTTGCGGACCGTCTGTTTACCGTTCTTACCTGCCACGTCCTCATCGTCGCAGGTACACCGGTCTGCTCATCCGTGGGGTCCCCTGCTCGTTTTGTCGGTCTGGCGATAGAGTCGAGGCGAACCCTCATCCGGCCGTCGTCGTATCAGGAAGGTGCGCTCCGATGACCGAGAACCACCATCTGCCGTCAGAACTCGAGGTCCCGTCCGAGGCCCCCGACCGCAACCTCGCTCTCGAACTGGTACGCGTCACCGAGGCCGCCGCCATGGCCGCCGGCCGCTGGGTCGGCCGAGGCGACAAGAACGGCGCCGACGGAGCCGCCGTACGCGCCATGCGAACCCTCGTCTCCACCGTGTCGATGAACGGTGTCGTCGTCATCGGTGAGGGCGAGAAGGACGAGGCCCCGATGCTCTTCAACGGGGAGCGCGTCGGTGACGGGACCGGCCCCGAGTGCGACATCGCCGTCGACCCGATCGACGGAACGACGCTGACGGCCAAGGGCATGACGAACGCGATCGCCGTGCTCGCGGCCGCCGACCGGGGCACCATGTTCGACCCGTCAGCCGTCTTCTACATGGACAAGCTGGTCACCGGGCCGGACGCCGCCGACTTCGTCGACATCAACGCGCCCGTGTCCGTCAACATCCGCCGGGTCGCCAAGGCCAAGCGATCCACACCCGAGGACGTCACGGTCGTCATCCTCGACCGGCCCCGCCACGAGGGCCTCATCGACGAGATCCGCGAGACCGGCGCGCGCATCAAGCTGATCTCCGACGGTGACGTCGCGGGCTCGATCCTGGCACTGCGCGAGGGCACGGGCATCGACATGCTGCTCGGTGTCGGCGGTACGCCCGAGGGCATCATCTCGGCCTGCGCGGTCAAGTGCCTCGGCGGCACCATCCAGGGCAAGCTGTGGCCGAAGGACGACGAGGAGCGCCAGCGGGCGATCGACGCGGGCCACGACCTCGACCGGGTGCTCACCACGGACGACCTGGTCTCCGGTGAGAACGTCTTCTTCGTGGCCACCGGCATCACCGACGGCGAGTTGCTGCGCGGCGTGCGCTACCGCGCCGAGACCGCCTCGACCGACTCGATCGTCATGCGGTCGAAGTCCGGCACGGTCCGCCGTATCGACTCCACGCACCGGCTGAGCAAGCTGCGTGCGTACAGCTCGATCGACTTCGAGCGGGCCAAGTAGCTCCGCCGGTTGGGCCGTTGGGGGCTACAGGCCGTCTCCGAGCTGCGGGTTGCCTGTGGCTGGTCGCGCAGTTCCCCGCGCCCCCAATCGCCCCTTACGGGACGCCCCTGTGCGGAGGGGCAGCCCGTAAGGGCGCGGCTCGGAGTTTGCGCCAGGAACTCAGGAAGCGGCGGCGACGCGCGCCGCCTGGGCCGCCTTCTTCAGTTCCAGGTCGCGGCGGCGGCGCCGGGCCAGGACCACACGGCGCTCGGCCGCGGTGAGGCCGCCCCAGACGCCGTACGGCTCGGGCTGCAGCAGCGCGTGCTCGCGGCATTCGACCATGACGGGGCAACGGGCACAGACCCGCTTCGCCGCCTCCTCGCGGGAGAGCCGAGCCGCGGTGGGCTCCTTCGACGGGGCGAAGAACAGTCCGGCTTCGTCGCGCCGGCACACCGCCTCCGTGTGCCATGGGGCGTCCTGATCCCTGTCTCGCACTGGCACCCGCTGGGGCGGAACGGCAGCGACCTGCAGGGACGAAGGCGACGGTTGCAGCACGGTCTACTCCTGACGACGGCTTCGCGAGCGAGAGACGATGCAGCAAGGCCTACCCGTTGTGCGCGGGCCTATGCGCCGAGTTCCGAACAGCTGGATTTTGAGGGTGACATGGCTCGACGGCCGAGGAACACCCGCGCTTCGGGCCCGGATAAATTCGCAACCGTCAACGATCCAGATGCTTGCGCAAACTGTCGTCGACCTTGCGCGTCACGCGGTCGAGCAGGTCGGCTATCACCTTGCCCCGCCGGGGCCTGACGTCCACGCTTCCCAGTACGGACAGCCCGTCCACATAGACCACGGGCGCGTCGGGTTCCGCCGAATCCCGGGTGTCCACCTCGAAGCTGCCGAGGACGCCACCGCCGCTGCCGCGCAGCGAGACGTTCTCCGGGACGCGGATGTCGACGCTGCCGAAGACCGAGATCGCCCTGATCACCACCTGGCGGTACTCGAAGGTCGCCTCACTGAGGTCCATCTCGACGCTGCCGAATATCGCGTACGCGTGGATGCGGCGTCCGGCCCGCCAGCGGCCCTTGCGCACCGAGGAGCTGAACACCGCGACCAGGTGCTCGTCGGGGTCGGCCGGAATCGCGCCGGGCGAGGGCCTGCCCGGCACCGCGTCGTACGCCGTGGTGGCCCTGCCGGTGTGGGCGGCCGGCAGATCCCGTACGAACGCGTCGAGTTCGCCCACCGTCTTGGCGGTCAGCACACCCTCCACGCGCTCGGCGTGCTCGTCGGCGGTGAGCCTGCCCTCGGCGAGGGCTTCGCGCAGGATGTCGGCGATGCGGTCCCGGTCGGCGTCCGAGGCGCGCAGCTCGACGGTGGGTGTGGGGGCGGCAGCGGTCTGCTTCTGAAGGTCCACGGCGCCAGCGTACCCAAACACGATAGATCGCGATACCCCTGTTCGGGCGATCCCGTCCCGAGAATCCCGTCCGGAGGCCGCGGGCCGAACTGAGCCTTACCTCACAAGCCGGCTGTCAGCGGCAGGTTCTAGGCTGGTGAGGCCCGCCAGTGTCGGCGGGCCGTCGTCTGTCGAGTGAGGAATGGGCTGCGATGCCTGAGTTCGCGTACACCGATCTGCTCCCGATGGGAGAGGACACCATCCCCTACCGGCTGGTGACCTCCGAGGGTGTCTCCACCTTCGAGGCCGACGGGCGCACGTTCCTCAGGGTCGAGCCGGAGGCGCTGCGCAAGCTCGCCGCGGAGGCCATCCACGACATCCAGCACTACCTGCGTCCGGCCCACCTCGCGCAGCTGCGCCGCATCATCGACGACCCCGAGGCGTCGAGCAACGACAAGTTCGTGGCGCTGGACCTGCTGAAGAACGCGAACATCGCGGCCGCCGGTGTGCTGCCCATGTGCCAGGACACCGGCACGGCGATCGTGATGGGCAAGCGCGGACAGAACGTGCTGACCCAGGGCGGCGACGAGGAGGCCCTGTCGCGCGGCATCTACGACGCGTACCTGAACCTCAACCTGCGCTACTCGCAGATGGCTCCGCTCACCATGTGGGAGGAGAAGAACACCGGCTCCAACCTCCCGGCCCAGATCGAGCTGTACGCGACCGACGGCGGCGCCTACAAGTTCCTCTTCATGGCCAAGGGCGGCGGCTCCGCCAACAAGTCGTTCCTCTACCAGGAGACGAAGGCCGTCCTGAACGAGGCCTCCATGATGAAGTTCCTGGAGGAGAAGATCCGCTCGCTCGGCACGGCGGCCTGCCCGCCGTACCACCTGGCGATCGTCGTCGGCGGTACGTCCGCCGAGTACGCGCTCAAGACCGCCAAGTACGCCTCCGCGCACTACCTGGACGAGATCCCGGCCGAGGGTTCGCCGCTCGGCCACGGCTTCCGGGACAAGGAGCTTGAGGAGAAGGTCTTCGAGCTGACGCAGAAGATCGGCATCGGGGCGCAGTTCGGCGGCAAGTACTTCTGCCACGACGTGCGCGTGGTGCGCCTGCCCCGGCACGGCGCGTCCTGCCCGGTCGCGATCGCCGTCTCCTGCTCCGCCGACCGCCAGGCCGTCGCGAAGATCACCGCCGAGGGAGTCTTCCTGGAGCAGCTGGAGACGGACCCGGCGCGTTTCCTGCCGGAGACGACGGACGAGCACCTCGACGAGTCCTCCGACGTCGTGAAGATCGACCTCAACCAGCCGATGGAGTCGATCCTCGCCGAGCTGACCAAGTACCCGGTGAAGACCCGCCTTTCGCTCACCGGCCCGCTCGTCGTGGCCCGTGACATCGCGCACGCCAAGATCAAGGAGCGGCTGGACGCGGGCGAGGAGATGCCGCAGTACCTGAAGGACCACCCGGTGTACTACGCCGGCCCGGCGAAGACCCCCGAGGGGTACGCCTCCGGTTCCTTCGGCCCGACGACAGCCGGCCGTATGGACTCCTACGTCGAGCAGTTCCAGGCGGCGGGCGGCTCGAAGGTCATGCTGGCCAAGGGCAACCGCAGCAAGCAGGTCACCGACGCCTGCGGCACCCACGGCGGCTTCTACCTCGGCTCCATCGGCGGCCCGGCCGCGCGCCTCGCCCAGGACTGCATCAAGAAGGTCGAGGTCGTCGAGTACGAGGAGCTCGGCATGGAGGCGGTCTGGAAGATCGAGGTCGAGGACTTCCCGGCGTTCATCGTCGTCGACGACAAGGGCAACGACTTCTTCCAAAACCCCGCCCCGGCGCCGACGTTCACGTCGATTCCGGTGCGGGGGCCGGGGCTGGCGTAGTGCCTTCGGGGCGGCGGGGGATGGAGTTCGCCCCCGCCGCCCCTACCCGTCCCATCCCAGGGGCGCTGCCCCTTCGACCCCGCCGAGGGCTCCGCCCCCGCACCCCGCTGGGGCTGTGCCCCAGACCCCTTTTGGCCTGACGGCCTCGTCCTCAAACGCCGGACGGGCTGGAGGGCGGGCGTCGTTCGAGAGTGGAACGTGGGCGAGTCAGCCGGCTTCGGGGCGTGCGGGGACACGCCGATCACCTAGCCCGGCTTGCAGCGCGGGGCGGCCTTCTTGGTGACGGTGCCGACCTTCGTCTGCGTCTTCAGCATGTAGGTCTTGGCATCCTCCAGGGGCCGGCCCGCGAAGTCGATCGGGACGGTCTGGCCGTCGGAGAAGCCGAACAGCATGGTGGTGGCGTCGCTCCTGGTCTCCGTGCTGGTGGCCGCCGACTTCGAGTCGCCGCCCACGACCGAGGTGGCCAGGGCGGTCCCCCCGCCCGCCGCGATGAGCGCGGCAGCGACCGCGGCGATGTAACGCGGCCGACCGAGCGGTCACGAATTCATGGAAGTCCGTCCCCACACGCCCTTCCCTTCCTGTCATCCCTCCTCCACGTGGAAGCCCCTTCATCTGCTGCACGACCGCGATGAGACCTGGGTCACAGCAGCGGAGCGGGGGCGGTATCGCTGTCCGCATCGGCATCGGCACTCATGCGGCGCAAAGCCCGGAACATCCCCACCGCCCCGATCGCTATACGGGCATGAGCGAATACCGCATTGAGCACGACTCCATGGGCGAGGTGCAGGTCCCGGCGGACGCCAAGTGGCGGGCCCAGACCCAGCGCGCCGTCGAGAACTTCCCGATCTCCGGCCAGCGGATCGAGCGCGCCCACATCGAGGCCCTCGCCCGCGTCAAGGGCGCCGCCGCGAAGGTCAACGCGCGGCTCGGGGTGCTCGACAAGGACGTCGCCGAGGCGATCCAGGAGGCGGCCGCGGAGGTCGCGGAGGGGCAGTGGGACGGGCACTTCCCGGTGGACGTGTTCCAGACCGGGTCCGGCACCTCGTCGAACATGAACACCAACGAGGTCATCGCCACCCTCGCGACCGAGCGGCTCGGCCGGGACGTGCACCCCAACGACCACGTCAACGCGTCGCAGTCGTCCAACGACGTGTTCCCCTCGTCCATCCACATCGCCGCCACCGCCGCCGTCACCCACGACCTGATCCCGGCCCTGGAGCACCTCGCCGCCTCGCTGGAGCGCAAGTCGGAGGAATTCGCCGACGTGGTGAAGTCGGGGCGCACGCACCTGATGGACGCCACCCCGGTGACGCTGGGGCAGGAGTTCGGGGGGTACGCCGCTCAGGTCCGGCACGGCGTCGAGCGGCTCACCGCCTCACTCCCCCGCCTCGCCGAACTGCCGCTCGGCGGCACCGCCGTGGGCACCGGCATCAACACCCCGCCCGGCTTCTCCGCCGCCGTGATCGACGAGATCGCGCGGGTCACGGGGCTGCCGCTCACCGAGGCCCGGGACCACTTCGAGGCGCAGGGCGCGCGGGACGGGATCGTGGAGGCCAGCGGGCAGCTGCGGACCATCGCCGTGTCCCTCACCAAGATCGCCAATGATCTGCGGTGGATGGCCTCCGGTCCGCGCACCGGCCTCGCCGAGATCTCCCTGCCCGACCTGCAGCCCGGGTCCTCGATCATGCCGGGCAAGGTCAACCCCGTGATCCCGGAGGCGGTCCTCATGGTCGCCGCCCAGGTGACCGGCAACGACGCCACCGTCGCCACCGCGGGAGCCGCCGGCAACTTCGAGCTCAACGTGATGCTGCCCGTGATCGCGAAGAACGTGCTGGAGTCCGTGCGGCTCCTCGCCAACGTCTCCCGGCTGCTCGCCGACCGCACCGTCGACGGGATCGTCGCCCACCGCGAACGCGCCCGCGAGTACGCCGAGTCGTCGCCCTCCGTCGTCACCCCGCTGAACAAGTACATCGGGTACGAGGAGGCCGCGAAGGTGGCGAAGAAGTCGCTGGCCGAGCGGAAGACGATCCGGGAGGTCGTGCTCGAGAGCGGGTACGTGGAGCGAGGCGACCTCACCGTCGAGCAGTTGGACGAGGCCCTGGATGTCCTGCGCATGACGCGGCCGTAACCGGGGATGACGTCCCGACAACCTCGCATGACGCACCCGTAACCGTCTTCCCGCCATGGCGTGAACCATTGGACCAACCGCAGCGTCGTATGCCTGTGGCACCTAATATCTGTGCATGGCGGACGACGGAGCGGTGAGACGAGTGGAAAAGGGCGGACCGGAGACGGGCTTCTGGACGCCCGGGACTCAGATCCTGTGGCGGTACCGGGAGAACGCCGGCCAGCACTTCCACATCGTGCGCCCCGTCACCGTCGTACGGGACGACGACGAGTTGCTGGCCGTGTGGCTGGCGCCGGGCACGGAGTGCGTCAAGCCCGTGCTCGTCGACGGCACCCCGGTGCACGTCGAGCCGCTGGAGTCCCGCTACACCAAACCCCGGACCGTCCAGCGGGACCGCTGGTTCGGCACGGGTGTGCTGAAGCTGTCCCGGCCCCGTGAGCCGTGGTCCGTGTGGCTGTTCTGGGATCCGGGCTGGCAGTTCAAGAACTGGTACGTGAACCTGGAGGAGCCGGGGACCCGTTGGGAGGGCGGTGTGGACTCCCAGGACCACTTCCTGGACATCTCGGTGCTCCCGGACCGCAGTTGGATCTGGCACGACGAGGACGAGTTCGCGCAGGCCCAGCGGGACGGCCTGATGGACGCACAACTCGCCGAGCGGGTGCGGGCGGCGAGCCGCTCGGCCGTGCAGGTGATCGAGGCCTGGGGCCCGCCGTTCACGGACGGCTGGCAGCACTGGCGCCCGAATCCCGAATGGGGCGTACCCTCCCTTCCGGACGACTGGGACCGCACTCCGGCGCACGCGTCGCCATGAGACCCTTGATGCGCCCCCGGTACACAACCGTAGGATCGTCCTCCGCAAAGGAATTTCATGGGGGCAACTCCCGCAGGACGCACAGTGCTTGAACAGACGTCACCGAGGGGCGGCAGGACGTGACCAAGGGGTACGTGGGCTACACCCGTACGGGCCGGAGACGGCCGGTCGAACCGTCAGTGCGGCCGGTGCTGTGGGCGGCCGGGTCGGCCGGTACCGTCTGTGGCACAGGAACTCCCTCTGGCCACGAGGGAATTCCGTTCCCGGGGCATGTATTCCGGGTATCGGGATTCCTGCGGGACGTAACAACGGGTTTGCTGTGTGCCGGACCCCACGCCAGGCCCGCAGCCCCGGACGGATGGATTCGACACGCGTGACGGAGCACCCCACCTCCCACGAGCGCCCCCAGCCGGGCGCCAGCCCCGCGGACCCCCGCGGGGCGCTCCTGCGTACCCCGGAGGCACTGCCGATGCCGGCCACCGAACCGCTCCAGATGCCGCCCTCCCCCGCCTTACCAGCTCAGGCGCGCACGGGCGACGCACCCGCCGAACCGGGTACGACCCCCTGCGCGAAGAGCAGCCAGGGCGCGTCCTCCGGCCCCGGCACCTCCGCGACCAGCGACACGTCCGCGAACAGCGACACGTCCGCGAACAGCGGCACGTCCACGAACAGCGGCACCTCTGCGTCCAGCGGTCCGGAGCACTCGCAGCCCGCCGCCACCGAGCCCGACCCGCACCGTCCGCGCCCCGCTCCGGAGAGCATTCCGGCCCAGCCGGGCGCCGAGCAGGCACCGGGCGTGCCGGACGGCCAGGAGCGGCGCCTGGGCCAAGGGCTGCCGCCGGGCAGCCCCATGCCCATGCGGCGTGACGGTGACCGGCTGCGGTTCGTGGGCGCGGCGACCCGGCGGATCGCCCGGGGCCTCGACCTGGACGAGATCGTCATGGGTCTGTGCCGGGCCACCGTGCCGACGTTCTCGGACGCGATCCTGGTCTATCTGCGCGAACCGCTGCCGGTCGGCGACGAGCGGCCCGTCGGTCCGCTCGTGCTGCGGCTGCGCCGTACCGACCGGATCCCCGCGGAGCGCGACACCGAGAACGGCTTCATGCCCGCGGTCCAGCCGGAGCCCTCCGACCTGTCGGCGGTCACGGCGGAGCTGTGCGAGGTACGGCCCGGTGGCGCGCTCGCCGAGGTGCTCCGGGGCGTACGGCCGGTGTTCGCGGACGCTCCCGCGGCCCGTGCCGCCCTGCCCGAGCTCATCGGTGAGGACGGCCCGTTCACGGTGCCCACGGGCCAGCGCGCCATCCTGGCACCGCTGCGCGGGCGCCGCCGGGTGATCGGCGCGGCCCTGTTCCTGCGCCGGCCGGAGCGCATGGCGTTCGAGCAGGACGACCTGCTGGTCGCCGCCCAGCTCGCCACGCACAGCGCGCTCGGCATCGACAAGGCGGTGCTGTACGGCCGCGAGGCGTACATCGCGGACGAACTGCAGCGCACGATGCTGCCCGAGACCCTGCCGCGCCCCACCGGCGTACGGCTGGCGCACCGGTATCTGCCGGCGGCCGAGACCGCGCGGGTCGGCGGCGACTGGTACGACGCGATTCCGCTGCCCGGCAGCCGGGTCGCCCTGGTCGTCGGCGACGTCATGGGGCACTCCATGACCTCGGCCGCGATCATGGGGCAGCTGCGCACCACCGCACAGACCCTGGCCGGGCTCGACCTGCCGCCGCAGGAGGTGCTGCACCACCTCGACGAGCAGGCCCAGCGCCTGGGCACCGACCGCATGGCGACCTGCCTGTACGCGGTGTACGACCCCGTCTCGCACCGGATCACCATCGCCAACGCCGGGCATCCGCCGCCGGTCCTGCTGCACCTGGGCGGGCGCGCCGAGGTGCTGCGGGTGCCGCCGGGCGCGCCGATCGGCGTGGGCGGGGTGGACTTCGAGGCGGTCGAGCTGGACGCGCCGGCCGGGGCCACGCTGCTGCTCTACACGGATGGCCTGGTCGAGTCGCGTCTGCGGGACGTGTGGACCGGGATAGAGCAGCTGCGCGAGAAGCTCGCCGCCACCGCGCAGCTCACCGGCCCGGATCACCCGCCGCCGCTGGAGGCGCTGTGCGACGAGGTGCTCGACATGCTCGGCCCGGGCGACCGGGACGACGACATCGCGCTGCTCGCCGCCCGCTTCGACGGGATCGCGCCCAGTGACGTCGCCTACTGGTTCCTGGAGCCGGAGGAGATGGCTCCGGGCCGTGCCCGGCGGCTGGCGCGGCACGCGCTGTCCCGCTGGGGCCTGGAGGACCTGAGCGACTCGGTGGAGCTGCTGATCAGCGAGGTCGTCACCAACGCGGTGCGGTACGCCTCCCGGCCGGTCACCCTGCGGCTGCTGCGCACGGATGTGCTGCGCTGCGAGGTCACCGACGACGTGCCCCAGCTGCCGCGGCTGCGGCAGGCTCGTGCGACGGATGAGGGCGGGCGTGGGCTGTACCTGGTCAACAAGTTGGCCAGGCGGTGGGGGGCGACGCGGCTGAGTACGGGGAAGGTCGTGTGGTTCGAGCTGAACCGGGCGTGACTGCCCGGCCGGGCTCGAACCGAAATCGCGCCTGTACGAGACGATGGAGCACGGCGACCCTCTGTCCTGGACGGTCCACGTGCAGATGATGCCGTTCCAATGCCACCCAGGCGGGCGCACTCGCCGGTCAACTCGTACTTCAACGCGCGGGTGCCCGGCGCCGCCGATCGGCACCGGGCACCCGGACGACTGGCCGACCGCCGTTTCCTAGGCTGCCTTGCGCTGACGCTCCGCTAGCGCGCCCGCCGCCTCGCGGCGCCTGCTGGAGAACACGTTCACCGGAGTACCGGCCCCGGCCGCGGGGTCATCGCTCCAGCCACGGACCTTGGCCGCTACCTTGGCCAAACGCTCGTCGCCGGGCTTGACGTCGATGTAGAACAGCGACTCGTCGGCTTTCCTGTCGTCCCCGCCCCAACGGACGACACCGTCGAGTTCGGCGAGAACATCGCGGATCACCAGCAACTGCTGGGGGTAGAAGCCGCCGCGCGCCCCACTCGGGTAGTGGCCCGGCCTGATCTGCACGGCCGTGCCGGACGCCTGGTTCGACTCCGCCAGTCCCTTGCGGACCTTTGCCGGGGTGCGCCATCCGACGACATCGCCAGCGCGGAGTTCGTCGATCTCGTAGTGGAAACGGCGCACGACATGCACGAGTACGGTCTCGACCTCGCCCATGCGTACCGCGATGCCGGTTAGCGGCGTGCCGGGAACAGGACGGGTGTAGACGGAGCCTCCGCCGTCAACGACCCGCTCCATCTCCCAGCCGTTACGTGACGGCTTGCCCGTCAGCACCCGTCTGTTGCGTTCCTGCGCTCTGCGCACGGCCTCACGCACCTGTACCGGTGTCGGGTCCTGCTCGACCGCGAACGCGGGCGAGGCAAGGAACTGAGAGGCGGGGAGGGATGCGGCGATGGCGGCACCCGTGATCGCCGCCGTACGGCCCAGGAGGCCACGTCGTGTCATGTGGGAAGGGTTCAACTGGAAGTCTCTTTCCTGAAGTCGGCTCTTGCGCGGAGCTCCGATGCGTAGCCCGCTGAGATTCCGAGCACGGCGGCGAGCAGGGCCAGAGCCACCACGCCGGGGTTGACATAGTCCGGAACGGCCGCGGCGTACGTGCCGGCACCCGGGACATGGCACTCCAGCTGCAGCGGGACGTAAGAAACGGAGTAGCCGTCGATGCCGGCCGCGTGTGCCGAGGGCACCGCGTCCTTGCATGCCTGATCCGTCATCGTCTCGTCGCGTATGAGGTGCACGGCGCCCCAGACATACAGGGCCGCCGCGGCGCTACCGGCGAGTGCGGCGCAGCCGCGGAGCAGGACAGCCGGGCCCGAACGTTTCACACCGTGCCGGGACAGCGTGGTGCAGCCGTACACGGCGAGAGCACCTGCTACCGCAATCCCGACGAGGATGATCACCAGTACGGCCAGGACATTCGGCTGGTTGTCGCTCACAGTGCCTCACTCAAAGATTTCGGACGATGCCGTTGTACTTCTCGAAGACCTGGTAGAGGCCCATGCGCTTGTTCGCGTGCTCCTCCGCCTCAGCCCCCCAGCCTTGATAACGGCGCAGGATCTGGAATATCTCCGACTCCTTGTAGTCGAGGCGCATGTAGCGCAGGACGCTCTCGCCACCGGGCGGGTTGTTGCCGCCCGCCTTCCCATCCGCGGACCACAGGTGGATCAGCGCAACGGTCTGCAGGGCGAAGGCGTTGTCTTTGTTGACCTTCTGCCACATGGTCCAGATGTCCGCGTCCTTGGTGGGGTCCAGGCTCGTTCCGGACACGTAGTCCTTCAGGATGCCGTGGTTCCAGGCGCGGATGCCGACCTCGCCGCTGATCTGCGCGATGCCGGTGGAGGAGTCCCTCTTCACGCCGATGCCCTTGGTGTGGTAATCAGCGACCGCGTGATCCACGGCCTGGTCGACGAGGTCGTAGTGGCGCATCTCCCAGTAAGCCGACGTCTGGATCAGCGCCTTGCGCATGTTGTACCGGTTGGACTGCGCGGTGATGACGTCGTCGTTGGCGAGGATCGTGTCGAAGCACTCGGCGTGGGTGAAGATGCGATTGCCGCCCTCGTTCGGGAAGCCGATCGACTGCATGTACTTGCCGATGTCGGTGCGCATGGAGTTCACGTAGTCGGCCTTGAACCGCACGTCCGCGGCGGCGGTGCGCGGCTTGTCGAACGAGTTCTGTCCGATGTCGCGGCCGGAGGCGATGTTGACGTCAATCTCGATCTTTCCGTCGCCGGAGCCGACCCACTGGGTGACGATCTGGTCATAGGCCCAGTCGGTCGGCAGCGGGTAGCCGAAGTTGCCCGAGAAGCCGGAAGACATGTCGGAGACGAAGGAAGCACCGGAGTGGCCGGCCTGGCCGACCCGGGTGCACACGTTGCGCGGACCGTACACGCCGATCTGGTATCGCAGCCCGTCCTCTTCGATAGCGTCGTGGATACCCTTGAAGTGGGGCAGGACGTTGTTGGTGACGTCGGTGTCCAGGGCGTCGAAGTCGACGGCGAAGAAGATACGGGTGCCCGGCTTGAAGCCGTGGTCCAGCGCGGCGTTGATCGCGGCCTGGCCCGCCGCCCGCCCGGCGGCGTAGTTGAAGCCGGAGGCGTCACGGCCGTACGTCTGGTAGATCGGGAAGCAGCGCAGGCCGTTGTCGGCGATGGTCTGCAGCTCCCCCGGCTGGATCTCCTTCTCCGGCAGGCTGGTCGTGCTCGGGTTGGTGAGGTACCGCCCGACGTACTTGATGCCCTCCGCCTTCAGGGCGGCGGCCCGGGCCGGGGTGATCTTGGTGACGCCGTCGCAGGCCGCGCCCTTGCGGGACTGGTCACCGTAGGAGACGAGGAGGGAGGCCCAGGTCGAGAAGTCGCCCTTGCCGGTGGCAGGGAGCTGCGCGAATAACTGGAAGTCCTCCACCGCCGTCTGCGTGGCCGTGGTGAAGCCCCCGAAGGACACCGACCGTCTGTTGAGGATCATGGCGGCGGCGAACAACAGGGCCCAGGTGCTGCTGTCCCCGACCGTCACCGTGTGGCTCTTCAGCCCGCTCTGGGTGCCGGGCCCGAACACGCCGTTCGCGGTACCGTCGGCCATCCCCAATTCGTACTGGATGGCGTAGAGCATGGACTTGGACACGTCGCGGGAGTTGTGACCGTCGCAGGGGATGATGAAGAAGTCACTGCGCTTGACGTACCGGCCGTTCAGCCACCGCTGGACGCTTCGGATCGCGTCGGAGCCAGAGTTGACAGTGACGTAGGCATCCATGTTGAGCAGGCCCTTGAACACCTTGGCTTCCACGCTGCTGCCAGGGAAGGCGCCGTCGACACCCATGTCCGATTTCAGCTTGGAGATCCCGGCCTCGACGCGGGAGTTGTACTTCCCGTCGATGTCGCCGCCGTCGTAGCCCTTGCAGTACATCGCCGACTGGATGATCCGGCAGAAGTCCGCGGACGGCACGGTCGACGCGTTCAGCTTGGGGTACTTCGAGGCGAGCGTGGAGAGCGTGGTGGGTCCGAAACTGTTGGAGAGCGACGAGATACCGAGTTCGTACTGGAGGGCTCGGGTGAGGGCGTACATGGTGTTCCACCCCGTCTGGCCGTCCTCCGTCACGGTCATGCCGATACGGCTGCCGTAGGCAGAGTTCACGAACCTCTGCGCCTGTCTGACCATTTCGTCAGCCACGAAATTATTCCCCCTCTTTTACGCAAGTCAAATTCACCCACCGGCACCTTCCTGACATCTCAAGGAAAGGTGCCGATGAGTCGCGACACGGGTTATGCGATGAAGGCGCTGCGGAGTCGTCGGCAGGCACCCGAAAAATCGCCGCCATGCCCTTCTCAAGCCTCCCGAGGAGAGCATGGGGTCAGGAACAAAGTCCCTTACTGCGATACGCGAAGCTCGAGCGCGGCGTCGGCGGTCAGAACTTCGAGCTGCACCTGAGCGGTTCGATGTTGGCCTCGAAACTTACGCAGACCCGGTACATGTAACTCGCACCGCCGAGCATGTTCGACCAGTCGGTCTTCCCGTATCCAGGCGTTTCGACCGAAAGAGACTTCAGCAGCGACGTACCCGAGCTGTTCCACTTCTCGATCCATGCGGTCGAGTTGTACTGAGTCGGGTTGGCGTTGTTCTTGATGTGCACCCATGCGGCGTCGCACTTGGACGACCAGATGAGTCTCGCCAGTCTGCCGCTGGCGTCGACCCTCCTTGCCTCTACGCCGTCGTCGTCGCAGGTGTAGGTAACCGGACCCTTGTTGTCGCAGCCGGCACCAAGGCAGCTCGCGGCGTACGAGGTTCCCGCCAGGGGAATCATCGTGGTCGCCATCGCCGCCGCCACGACCAATAATGACTTGACCGAAATCCCGCGCATCATGCCTCCCTCTTCGACATACCGAACTTCCTCAGAAGTTGAACCGACGGGAACCTTAAATCGATTCAATGAGAGGCGTCAACGTCGTTTTCGGAAGGACGCTATTCAGAACCAGCCAAGTACTACAGCCTCAGATCTTGAGGTTGTTATCGGTCTTGCTCGGGTTGTCGCCAGGGGTGTAGGCGGGTGGGTAGGGGCCTGCCGCGACGGTCTAAGTGGCTGATGGTGGCCCGGGTCTGGTTCAGCGCTCACCAGTGGTGCTGCTGGAGGTGGTAGGCGTCGCTGAGGTGGGTGATCAGGGCGGTGGCCGCGATTCGGCAGGTACGGCTTGCCCGGAGGGCCTTGAACCGGCAGCGTGACCAGCACCGCGAGTACGTAGCGGATCTTCCGCTCCCGCAGCCAGGACCTGAGGGCGGGCTCCTTGTCGTAGTCCGTGTCCGCGGCCACCCAGGAACAGGCAGGCCTCCGACCACAGCGGCCTCCAGCATGGCGAGGCCAGCTACGGCTTGGTGGCGAAGGCGACTTCGTCGGGCACCCCGGCCGCCCGGCGCCGCTCGCGATCCTTCGTCCAGGACTGCGGCAGGTACAGGCGCCGGTCCAGCACCAGCATCGCGCCCGGATCTACCAACTCCCGTGCCATGTACGCCTCACCTCAGCCAGCAACGCGTCTGCGCTCCAGGATGCCTCGCCAAGGAACTTCTGGATCCGGTGCGGCGTGGCATGCCCTCCCTGCCATCGTCCAGCCGTTCTTGCGCTCCAGGTCCGACAGCAGCCCCTCGATGAGATCAGCGAACACCTCCCGCGGCTCCAGCCGGGCGAACAGATGTCCCAACCCGCCTGTCAGGACAGCCAGTTCCTCTGCCCAGTCCCCGCCGACGCGGCGGAGCCGCATATCCAACACAGCCCCGCGCCGCTTACGGGGCGCTCCTACTGAGTCTGCGGATTGTCCGGACCCCCAGGTAGCTCGATCCCCGATGACGACGGTGACTCGACCGGCTCCGAGGTCGTCGCCCCGCCCGTCGGAGTCTCCTCGGGAGTCGTCTCCGGTGTGCTCTCCGGGGCCGACGTCGTCGGCGCCTTGGTGGTCGGCTCCTCCGACGGAGTCCGCGACGGCGTGTCGCTGGGCGTCGGCGGTGCGGAGGTCTGGACCGCGGCGCCCTGGTCGGTCTCCAGGTCGAACTTGGTGACCTTGCCCATCGCGCCGAAGGTGTAGGTCGCCCAGATCTGGGCCGGGAAGCCGCCACCGTTGACCCGGCCACCGCCAGCCGCGCCCTTCAACGTAACCTGACCGCCCGCCCTGACCTTCACTGACTTGTCGCCCTCGCACCGCGTGGTGCCCGCCTTGGCCGCTTCACCGAACAGGCCCACCGAGGTGACGAGTTTCGGGGTGTAGCCGGTGAACCAGGCTGACCTGTTGCAGTCGGACGTACCGGTCTTGCCGGCGACCTGCTGGCCGCCGCGGTCCGGGTTGTTCGCCACCGACGTACGGGCCGTACCGTCGTCGACCACGCCGGTGAGCACCGAGGTGACCGTGTCGGCGGCCTTGCGGCTGATGACCGGGTCGCCGATGGGGTCCGGGAACTTGACCGTGTGGTCCTTGTGTTCGGCCGAGGCGACGATGGCGGGCGTGACCTTCTTGCCGTGGTTGTCGAGGGTGGCGTAGACGCCGGCCATCTGCAGCGGGCTCGCGCCCATGGTGCCGAGGGTCTGGGCGGGCACCGCCTGCGCTCCCTCGACGTCCATGCCGAGTTCGCCCGCGACCTTCATGACCTCGTCCATACCGACGTCGACGCCCATCTGCGCGAAGACGGAGTTGATGGACTTGTTCATGGCGGTCTGCACGGTGACCGGGCCGTAGTCCGCGTCGTCCTCGTTCGGCGGGGCGAACCCGACCTTGTTGCCGTTGCGGTCCACGACCGGGCGCTTGCTGGTGCCGTCGTAGATCGTCTTGGCGGTGATCGGTACGTCGTCCTCGGTCTTGGCGTCCTCCTCCAGGGCCGCGGCCAGGATCAGCGGCTTGAAGGTGGAGGCGGGCTGGTAGTCCGTGCGCGTGGCGTTGTTGGTGAAGTGCTTGGTGTAGTCCACGCCGCCGTACATGGCGAGGACCTTGCCTGTCTTCGGGTCGACCGACACGGCACCGGCCTGGACGTCGCCGTCGACGGAGCGCTTCTTCTCGTCCAGCTTGCTGGTGAGGGTGGTCTTGACCGACTTCTCCAGCTGGGCCTGCTTCTTCTTGTCGATGTTCAGCGTGATGGTCCAGCCGCCGGCGTCGACCATCGCCCTGGCGTCGTCCATGTCGTTGGCCGAGCCCTCGGCGACGAGCTGCTTCGCCAGCGCGTTGTTGGCCGCCTGCACCAGGTATCCGGTCTGGCCGCCGAGGCCCGGGGCACCCTGGGGATCCTCCGGCACGGGGAACGTCATGCCGTCACGCTCGTCGGCGTTCAGCCAGTGTTCCTCGACCATGTTGTTCAGGACGTAGTTCCAGCGCTGCTTGACCAGTTCCTTGCCGGTCTTGCTGGCGACGGCCCAGTCGTACTGGCTGGGGGCCTGGAGGAGCGCGGCGAGGTAGGCGCCCTGGGCGACGCTGAGTTTGTCGGCGTCCTTGCGGTAGTACGCCTGGGCCGCGGCCTGGATGCCGTAGGCGCCGCGGCCGTAGTAGCTGGTGTTGATGTAGCCCGCGAGGATGTAGTCCTTGGACTTCTGGCGGTCCACCTTGAGGGAGATCACGAGCTCTTTGAGCTTGCGGGTGACCGTCTGGTCCTGGGTGAGGAAGTAGTTCTTGACGTACTGCTGGGTGATCGTCGAGCCACCCTGCTTGCCCTTGCCGGACAGCGTGTTGATCAGACCGCGGGCCGTGCCCTTGAAGTCGACGCCCGCGTCCTTGTAGAAGGACTTGTTCTCGGCGGCGACGAAGGTGCGCTGGACGCCCTTGGGGACCTGGTCGAGGTCGACGATCTCGCGGTTGACGTCGCCCTCGCGGGTGAGCGTCTTGCCGCCGGCGTACTTGTAGATGTTGCTCTGCTCCTGCGCGAGGGCGTTGCCCGGCGGGATGTCGATGACCAGGTAGAGCACGATGAAGGCGCCCATGCCGAGCAGGCAGAATCCGAAGAAGGCGCCGAGGAGCTTCTTCCAGGTGAAGAAGCGGCGTATGCCGCCCTTCCCGGAGCTCTTGGAAGCGGCCGCTCTTCTGGCGGCTCTCGTCCCGGCCGTGCCGGTCGCACCGGTCGCGCCGGTGGTGACGGCCGTGCCGGTCCCGACCGAACCGGAGGCAGCCGCCCCGGACGAGCGCTTGGGCGCCGCGCGGCGGCCACCGCGCTGTCGCGCTCGTCTCTCTTCCGCTCGTCCCATCCCGCTTCCTTACTCGTTTTCCTTCTCGTACGTCACTCGCGTGCGTCGACGGTCGGCGTAGAAAGCTAACACCGCGACCTGAGACAAACGACCGTCGATCCCGCCTTTTGGGGACGTGACAATCAGCACCTGCCCCGTAAAAACCGACGTGTCAACAGGGCGGAAGGTTGCCCGAGGGCCGCACAAGCACCGACAGGCGCAGTAGCAGAACCGTGACAATCGGCTGTGGCCTGCGGACTCGTGACGCGGTCCGTGGCCAGGAGCGCCCTCCGTCAGTCGGCGCTCACCCTGAACACGGCGTCGCACTGATCTCTTACGTAGTCGTCGTGTGTCGCGATGACCACCGCGCATCCCGAGTCGCTCATCTCGCGGAGGATCTTCACGACCATGGAGGTGTTGTCGTGGTCGAGGGCTCCGGTCGGTTCGTCGGCGAGCACCAGGGACGGCTGCTTGACCATGAGCCGGGCGAGGGCGACACGTTGCTGCTCGCCGCCGCTGAGTCGTGAGACCTTCTCGCCCTCACGCCCGGCGAGGCCCACACGCTCCAGTGCCTCCGGTATGGCGGTGCTCGTGGTCCGGCGCGGTCCTCTCCGGGGCCTGGTGACGACCTCCAGGTTGGCGGCGACCGTGGCGTTGTCGATCAGCGCGTAGTTCTGGAAGAGGTAGCCCAGGACGTCGCGGCGGAACACCCGGGCCTGACGCGGCCCGAACTCGGTGATGTCCTTCTCCTCGTGCCGGATGGCCCCGGCGGTCGGCGCGTCCAGCAGCCCGAGACAGTTGAGCAGCGTCGACTTTCCCGAGCCGCTGGGGCCGGTCAGTGCGAGCATCTGTCCGCCGTGGACGGTGAGGTCGACGCCGGACCACAGGGTGCGCCGGCCGAAGGACTTCGAGAGGTTTTCGATGTCGATCACTGTGCGGCTCCTGGCGCGTGAGGAGGAGATGTCTGGGCGAGGAGAAGGGGCCGGGGCGTTCCGGTCGCGTGCTCAGGCCTCACTGCTGCCTTCTCGGACGATGCGACGGTGGAACAGGGTGAGTGCGCCGAGTACGACGCCGAGGGTGACGGCGGCGAGGCCGGCCGCGGCCAGCAGGTCCGGTCCGGTGATCTCCTCGGGAGAGTACGGGGCCGGGATGCCGCGTGCCGCGTACTCGGCGAGGTCCTGGTTCCTCCACCACGTCCGTACCGGGAGCCAGGCGGCCAGGAGCGCGGCGAGGGCCGCCTCCACGGCCAGAAGGGTGCCGTGGGTAGCGAGGAAGGACCATCCGCTGAGGTGCCGGACGAAGATCGCCTGAGCGTTCCTGCGGGCGTGGACGATGCACACCCCGGTGGCGGTGATGAGCAGCACGGCCGTTCCCGCGGCGAGTTGGAACAGCTGGAGCCGGAAGTCGTGGGCCGCTTCGCTCATCGCGACCGCGGCCTTCTGCTTCACCGGCAGGAGCGCGGCGATGTAGGTCCGCATGGCGGCGTCCTCCCGCAGGATGTCGTGGACGTCCCGCGGGTCGGGGAAGACCACCTGGTTGCGGGTGGCGAAGGCGTAGTAGTTGATCTGGGTGAGGTAGTCGGACCCGTTGGGGACGACCAGCACGACCGGGTCCGGCACGAAGGAGCGGTCCAGCTCGTCTCCGTCGGGGCCGAGGCTCTCTCCCGGGGTGTAGGTGAAGATCCGCTGGCCGTTCTTCATGGGGCGGGTCTCGATGTCGCTCGGGGCGATGCGATCGGGGTCCTCGGGCCTCAGGACGCCGGGCGTGCTCTCGCGCAGGAGCGGCACCTGGTCGCTGAGGGTCTCGGGGACGAGAAGCCGTACCTTGCCGTCCCCGGTGTCGCCCTCGCCGTCCCGGGCGTCTCCCTTGGTGTTCCCGGGCCGGTAGCGCTGCCCGCCGGGGGCGAGGACGGGCTGTTCGGCGAGGAAGGAGTCGTTCACTACGAGCAGTTCGCCCGGTACCTCCTCGCGGAGCAGGTCACGGAGCCAGAGCCGCCCGGCCATGATGATCTTGCCCTGTCGGTCCGCCTGATGGATGCGGCGCCCCACGGCCCGTTCCATCTTCGGCATGTCGTCGATTCCCACGCTGCCGGTGATCCGGATTCCGGTCGCGTCTCCCGTTCGGGCGTACGTCTGCCAGGTCTCGCGCCGCTCCAGGAGGTCCCCTCCCGCCGCGACCACCGAGGCGAGGAGTCCGACGACCAGCAGCAGGGCGGGGATCCGCACCGCGTAGGCGGCCAGGGAGACGGCTCGGGCGGGGACCTCCCCCTTGAGCGCGGCCCGCAGCCCGGTGCGGAAGGTCAGTCCGAGCACGGCGGCGTGCGCCGCCAGCACGATCAGCTCCAGCACCACCGCGATCCCCACGGCGACGGATGTGTAGAGCCCGAGCCGTGCCCAGCCGTTGAAGACGCCGAGCCAGGCGAGCACCACCGCGGTCAGCAGACCCGCCGAGACCAGCCAGAACCGGCGCAGCAGGCGCAGGTCCCGGAAGAACACCCCGGTCAGGGACATGCCCTGGAGCCTGAGCACCCCGTAGCCCTTCGCGCCGAGGAGCACGCTCGCGCCGGTGAGCGTCACCAGGGCCAGGGCCGTGACGAGGAAGGCGTCGAACAGGGGACCGTCCGCGTAGGACGACCACAGCTCGGACGGCGACAGGGGGTGACCGGCGCTCGCCCGGAGGCCGAGCGAGGCGAATTCCGCGGTGACGTCCGCGTCCGGCGCGTGGGGGCCGAAGACGTAGTAGAAGCCCCTCGGGTCCCGATTTCCGAGCTCGGCCATGGGGTGGGCCTCGGTGACGACCCGCCCGCCGAAGTCCGGGTAGCCGTCCTTCAGCCAGGACGCCGCGTCCGACCGCGGGTCGCCCACCGCGAGATAGAGGTGGCGGCGCCCTTCCGAGTCCTCCAGATCGGGCAGCTCACGCCCGATCACCGCACCTCGGTCGGCCGCGAACTCGCCGAGTGCCCGCACGACCTCCTCGCCGCTCGCGGAGCCGTCCGACTCGTCCACCCGCAGCGCGGTCCGACTGCCCAGGACCGTCCCTTCGTCGAGGTCGGAGACGACGAGGAACGCCAGCAGCGCCGCGAAGGCCAGGGCGGTGGCATGGACGAACTTGATACCTCTGTGCAGCATCGCCTGTCTGTTCTCGCATCGGGCGCTCGGTGTGTGAGGGGGCGGCGTGGTGCCGCGGAGACGAGCCTCCGCGCGCCTGTGGGGAGCGGATGGCGCCCGCTCCCCACAGCACTCAGGGATCGGCGGCGGGGCCGACCGGATCCGGCGAACGGATCAGCAAAGACGCCAGTAGGCCTTGTCGGTTTCGAGGTCCCGCGACCCGGCAGCGGTCCTCGACCAGCGGCCGCGCGCCGTGTCGGGGCTGCGGTCCGTGAACGAGCCCACCGAGGTGGAACCGTGGCACTTGCTGCCGTGGTAGTAGTCGGACCACACCCGTGAGCTGGACACCCCGTGGTCCCAGGTGCCGCCGCCGACGTTGTCGATTTCGGCGAGCGCTGGCGTGGCGGTGGCGATGACGAGCGCGCCCGCTGCGATGCCGAGCTTGAGCTTCTTTCTCACGTGGATCGATCCCTCCGTTGTCCCCGATGTCTTCGGAGCCCCCTCACCCTAGGAAGGCAGTCGATCAAGCAATAGCGAGTATCAGGACGCTGTGCGACCTGCGAAAACCCGATGTTCGACCAGTAGTCGCCACCGCCTCGGCAGGCCCGGGGGGAGCACGCGGCGACGCCCGTGCGCGAAAAGCGGAAGGCATCCGCCCACGACCGGAAAACCACTTGACGTTTCAAGATCACACAGGTGGCGTGCGGTTCCCGCCCCCGGAGCCCTGGGGCGCCCGACCAGGAAGCGAAGGTTCCGTCGCGGCGCGACCCGGCAGCCGGATCGCGCGCGGCCCGACGCACGAACGACCGCCTGCTCGCATGGCCGGATCTTGTCGGTGACATGACTATGCAGCGAGTGAGGACGGGGGCCCGGGCACCCCTCCGGCGGCACGCATTCGGCGCGTGTCGACGCCGATGACAGGACTGTGACAATCGCCCCTGACCTGCGCTCTCGCGACCCCGACCGCCATCTATACACAGCATGTATACGCCGAAGGTATACGCGGTGTGTACAGTGCTCGCCATGTCCATCGGTCACACACTCCTCGGGCTCCTGGAGTCCGGGCCCCGACACGGTTACGACCTGAAGCGGGCCTTCGACGAGAGGTTCGGTCACGACCGGCCGCTGCACTACGGCCAGGTCTACTCGACCATGTCCCGACTGCTGAAGAACGGCCTCGTCGAGGTCGAGGGCGTCGAGCAGGGCGACGGTCCCGAGCGGAAGCGGTACTCGATCACCGAGGCCGGCATCACCGATGTCGAGCGGTGGCTCGCGGCGCCCGAGAAGCCCGAGCCGTACCTCCAGTCCGTCCTCTACACCAAGGTCGTCCTGGCCCTGCTCACCCACCGGAACGCGAGCGAGATCCTCGACACGCAGCGCTCCGAGCACCTGCGCATGATGCGCATCCTCACCGACCGCAAACGCAAGGGCGATCTGGCGGACCAGCTGATCTGCGACCACGCCCTGTTCCACCTGGAGGCCGACTTGCGCTGGCTCGAGCTCACCGCCGCCCGTCTCGAAAAGCTCTCCGAGGCGGTGGTCCGATGACACCCGCCGGCTCCCTGCTCGTCGCGACCGACCTGCGCAAGGCGTACGGTCCGACCACGGCCCTCGACGGCGCCGAGTTCTCCATCCACCCGGGCGAGGTCGTCGCCGTGATGGGCCCCTCCGGCTCCGGCAAGTCGACCCTGCTCCACTGCCTCGCCGGGATCGTGACGCCCGACTCCGGGTCGATCACGTACAACGCCCGCGAGATGGCCACCATGAGCGACGGCGAGCGCAGCGCGCTGCGACGCAGCGAGTTCGGTTTCGTCTTCCAGTTCGGCCAGCTGGTGCCCGAGCTGACCTGCGTCGAGAACGTCGCCCTGCCGCTGCGGCTGAACGGCACCTCCCGCAAGGAGGCCGAGCGCACCGCCCTGTCCTGGATGCAACGTCTGGAGGTCGACGACCTCAAGGGCAAGCGGCCCGGTGAGGTCTCCGGCGGTCAGGGGCAGCGGGTCGCCGTGGCCCGCGCGCTGGTGACGAGCCCGCGCGTGCTGTTCGCCGACGAGCCCACCGGCGCGCTCGACTCCCTCAACGGCGAGCGCGTCATGGAGCTGCTCACGGACGCCGCCCGGTCCACCAACGCGGCCGTCGTCCTGGTCACGCACGAGGCGCGGGTCGCCGCGTACTCGGACCGCGAGATCGTCGTACGGGACGGGAAGTCCCGGGACATGGAGCGGGCCGTATGAGTGCGGGCCAGTCGGCGCGCGACCTGGCGATGGGCATCAGGTTCGCCTTCACCGGAGGCCGCGAGGGGTGGGTGCGCGCCCTGCTCACCGCCGTCGGAGTGGGACTCGGGGTGGCGCTGCTGCTGCTCACCTCGGCGATACCGAGCGCCATGGCCGCGCGGGACGACCGCGAGGACGCCCGGGACGACATCGGCCTCGTCCTCCACGAGGAGACCGCCACCACCAAGCCGTCCGACAAGACCCTGGTCGTCGCCAACACCGACACCACGTACCACGGCAGGGACGTCCGAGGACGGCTGCTGCAGCCCGAGGGGTCGCGGGCGCCGCTGCCGCCGGGCGTGGGGAAGTTCCCCGCGACGGGTGAGATGGTCGTCTCGCCCGCGCTCGACGAGCTGCTGAAGTCGGGCGACGGGAAGCTGCTGAGCGAGCGGCTGCCGTACCGCGTCGTCGGCACCATCGGCGAAGCCGGGCTGGTCGGTTCGCGGGAACTCAGCTACTACGCGGGCGCCGAAGGGCTCGCGAAGCGGATCGACGGATCGACCGTGGGCCGCATCAAGAGCTTCGGGTCGGTGACAGACCAGTCCGGCGGCGAGGAGATGGACCCGGTCCTGCTGCTGCTCATCCTGGTCGTTCTCGTGGTGCTGCTCATGCCGGTCGCCGTCTTCATCGCCACGGCCGTGCGGTTCGGCGGCGAGCGGCGCGACCGCCGGCTCGCGGCGCTCCGGCTGGTCGGCGCCGACGGCCGGATGACACGCCGGATCGCGGCGGGCGAGGCCCTCGCGGGATCCGTCCTGGGGCTCGCGTTCGGCGCCGTCTTCTTCCTGATCGGCCGCCAGATCGCCGGTTCGGTCGAGGTGTTCCACCTCAGTGTGTTCCCGAGCTATCTCAACCCCTCCCCCGCGCTCGCCCTGCTGATCGCCGTCGTGGTCCCGGCGTCCGCCGTCCTCGTCACCCTGTTCGCGCTGCGCGGCGTCGTCATCGAACCGCTCGGCGTGGTCCGCACGGCCAAGCCGCCCCGGCGCAGGCTCTGGTGGCGGCTGCTCATGCCGCTCGCCGGTCTCGCGCTGCTCTACCCGATGATCGGCCAGGGCTCGGAGAACGGGGGCTTCAACGAGTACATGGTCACCGGCGGCGTCGTCCTGCTGCTCGTCGGTGTCACCGCCCTGCTGCCGTGGATCGTCGAGGCGTTCGTCGCCCGCATGGGCTCCGGCTCCGTGTCCTGGCAACTGGCGGTCCGCAGGCTCCAGTTGAGCAGCGGCACCGCGGCCCGCATGGTCAACGGCATCGCGGTGGCGGTGGCCGGCGCGATCGCCCTGCAGATGCTGTTCGCCGGAGTCGACGACCGGTTCACGACGCCGACGGGCATGGACACCAGTCGCGCCAATCTGGAGATCGAGATGGCTCCCGACATCCCGGTGACCACCATCGGGAAGAAGCTCGAGGGGACCAAGGGCGTACGGCAGTACGTGGCGGTCTCCAGGGGCTGGGTCGGCGACAAGCCCACCGACCCGGACCTGGCCTCGGACGTCACCGTCGGCAACTGCACCGCCCTGCGCGAGATGGCGAAGCTCCCCTCCTGCCGGGACGGCGACGTCTTCGTGCTGACGCGCCAGGACATCCCGGACACGGAGAAGCTCACCCGGCAGCCCGGCCGCACGGTGTACTTCGACCCGGGCTACGACTCCACCGAGGGCAAGAAGATCGCCTGGACGATACCCGGAGGCGCGAAGAAGGCCGAGAAGCGCGCGAACTCACTGCGCGGGGAGGAGATGTGGGGGCTGCTGGTCACGCCGTCCGCCGTTCCCGCGAAGGTCGCGCCCGCGCTCACGACCTCCGCCTACGTGCTCCTCGACACCTCGGTGCCGGACGCGACGGACCGGGTACGGAACGTGGCGGCCGCGATCGATCCGCTGGCGAACGTCTGGAACTGGGTGTCGGCCGAACGCTCCGGCACGTACGACTCCATCCGCACGGGCCTGTTCGTCGGCGCGAGTTGTGTGCTCATGCTCATCGGCGCGAGCCTGCTGGTCTCGCAGCTGGAGCAGTTGCGCGAGCGCAGGAAGCTGCTGTCGGCCCTGGTCGCCTTCGGCACCCGGCGCCGCACGCTGGGCCTGTCGGTGCTGTGGCAGTCGGCGATCCCCATCGCGCTTGGCCTCGTCCTCGCCTCCGTCGTGGGTCTGGCCCTGGGCGTGGTGCTGCTGAAGATGACGGCCGTCCCGGTGACCGTGGACTGGGCGAGCGTGCTGTCCATGACGGGCATCGGCGCGGCTGTGGTCCTGGTGGTCACGGTGCTCAGCCTGCCGCCGCTGCTGCGGCTGATGCGGCCTGAGGGGCTGCGCACGGAGTAGCCGGGCGCGCGTGGTCGTACGGCGACGGGCCCCCTCCGCACCGGAGGGGGCCCTCACCCGTCCTCACAGACTGTGGCTCCGCACCACCCGCCGCGCCTGTGCGAAGAGCATGCCCACGTTCACCGACTTGCGGCAGACGACCACGGCCACCACGTCCTGCTGGTCGTTCATGCGGATGAACAGATGGGTGAGGTTCTCGCTGTTGACGAGGATCTCCTGGAAGTAGTGCTGGTCGCTGGTGACGCCCCGGCGCTCCTTGAACACGTCCTCGATCATCACGACCGTACGGCCCTGGAAGAGGTCGAGGGTGGCGCCGGCGAGCAGGTCGAGGACCTCCGGCGGGTGACTCTCGACCGTCTCGTACGACAGCAGCATCCCGGTCGACATGTCTACGACTCCGGAGGCGACACAGTCGGGCGCCTCGCTGCGCAGTGCTTTGACCAGGCTCATCACCTGGTCGGAGAAGTTGGACGTCATGCGCTTGGTCGCCATCCCCTCACACCGACCCGACCGCGGGTACGGGCTCGCGCCCGGCACCGGTCGCCGTCAGGATCGCGTCGATACGGGCAAGAGCGGGGCGGGCTTCCTCGTGCAGCCGGTCCACGTCTATGCCCTCGTCACCCAGGACCACCAGCAACGCGGTCTCCCCCACCGCGTAGAAGGCGGCGCAGCCCCGGCTGCCGTGGGTCACCGTCTGGCGCAGGGTGCCGCGCCCGGTCGCCTCCGCCGTGCGGCGGGCGAGCCCGAGTCCCGCGGCGGCGATCGCGGCGAGGCCCTCCGGGTCGATTCCGCCGGCGGTGTCGGCCGCGATGAGCAGTCCGTCGGCGGCGGCCACCGCCGTGTCGGTGACACCGGTCACCTGCTCGCGCAGGCCCCGCATCTCCCTGGTCAAAGCCTCGTGATCCATGTGCGTGGACTCCCTGACGTGTTCGTGGTGTTCGTGGTGTGCGTGATGTTCGTGGTTCTCCGTGTCTTCCGTGTGCGGAGCCGTGTCCGTGCCCGTGTCCGTGTCCGTCAGGTGCCGGAGTCCGGGGTCCAGATGCGGTGCCGCAGACGGAAGAACCCTTTCCAGCTCGCCGCCCCGCTCTTGGTCGCGGCGAGAGTCTCGTTGATGCCACTGGCCCCCGGCTCGCGCCGGGGAAGCTTGCTGGGTTTGTGGAGCTGTACGACTGCCGGGGGTGCGGTGGGTGCGTCGCGGGGTGTGAGTGCCTTGGGGTTGGTGACTGTCTCGGGGCGCGGGGATGTCTCCGTCTCCGTGGGGGCGTTCTGGCGTACGGGGATCAGGGCGCCCGTCAGCGGGGTGCGGACCTGGAACGGCAGAGCCGTTGGCGGGGTGTCCTCGCAGTGCAGGAGGCCCTCGGCGAGCATGCGGGCGAGTTCGACGGTGACGGGGTAGACACCACGGCCGGTGGTGAAGGCGAGGTCGCGGGCGGTGCGGCGGCCGTCGGCGTGGGCGAGGATCTCCCGCCGGGCGGGCGGCAGTCGAGGGTCCTCCGCGTCGGCTCGGGGCGCCGGGAGGGGCCGTTCGCGGTCGGGCAGGACCGGGCAGGGCAGCGCGGCGAGGGCGATGAGCTTGCGGGTCGCTTCCTGGAGCAGCCGCAGCGGACTCTCACCGACGGCGACCGGCGCGACCGGTCCGGAGCCGGAGGGCTCGGCGAGGGGTTCGACGCCGTCCACGCGGCCCGCGACGACCGCGAACACCGCGTCCTGCAACGCCATCATGCGGACGACCCGCAGCTGTGCGGCGCCGGCGTAGCCGTGCGCGACCAGTCCCGCCTCCGGCCAGCGCCCGGCCCCCGGCTCGCGCAGCAGCCCGTCCCACTGCTCGCCGCTGATCCGCCCCGAACGCAGCAGCAGCGCCTCGGGGCCGGGCGCGCCCGGGCTCTCGACGGCGACGACGAGCCCACCGCGGAGGTGGAAGGCGCCACCGGGTTTCCCGGACACCCGGAGTTCCCCGGTGGCCACGTCCCGTCCGCACTCCGCGAGGGTCCGTGACAGCAGGCCGTACCCGGCCCGGTCGAGGGAAATCCGACGGTCCGCCATCACTCCCCTTGACCTGTTCGACCTGTTCGACCTGTCGCCTGTCGCACACACGCCTGACGTGTAACTCCGAGGGGGGTAGGTCTAGCAGCCGGGGAGCGCCACGCGGCGGCGGTCTCGCTACCTGCCGTTACCTGACGGAAGATGAAGCGCACGGCACCCAAAAATCTTTGTTCGGGTGCTCATTTGACCGATTGCGGGACGGTTCGTGTGTCGGTCCCCACCGCATGAACCGCTGACCGGATGGTGATCCGACATGTCGCTCGACTCCCTCAAGTCCTCGCTGCCGGACTACGCCAAGGACCTGAGTCTGAACCTGGAATCGGTCATCGCCGGGTCCGGGCTCACGGCCCAGCGGCTGTGGGGCACGGTGCTGGCGACGGCGATCGCCTCGCGCTCGCCGATCGTGCTGCGTGAGCTGGCGCCGGAGGCCAGGGCGCACCTGTCACCGGAGGCGTACACGGCGGCCAGGTCCGCCGCCGCGATGACGACGCTGAGCAACGTCTTCCACCGCACCCGTCATCTGCTGTCCGACCCCGCGTACGGGACGCTGCGGGCGGGGCTGCGCATGAACGTCCTCGGCGACCCCGGTGTCGAGCGGGTCGACTTCGAGCTGTGGTCCCTCGCCGTCTCCGCCGTCAACGGCTGCGGCGTGTGCCTCGACTCCCACGAGCGGGCGCTCCGCGGGGCCGGTGTCGACCGCGAGACCATCCAGGAGGCCGTCAGGATCGCGTCGGTCGTCCAGGCGGTAGGGGTGACGCTGGAGGCCGAGGCGGTGTTGGGCGAGTAGCCGTGTTGGGCGAGCAGCGCACGGAACACGCGTCGGGGCCCGTGGCCGTCCGCTCATGGGAGCGTATGGCCGCGGGCCCCGATCTCATGCGCCGCCGCTACACCGTCGGCCGCCCCCGCCGGCGCTGCTTCTCCAGCCGAGGTCGTACGGCCCGCCGGAAGTGCTCAAGCCTCTCCGCGTCGTCCTCCACGAACTCCAGGATGCCCAGTGCGGTCTCCGTCTCGCCGTACACCGCTTCCCGGTAGTACAGCCAGAGCCCGGCTCTCGCCCGTTCCAGGCACGCGTCACCGAGGCCTGGGCGTCCCGCCTCGACCTCCGACCGGTGCGACTCCCCGGCGACCATCGTCTCCAGAACGGACAGCAGGTAGCCCCGTGTGCGGGACGGCAGCTCCCCGGCCAGAGCGGCGAGGATCACGGGCACGGCTTCCGGGGCTGCCTGGAACAGCAGTCCCGACACCTCGAGATGGTTCTCCAGGTGCCGACCCGGCACCTCGCCCTCGGGCGGATCGGCCAGCAGTCCACGGAACGTCTCCTTCAGGTGCTCGGCGGACTCGCCACAGCCGCACCGGTACCCGGACCAGTCCAGCCGTTCGAGCTCCAGTACGGCCAAGGAAGCGCCCTGGATCATCCGGTCCGCCCGCCGAGCACCGTGTCCATCCCCGCCAGCACGTCGGGTGGGAGTTCTTCCCTGGGAACACCGAGCCCGAGGTCCGGCCGTTCCCGCAGGACCTCGCCGAGGGACCATCCGACATCCTCGGCCCCCACGTCGACCAGCACATCGTCGAGTGCGGCGAGTTCGAGTGCTTCCAGGCTCTCCGGGCACTTCCACCACGCGAGGTCGACGACCGCGCCGAAGCGGTGGTCGATGTCCGCGGAAACGTCGAGGAGCGCACCTGAGAGGCGCTCCGCCCGCCAGTCCCACGTCAAGGGGGATTCGTCCAGCAGCCCCCTCTGGAACTCGACCGGCGGCCGGTATCCGTGGTCCCTCATGTAGTGGAAGATCATCTGGGGTGCCGCGTACACCGCCCCGTCGGGAACGTAGAAACGGTATTCGCCGTTTCCCGCGAACCTGGAATCCGCCGGACACAACTCGCAGTCGTGTTCACCGAGCGACAGCACGGCGACACGCTCCGCGCCTTTCTCCAGACGTTCGGGAAAGCCCTCCATCAGTGGCCTTCCCAGCGCTCCTTGAGTCCCGCCTTCCGCCCCAGCCATGCCACACAGCTCATGGGGACCGGGTAGTCGGAGTAGGCATACAGCGACAGGTCCGGATATTCCATGACACCCCCTCGGTCCAGTTCCTCAGCAACCCACTCTTCTCCAGCGCGTCACGTCACCATCGACGTCCGCGCGCCAGCGTGGAATTCCGAGGAACCTCCCTGCCCGCCGTCCGACCATCGTGAGGGGATTGACCTGCCTCAGCGCCGCCTGCCAGGAGCGAGCCTGCCTACGCCGCCAGAACTCCTCCTGCTCCTCGACCGTCCCGACCCGCTCACAGGGGGCCGGGGAGAGCAGCGGAACCAGATCACGCATCGTCGGGTTCCTGAGAGCGGGAAGCAGGTACACCATTCCGCCCCCCGCCCCGCTGGCAGCCGGTGACGGGCGTGCGTTCACCCGCGCGCCGTTGCAGCACAACCGCACCCCTTCGGTTTCGAGTTGACCGCACACCTGCTGGAGCGCGCGGAAGAGGTCTTGGCCCCGCCCCTCGAACGAGCGCCCGTCAGCCGACTCCGCGACAACCACCCACGGTTCCTCGTCGGAACTGTGGACGATCCAGTCCTCGAATCCGCTCGGCGTCCGCGCGGAGACAAGTGTCTTATCCATGTGTGTCATCCATGTGGCCTGAATCCCGGATTCTCGATCACTTCGCCCGTAGGTTGTGCCCACTCCCACCGCCGCGCCCGCACGATACTCGAGGCGTCGATTCCGTTCGGGAACACGATCTCCCTTTCGGCGCGGAAGACATAGTCCCAGGGCAACGCCTTGTTGACGCTGATACCCGTGCCGGGATGCGCGATCTCGTACACCCATGTCTTTCCCTTCGCATGCTGGGGGAACATGGCGGCGAGCGCCTCCCGGTCACTGGTTCCCACCCAGGCGGAGGGCGTGTTGTTCCGCCCGTAGTCCTGAATATCCGTGTTCGCCCCCTTGGAGTGGAAACCTTCGGAGAACACCACGCTCGGGTGCCTGTCGTCACCGCGAAAGACCCGACGGGGAGTGACGACGGCCCGCGGCTTCACGTCGATGTGCGGGAAAGCCGCTCCGGCCCTCGGCGTCACCGCCGCCGGCACGTTCGCTTCGGCCTTCTTCGCGCCCTTCGTCTCCGTCTTGATGATCAGGGATCTGATCAGCTTGAAGAGCTTGCCGACCTTGGTGGTCGCCTTGGGCAGACCGGCAGCGGCATTGCCGGCGCCGGGCATGAAGGGCGCCAGGAATTCGGCGATCGCGTAGCTGATCTTGTAGGCGAGGGTGTTCTCGGGTTCCCCGGCGACGTCCTTGAGGGTTTCAGTGACGCTGATCAGGCCCTTGCCCTCGCGGTCCCGCTTGATCGTGTCGGCCTTCTCGTTCTCCCCGAGGAGCCGGTAGGTGCCCTCGGAGATCTTCGAGTAGCTGTCGACCGTCCCGTGCCAGAAGCCCTTCGCGGCGCTCTTGGACTTCTTCTTCGCCGACTTGGCCAGGTCGATCAGGTCGTCGATCCAGCCCCAGAGCAGCCCTGAGGGGTCGGAGAAGGTCGCCGGGCTGTTGTTGGCGTAGAGGTAGCCGTGCAGCTGCTGCGGGTCGGCGAGGTCGAGGACCGGGTCGAGGCTGATGAAGCGGCCCGTGGCGGGGTCGTACTCCCGTGCCCCCAGGTGGACCAGACCCGTCGACTCGTCGTTCGTGCCGCCGACGAAGCCCCTGGTGCCCGGCCAGTTCGCCGGCTTCGTGCCGCGCTCCTCGCCGAAGGGGGTGCTGCGCCGCTGGGTGAGCGCCAGGGTGGCGGAGTCCACGGCGAGTTCGCCGGTGCCGTGGTGGTCGCCGAGGGTGAAGGTGACCTTTCCGTCGTCGCTCTGGACCGCCTGGTTGCCGCCGCCCAGGTCGATGTAGCGGGTGGCCTTCGGCTTGGTGGAGCCCTTGGTGAGGGTGATCTCGGTGGGGCCGAGGTAGAGGGTCGTCTCCGTGTCGGTCCGCTTGATCAGCCGCTGTCCGTCGGGGTCGTAGACGTACGACGTGCTCTTGCCCGCCGTGTCCGTGACCTGCGATAGATGCCCCTCGGCATCCCAGTCGAGGGTCTGGGTGACGCCGTCGACGGTGCGCCGGACGGTGTTGCCGACCTCGTCGTAGCCGTAGGAGCTGGTGCCGCCCTTGTCGTCCTTGACCCCGGTCAGGGTGTGGGGCTGGGCCGCCCCGGCGTCCGGGTGGTCGTAGGTGCGGGTGACGTCCTTGGCGCTGTCACCGGCGGGGTCGTGCCGGACCTGGGTGCGGCGGCTGCCCGCCTTGTCGTAGGTGAACGACTCCCAGTACGGGGCCGGTCCCCCGACCACGCCCGACGAGGGCTTGTCCGCGCAGCTCTCGGCCGACTGGGTCCAGGCCTCGGTCGTGCGGCGCAGGTGGTCGTAGCCGAAGCACTGGGTGTCGGTGCCGGAGCGCGAGACGTCGGAGACGGCGCGGACGTTGCCGATCTCGTCGTAGGTGTAGGTCGCGGACCGGTCGACCCCGGCCACGTCCTGCCGGTCGACCCGGCTGTTGTGCAGCCGCTGGGTGCCCCACTCGTAGGTGTTGGTGACCTGGGTGATCTTTCCCGTGCTGCCGTTGGACAGTTTCACTTGCTGGGGCTTGCCGGTCAGGCTGTAGCCGGTGACCGCCTTCAGGCCCTGGCTGCCGTTGATCTCGGTGGGCCGCAGGATGTCGTCGTAGGTGTAGGTGACGCCGCCGCCCGGCAGGGAGCCGGCCGCCGGGAGGCCGACGCTGCGTACCGTTCCGTCGATGTTGTAGGCGGTGCTGAACTGGTAGGTGCCGCCGAGTTCCTTCTCGCTCCCGGGGACGGTCGTGGTGGTCCGGGTCGCCCGGTACAGCGGGTCGTAGGCGAGGACCTCGGTGGTGTAGGCGGCGCCTCCCACGTAGCGGGTGCTGGAGGACAGCTGCCCCTTCGCCCCGTCCACCTTGTCGTACGACCACTCGACGAGCTTGGGGCCGGTCGCCGAGCCCTCGCGGACGGTGGTGCGGCGCCCGATGTCGTCGTAGCCGTAGAACAGCTTGTTCTTCGCCTTGCGGGCGTCGGTGGTCGACAGCAGCTGGCTGCGGTCGTCGTACGCCCGGGTCGTCGTGCCCTTGTCGGGGTCCGTCGTCGTGGCGACGCGTCCGAGCTGGTCGTAGTCGTACGTCCACTTGTTGCCCGAGGGGTCGGTGACCGTGGAGAGCTGCCCGGCCCGGTCGTAGCCGTAGCGGGTGGTGTCGTAGCCCGAGTCGGCGGTCCGGCCCTGGTGCTGGCGCAGTTCGGTGACCTGGCCGGCCGCGTCGAAGAGCCTGGTGGTCGTCGTGCCGCCGGCCGGCGGGATCTCGGTGACCCGGTCGCCGCCGTAGATGGTGCGGGTGGTGGCGAGGACGGCGCCGCCGTCGCCGTTTCCGGCCACCTGCTTGGACTCGACGGTACGGCCCAGGCCGTCGAACCTGTTCCAGGTCTGCGTCTCCACCTTCAGCGCGTCGTCCGGCTTCAGCAGGGTGCCGGAGGGCGCGCCGGTGTTGTAGTAGGTGGCGAACGTCTTCTGGACCAGGCCCCGTTCGTCGTAGAACACGTCGTCGATCAGCCGGCCGCCGTCGGGGCCGGGCGCCTGGGTCTGACGCTTGCGCAGGAAGCCGTCGTAGAGGGTGTACGAGGTCAGCTGGGCCGCGTTCTTACCGAGCGTCCTGGTCGCGACCGAGACCGGCTTGCCCTCTTCGAAGGTGTAGTCGAACTGGTAGTTGGGGGTCTGGTGGGAGGCGGCGGACCGGTTGGGCAGCCACACCTTGGCGGTGCGGCCGAGCGCGTCGTAGGCGTACTCGGTGCGATTGTCGTTGGTGTCCAGCTCGTAGGTGGGCTGGCCGCGCAGCGGGTCGAGGAAGCTCTTGGTCACCGTCGCCGTGGAGGCGTCACCCGCGGTCGAGGGCGGGTCGGTGACGGTGATCTGCTGCACGGGCCCGCTGGTGGGCGAGTACTGCGTCGTGGTGGTCCGGCCGTCGCCGCGGGCGGTACGGGAGACCAGCTTGCCCTGGGCGTCGAAGACCACGTTCGCTTTGAGATCGGTCGAGGTCAGCTCCCGACCGTAGGAGTCGACGGTCGTACCCGACTCCAGATAGGTGCCCTGGGTGGCGCCCGGCGTCTTCAGCGTGGCCACCGCGGTGACGTCGCCCTTGGTGGGGGTGGCCCCGTACGTGGCGGCGTCGTAGGCGGTGTGGACGTCGGAGATGACGTCCTTGGTGCGGTCGGGCGTGGCGCCGCAGCCGACGGCGAGGGTCTCGACGCGGGCCGGCAGGTCCAGGATGTTCGCGTCCGCGTTGTCGGCGTAGGTCGTGCGCACGCACCGGTTGTCGGTGGCCGTGGAGGTGTCGCCCTGGTCGTCGACCTCGCGAGGCCGCCCCGCCACCGTGTCGTACGTGGCGGTGGACCGGGTCTCGCGCCACTTGGCGCCCGCACCGTCGTCCAGCGAGGTGAAGCTGCGGGAGTCGGCCTTGCCCGTGAGGTTCGCGGTGATCGTGCCCCAGGAACGGGTGCGTTTGGCCGTCTCGTGGGTCCAGGGCCGGACCACCGACTTGGAGAGGACCTTCCCGCCGGGCTCGGAGAAGCTCACCGTCCTGTACGGGAACCCGGCGAGCGACTCACGGTCCGTGAGGGGGTCGCCCTCGCCGTCGCCGAGGGCGACCGAGACGGTCTTCGTGCCGCCGGAGCCGTTCAGGCGGTCGCCGTGCATGCCGCGCAGGAAGTACTGCTCCTCCTGTGTCTTCATCCCGGCCTGGCCGCCGGTCTGCACCCGGACATGGCCGTAGCCGCGCCACTGCGACCAGGTCTTGAACTTCTCCTTGGTCAGCCCGTCGTCATCGTCGTAGTGCCAGGCGGCGCCGCCGAGGTAGCCGTAGCGCGTCACCTGGTCGGGAGAACCGCCGGTGCGGTCGGTGGAGGTGACGGAGTCCACCACGTACTTGTTGAACCACTGCCGGGTCGGGTCGTCCGTGGTGCTGCCGCCGATGAACTGGGGGAAGCAGCGGGTGGTGTTGGTCTCCGGTGTCGGCAGGGCGTCCCAGGAGCAGGCCGCGCCCGAGTAGTCCACGTCGATCTGGCCGCCCGCCTCGTCGGCGACGGTGGACAGCCGCTCCTTGATGAAGGGCGCGAACCCGTCACCGGTCTTGTCGAGCCGGTTGGCCAGCTGGGTGTACGCGAACGTGGTCTTCGGCAGGGTCAGCGCGGGCGACGCGGTGTGTCCGGTGCGCTGCACCGAGGCGAGCAGGAGCTGGTAGTCGACGTCGGCGGTGCCCCAGCGGTGAGTGAGCTTCCAGGTGTCCACGTCGGCGAAGGAGCCGTCGGGCTTCTGCAGCTGGGTGGTGATCTGCGTCAGCCGCTGACGGGTCCAGAAGGTCGGCGCGAACCGGCCCTTGTCGCAGTCCGTGCCCGCCTTGCAGTTCATGTCCCAGGGCGTGTCGTACCAGTAGTACGACTTGTCGTCGATCGTGTCCGCCTTGCAGGTCACGCCGTCCTGCGGCAGGCAGCGCTCGGCGGAGGTGAAGTCGACCTTGGCACCGGGCTTGGCGTACAGGTCGGCGGACTTCAGGCCGTACTCGGCGCGGTCGAGGAAGCCGCCGCGCACGTACGGGGTGTCGTCGGCCTTCTCCAGGTTGCGGCCGTAGGAGTTGGTCTCCTTGTCGTAGTAGTACGCGATCGCGTTGCCGTGCGGGTCGACGACGTAGTCGAGGTTCCAGCGCCAGGCCTGCTGGCACCATGAGTCCTTGAACGCGGAGGCGTGGCAGGGCTCGCCCGAGTCGTCGCCGAAGACGGGCACGGTCCAGGTGGAGTCGGTGGTCTCCTTGCCGGAGGCCCAGCCGGGCAGCCGGTGGTAGCCGAAGTAGTAGCGGGTGCCGTCGGGTGTGGTGACGCGCCAGTACTCGTTGCCGTCGTCGCCGTTGGCGCGGTCGGCGCCGGTCAGCCGCGTGATCTTGGTGCCGTCGTCGTTGCGGAGCCGGAACTCGTCCCCGCCCGCGGACACGAGCTCGCCGGCCTTGCCGTTGAACGAGATGGTCGCGTTGTCGTAGCCCCAGCACAGGTCGCCGGGCTTGTTGCCGTCGGCGTTCTTCACGCCGTCGTCCGCACACGGCTTGTAGGAACGCTCGATGAAGCCGGGCCAGATCTCGAAGCCGTCACCGGCCCAGGACGACTGGTTGTTGGTGTTTCCGGTACGGCCGTCGAGCAGCGCGGAGTCGTAGTCGAGCCCCAGCTTGGGCGTCAGCCCGCCCGCGACCTGGGGGACGGCCATGGCGTACGACCACGAGAAGTCACCGGTGTTGAGGTTGGTGCTCCAGGTCGCGGACGGCGACAGCGGGCTCGCCTTGTAGTCGCCGGCCGGACTCTCGGCTCCGGCGGTCGCCGCGAGGACCGTGACTCCGGACGGGCGCAGGGTGACCGCGTCGGCGGTGAGGGTCCGGTCCTCGGCGTCGTTGTCGGTGGCCACCGGCTTTCCCGTACGGCACGCGGACTTGGCGGGTGTGGTCAGCGCGCACGCGGGGAGTTCGACCAGGCGCAGCCGGGAGGCGTAGGAGCCGCCGTAGGCCTGGGCGAAGCCCGCGTAGTCGAGGCGCAGGCCGACCTTGTCGCCGCTCCGCTGCCCGGCCTTGGGGGCGACGGTGAACAACAGACCGTCCACGCCGGCGCGTTGGGCTGCCTTACGGGTGTGCAGGCGCACCTCGGCGGCGGTGTTCCCACGGGCCGTGGCCTTGGCCGTGGCCTTGGCCGTGGCCTTGGCCGTGGTCTTCGAGCCGTTGGTCTTCGGCGCGAGCAGTTCGACGGGCAGGTCGCCCGCCGGGGCGCCGGGCCCCCGCGTCCCGGGGACGTTCACCACCGCCGTGCCGGGCTTCGGCCATGTGGCCTTCGGGGCCTTCTTGGGCAGCCGGGGGGCGTCCTCCAGCGTGCGGGCCTTCACCTTGCCGTTGTGGCCGGCGACCGGTTTCTCCGACGCCGGCGGTCCGGGCAGTTTCCCGCCGGCGGCCGTCGCGGGTGAGGCGGCCGCCTGGACGAGAGTGCCCACCATGACGGCGGACAGCGCCAGCGCCGTGCGCCGGCAGAGCGCCGCGGCCCAGGCGCGCGGTCTTCCCTTGCCGTTCATCCCTTGTCATCCCTCGGGGTTGCGCGGCCGTGAGCAGCACGGGGCATGGGTCGGCCGCGGAAGTCGGGTGTCAGGTGCGTGCGTCGACGTGCGTGCGTCGAGGTGCGTGGGGCGGCGGGACGGCCGGTGGTGCTGCCGTCCCGCCGCCCGTGAGGGTCAGATCCCGCCGGGTACTTCGGTGGGCAGGCCGGACCAGCCGCCCGCGAGCATCGCGATCTGTGCCTCGTCCAGGGCGCCCTGGAAGGTCCAGACGTCGTCGATGCCGCCGGGCCAGTACTCGCCGGTGGTGGTACCGGTCCTGGTCCGTCCGATCTGGAGCGACTTGGTCGTCGTGAACGCGGCCGTGTTGTAGGCCCACGAGACCCGTTCGCCGCACTTCGTGTCGTCGGGCGTGCCGTCGTCGTCGCTGTCCTGGCAAGCGATCTGTTCGAGCTGGCCGTTGACGTAGAGACGGACCGTGTCGGCGAAGCCGTCGTAGACGAGGGCCAGGTGGTTCCACTCGGCGGCGTCGTAGAAGGACTGGTTGACGGCGGTCACGACGTTCGCCTCGGCGGAGTCCGTGTCCGGCAGCGCGATCTGCCAGCGGCCGAGGGTGCCCTGTCCGGCGGCGGGCGGAACGTAGCGCACGGCGAAGGCGCTCTGTTTGGCGCCCTCGGCGCTGATCACCGTGGCCGGTCCGTCGGGGGTGGCCGCGGCCTGGGCCCAGGCGGTCACGGTGTAGCTGGCTCCGGTGTCGAAGGGGACGCCGGTGGTGGCGGCGTGGTCGTCGACGCCGTCGAGGACGAGCGCGCCGTCGTCCACCCAGCCGCTGCCGATGGCCGCGCCTCCGCCCAGGGTCAGACCGTGGCCGGTGCCCGCGGCGTTCGGCGAGGTGGCCGGGGTTCCGGTGGACTGGTCCAGCAGCCAGCGTCCCTTGACCAGCGGGCGCTGCTTGAACAGCTGGCGCACCTCGTCGTCGGAGACGGTCCGGTCGTAGAGCCGGATGTCGTCCAGGGACCCCTTGAAGAAGTTGCTGGTGCCGCCGGGGTAGCCGGAGGCGCCCAGGGTGAGGGCGCCGTGGGCCGCCCAGGGGGTGGTGAAGGCCTGGGTGGCCTTCAGGCAGCCGTTGACGTACAGCCTGGTCACCTGCGCGTCCGCGTCGTACACGCCGACGACGTGGGCCCATTCGCCGAGGGCGGCGAGGGGGCACTTGGGGTCGGTGGTCTGGTTCTCCAGGGCGCGCACGAGGCCCGCGTCGGCGGTGTCGGCGGTGGCCCGCTGGAAGACCCAGCCCGTGGTCGTGTGGTACAGCTCGAAGCCACGGTTGACGGCGCCGGTCTGGTGGGCGACGACCATCGGCCGGTTGGGCTTGTCCTTGGGCAGCCTGGCCCACGCGGAAACGGCGAAGCTCTGGTAGGTGTCGAGTGCGGGCCGGCCCGTGGTGGCGTGGTCGTCGACGCCGTCGAGTTCGAGTGCCTTGCCGTCGACGCCGGTCGCGCCGGTCGTGGCCCCGCCCTTGAGTACGGCGTCCACGCGCTGGGCGCGGCCGGTCAGTTCGACGTCGGTGGCCTCCTCGTCGAGCGGGAACACCAGCTTCGCGGGACGGATGGTGTCCACCGGTTCCTTGGCGTACAGCTTGCCGATCTGCGCGCCGCCCAGCTGGTAGTCGAAGAGCTGGACCTCGTCCAGTCCGCCGGCGAAGTGATTGTCCGGCTCCCCGTAGTGCGAGGCGGCACCGAGGAGCGTCCTGCCACGTGCGTCCCAGGGCGTCGTGAAGTCCGCCGAGGCGACCTGCTTGCCGTTGACGTAGAGCCGTATCTGCTGGTCGGTGTTGTCGAACACGCCGACCAGGTGGGTCCAGGTGCCGAACCGGGCGGCCGTGCAGGCGGTGTCCCCGGAGGGGCAGGCGGGCTGGACCGCTCGGGCCGCGGTGGTGCCCGCCGCGTCGGCGCCGTGGCGCAGGAACACCCAGCCGCCGAGCGCCGACGAGTAGTAGATCTCGAAGCCGCTGGTGTTGCGGCCCGCCTGGGCGACGGCGACCGTCGACGTGGTGGGCGCCTGGGCGGGGAGCTTGGCCCACACCGACACCGAGAAGCTCTTGCCCGTGTTCAGCACCGGGGAGGCGGTGGCCGCGTAGTCGTCGACGCCGTCGAGTTCCAGACCGCGGCCGGTGACTCCCTCGTCTCCGGGCTTGAGGCCGCCGGCCAGGTCGGCCGGCCACTCGCCGCCCTCGCCCCGCACGCTCTGCGCGCCGGCGCCCTCGTCGAGGCCCCAGCTCAGCCGGTCGGGCTGTCCGGCGCGTACCCGGAACTGGTAGGTGCGGATCTCACTGGCGTTGCCCGCGGCGTCGAAGGCCTGCGCGGTGACGAAGTTGACGCCGGGTCTGGTCGGCATGAACTTCATGGTCTTGGCGCCGCCGCCGGACGTGGTCAGGGTCTGCTTGCTCGTGGGGTCGCCGTTGACGCCGAACCAGTACTTGGTGACGTCCGACGAGGTCGAGTCGATGGTGAAGGTGCCGTACCGGCCCACCCCGTCCCACCACGGGTCCTCGGGGTCCTCGGCGTCGGAGGGCGGGTACTGGCCCGAGGTGACGGACGGGCCGGCGGGGACCGAGGTGTCGTAGACCGTGTTGCAGCTGGTCGCGGAGCCCACCCAGGACCAGGGCGACCACTGGGCGCTGTCGTTGGAGCGCGCGTGCCAGCCGATCGTCCTGTTCTTGGGGATGCTGCCGGGCAGCGAGATCGAGAAGTCCGAGCCGGAGGCCTTGTACGTCGACGGGGACGAGGTCCAGCGCGCCGTGAAGCCCTTGCCGTCGCCGGAGTCCCAGGAGGCCTGGAACTGCACGCGCACCCGGTCCTTGTCGGGGTCGGTCACGTCGTTGGCGCGCACCTTCGGCAGCATGCGCACCCGCTTGGCCGCACCCGGCTTGGCGCACGCCCCACCCGGGTCCTGGGTCAGCTGCGACATCCTGATCTGGGCGGGCGGCCGGTTGTAGTTCACCCGCAGGTACGCCGCGTCCGAGAACCGCTTCCACGTGTACGGGTCGGTCTCGCTGGTGGCCCGCAGGCCGAAGGTGATGGCGGACCACTTCTGCGACGCGGCCTGCGCCACCACGCCCTTGACGTTGAACTCGGCGTCGGCGGCAGCGCAGCCGTCGTAGCCGTGGGCGAAGCTGCGGCTCTGAATGTGGTCGACCCAGAACCCGGAGGCGTTCTGCGAGTTCCAGGTGGTCGAGGAGTTGATGCCCTTGGTGCGCCAGAGCTGGACCTCGCGGGCCTCGCACGAGGCCGCGTGGGTCTCGCGCACGACGAACTCGGCGGAGAGGATCGACTTGCCCGCGAACCGCGAGGTCGGGATCTGGTAGAAGAGCCGCTTGGTGTCGTAGGGCTTGCAGTAGTTCCAGCCGCAGTAGCCAAGACCGGCGTCCGACTCCCCGTTGAACTTCCACTGGGGGCTGCTCGCCCAGTACTTGGAGGCCATGGTCCACGCCGTGGTGCGCGGCGAGTACCACTGCGGGTCGATGAAGACCGGGTACACGGTGTCGGGCCCGGCCAGGACCTCACGGTCGGGTGTCAGCACGAGTTCGTCGCCGTCGGAGGGCACGTCCACACCCACGGGTGCCAGCTGCCCGGACTCTCCGGCGCCGGGTTCACCGGGGCCCGCCTTGGCCGACGCCCCGGATGCGGCCGACGCGCCGGATGCGGCCGACGCCCCGGACTTGGCGGATGACGTGGCCGGCTGGGTGGAGTCGCCGGGGCTGGAGTCCCACATCACCGGTGTCGGCGCTTCGAAGACCACTCCGCCCGCGCCCTTGTCGACGGCCTCGAGCCCGCCGTCGGCCGTCTCCTGGACGGTCATCCCTTCGGCAGCGAGCCGCAGCCGCAGTTGGGCCAGGTGTGAACTCTTCGCCGCCTCGGCCGACTTGACCACGAGGAGCTGGGTGAAGCCGTCCGGCTTCGCAGCGAGCCGCAGATCGACGTCGGGAAGGATGTCGGCGTAGGTGGCGGTGTCCCCGTTCAGTTCCGGTGCGGGCACCTTCTCCGGCCATGCCAGTTCGAGTGTCCGTCCAGCCCGCTCCAGGCGGACCAGCGGTCCCTCACCGCCGCCGGAGAAGGCCAGTTCCGTGGAGGCCACCCGTGGGGCGACCATGCCGTCGTCGGCCTTGGCCAGCGTGGTGTCGATGGCCCGCCATCTGCCGTCGACCCGGGTGCGCACCGGCCGCAGGTACTCGCGTGCCTCGAGTTCGCCCTCGGGTGTGGCGAACACATCGCTGGTCTCGCTGCGCAGGGACGTTACTTCGGCCTTCTTGCCCGTGCGCTTCGCCTCGGCGAGGGCAGCGGTCTCCGAGGTCCCGCCCGCCTCGCCGGTGGCGGCCTCCGTCCGCGCGGCGCCCGTGTCCGCGCCGGGCGCGGCCGATGCCGTGGTGCCACTGCCCAGCGAGACCAGCCCCACCGCCAGGAATAAGCTCAGGCCCGCCGCCGTGACTCTGCCGGAAACCCGGCCGGATCTCCTGCGCACGCGCGCATGACGAGACATCCCCCGTACCTCCCCCTGAACCCCTGTCGCGATCCGGTCCAGATCGCGGTGTGAAGGTAAGAGGAGAGTTAAGGCATGGTCCACAGACCCAAAACAGGACATTCACACTGGACCCACAACTCACTCACAAACCAGCTGGTGACGTCCGTCACACAACCTTGCGCCGAGTGAGCGTCACTGATAGTCCGTCAGAACGGCAAGCGACTCTCAGGTGAACGGCAGGGGCCACGTCACTTCTGCCCGCCGGCCGCGTCGTCCGCCGGCGGCGCCCCCTGCGCCATGGCCGCCGCCGCGGCTCCCCGCGGCTGCGGCGCGTACCGGAGGGACGACTCGTGGGAGTGGGCCCGCAGATAGCCCACGACCGTGTTCGTCACCGCCGCCAGCGGAACCGCGACCACCGCTCCGCCGATACCGGCGACCAAGCCTCCGGCCGCGACGGCCAGGACGACCGCCAGCGGGTGCACGCGGACCGCGCGGCCGAGGATGAACGGCTGCAGGATGTGCCCCTCGATCTGCTGGACGGCCAGGACGACGACCAGCGTCATGACGGCAGTGAAGACGCCCTGCGTCACCAGCGCCACGACCACCGCCAGGGCGCCGGAGACCACGGCGCCGACCAGCGGGATGAAGGAGAACAGGAAGATGAAGACGGCCAGCGGGACCGCCATCGGGACGTTGAGGAAGTAGATGCCCAGGCCGATGAAGATCGCGTCGATCAGGGCCACCATCACCGTGCCGCGTACATAGGCCGTCAGGGTGCGCCAGGCCCGCGGGCCCGCTCCGGCCACCCCGGGCCGCGCCGCCGACGGCACCAGCTTCAGGGTCCACTTCCAGATCTTCTCGCCGTCGTACAGCAGGAAGAGGGTGGAGAACATCGTCAGGAGGATCCCGGTCAGGGCCTCCACGATGACCGTCACGCCCTCCAGGCCCGCCGAGGTGATCTCCTCGGTGTTGCTGCTGATCGCCTCGCGCAGGTTCTTGGCGATGTCGTTGATCTGGTCCTCGGTGACGTGGAAGGGGCTGTTGAGCAGCCAGCGGCGCAACTCGTCGATGCCGTCCTGGATCTGGTCGGAGAGGTTGTCGATGTTCTCCATGACCTGCCAGGTCACGAACCATCCGATCAGGCCCATGATGACGAACCCGAGGATCGCGGTGAGTGCCGTGGCCAGCCCCCGCGGCACGCCGTGGCGGCGCAGCCGGGCCACCGCCGGCTGGAGCAGGGCCGTGATGAGGAGCGCCGAGACGAACGCCAGCACCACCAGCTGGACGGCGCTGATGACCCGCATCAGGACCCAGAGGGTGCCCGCGAGGATGAGCAGCCGCCAGCCGGCCTCGGCCGCGACCCGCATCCCCCAGGGGACGGCCTCGGCGGGATGGGGGCGGGTCATGACGGCCGGCGCGTAGGAGGGCGGCGTGGGGACGTACTCGCGCGGCTGGTCCTGCGCTCCGGGGGAGTTCCCGGCGGCCTCGGAGTCCGCTGGGGCCCCGGAATCCATCGAGTCGTCGTCGGCGTCACGGGCCTCGGCCTCCGCGCGACGGCGCTCCAGTTCCTGCCCCCATCCGGTCAGTCCGGCGCCTATCCGACCGAGCCACTCTGGCACTTGCGACATGGTCCGTCTTCTCCCCCGTCTCTCTTCCGCCCCACACTCCCCCCGAAGTCGTCCGAGTCCGACCGTACATGGCCCGAGCCCCTCACCAAAGGACGGTGAGGGGCTCGGGGAGGTTGAGCGGCCGACGGGTGTCCCGAGGGCTCAACAGCGGCTCAGTACCAGTTGTTCGCCTGCCAGAACGACCATGCCTCGCACGGGCTGCCGTAGCGGGAGTCCATGTAGTTGAGGCCCCACTTGATCTGGGTGGCCGGGTTGGTCTGCCAGTCGGAACCGACGGACGACATCTTGGAGCCGGGCAGTGCCTGGAAGAGACCGTAGGCGCCGGAGGAGGCGTTGACCGCCTTGTAGTTCCAGCTGGACTCGTGGTCCACGATGTTGCTGAAGCAGGTCCACTGGTCGGCGGCCACGACCTGCTTGGCCATCGCCTGGATCTCGGCGGTGGAGAAGGTCTTGGTGGCGCTTCCGACGAGGGACGTGACATCGCGGCTCGCGGAACGGCTGGCGGCTTCCTTGGCCTTGCGGTCGGCCTCGGCCTTCTCCGCTGCCTTCTGCTTGGCGACCGCGTCCGCGGCGGCCTTCTTGCGGGCCGTCTCCTCTGCGTCCTTGCGTGCGCCGGCGTCGGCAGCGATGGACTGCGCGTCGGCCTGCTGCGTCAGGGACGCCGTCTGCACCTGGGCCTGCTGGCCCATGGGAATGTCCGAGAGGAGAGTCGCGTCGCTTGCTGTCGCCTCGGCGTCGTTGTTCTGAGCGGTGCTGCCCGAGGCAACACCAACGACGCTTCCGACAGCGGTGACCGCGGTGGCCGAGGCCACTGCGAATCCCCGGACCGAAATCCGGCTCACACGGTTTCCTTCCAGCATCGTCCGCTTCGGTGACCCTGGCGGACGCAATCGTGCCCCTGGCACTGTCCTCCCAACTGCGGGGTCACGGGAGGCACGGGCCCGGTGGGCAACTCCTTTGCGGGGAGAGCCGTGTGGTGCTCGGGCGGCATACGACAACGCTATGGAGTTAACCGTGGTGCTCGTGTTGTGCCGTACCGCTGGGGGTACCGGTGTGCCGTATGCGGGGCCTGACAGGAATGAGACTCTGCCGTAACCAGACGCGGCATGGCAATTCCGGGTTGCGTGTGAAAGCTCACACTGCCGTTTGCGCTGGACGATTCGAGGAAAGCCGCACACGCCAAGCGCCGCCCAGCTAGGCTCATGGCCTTTTGCTGGACGGCGCCAACCAGCTAGTAGCTACCTGAAGTTGAGCACTCCGGTCAGATCTGCCCGTCCTCCAGCATTTCGGTCACCAGTGCGGCAATCTGGGACCTTTCGGACCGCGTCAGCGTGACGTGCGCGAAGAGCGGATGTCCCTTCAGCTTCTCCACGACGGCGACGACACCGTCGTACCGGCCGACCCGCAGATTGTCCCGCTGGGCCACGTCATGGGTGAGAACCACCCGTGAATTCGCGCCGATTCGGGACAGAACGGTCAACAGGACGTTCCGCTCCAGGGACTGGGCCTCGTCCACGATCACGAACGCGTCGTGCAGCGAGCGGCCGCGGATGTGGGTGAGCGGGAGCACCTCCAGCATGCCGCGGGCGGTGACCTCCTCGATGACCTCGCGGGAGGTGACCGCCGAGAGGGTGTCGAAGACCGCCTGCGCCCAGGGGCTCATCTTCTCGGACTCGGAGCCCGGCAGATAGCCCAGCTCCTGCCCGCCCACCGCGTACAGCGGCCGGAAGACCATCACCTTCTGGTGCTGACGGCGCTCCAGCACCGCCTCCAGACCCGCGCACAGCGCCAGGGCCGACTTGCCGGTGCCGGCCCGGCCGCCCATCGACACGATCCCGATGTCCGGGTCGAGCAGCAGGTCGAGGGCGATCCGCTGCTCGGCGCTGCGGCCCTTGATGCCGAACGCCTCCCGGTCGCCGCGCACGAGGCGGACGTTGCCCTCGGGGGTCACCCGGCCCAGCGCCTTGCCGCGCTCGGACTGGATGGTCAGGCCCGTGTGCACGGGGAGGTCGGCGACCTCGGGGACGAACGCGTGCCCCTCCTCGAAGAGGATGTCCACCTGCTCCCCGGGCAGGGTCACTTCGGACATTCCGGTCCAGCCGGAGGCGCCCGTGATGGCGAGCTCCGCGCGGTACTCCTCGGCGAGGAGACCGACGGAGGACGCCTTGATCCTGAGCGGGAGGTCCTTCGAGACGACGGTGACGTCGTACCCCTCGGCCTGCAGATTGCGGGCGACCGCGAGGATGCGGGAGTCGTTGTCCCCCAGGCGGTAGCCGGTCGGCAGAACGCTGGGGTCCGAGTGGTTGAGCTCGACACGGATCGTGCCGCCGAGGTCGCCGGTCGGGATGGGGGCGTCGAGGCGGCCGTACTTCACCCGGAATTCGTCGAGCAGGCGGAGGGCCTGCCGGGCGAAGTAGCCGAGCTCGGGATGGTGCCTTTTGGCCTCCAGTTCCGTCACCACGACGATGGGGAGCACGACCTCGTGCTCGTCGAAGCGGTTCAGGGCGTTCGGGTCGGCCAGCAGGACGCTGGTGTCGAGAACGTAGGTGCGCCGGTCTGGCTTGTGGCGCTTTGTGCTGGTCACCACGGAAGGACGTACCCCCTCGGATGAGGTCGGGGAGCGACGAAGAGGAACTGGACCGGTCGACGGCGCCGATGCACGGGCCGGTGACCGGCCCTCCGCCTCTTCGTCCGTGCAGTGACCACACGGTCGGGCTGGTGCAAAGGGCCTCCCGGGCGGACGACCCCGTGCCGTCCGCTGAGATCCGACACCCGTGGTTCGGGTGCCGACCTGACAGGCTTATGCCCTCGAACACGCGCCGCCATGCCATGTCGTACGACGGCGTCCCGGTGAACTCCTCGTTACTTTCGCCCCACTGGGGGTGATGTGCACCTCACCCCGGATACGGAGGGTCAGCCTCCGAAGCGTCGGCCTCGCACGGCGTAGTCACGCAGGGCGCGCAGGAAGTCCACCTTGCGGAACGCCGGCCAGAAGACGTCGCAGAAGTAGTACTCCGAATGGGCCGTCTGCCACAGCATGAATCCCGACAGGCGCTGCTCGCCGCTGGTGCGGATCACGAGGTCGGGGTCGGGCTGGTCACTCGTGTAGAGGTGCCGGCCGATCATGTCGATGTCGACGGCCTCGGCGAGTTCCTCCATCGAGGTGCCCTTGTCCTGGGCGTCGAGGAGCATCGAGCGCACCGCGTCGGCGATCTCCTGGCGTCCGCCGTACCCGATGGCGACGTTGACCAGTATTCCGTCGACGTGCGCGGTGGCCGTCTCGGCCTCCTTCAGGGTGGTCTGCATCTGACCCGGCAGCAAGTCGGGTGTGCCCACGTGGTGGACGCGCCAGCGGCCGTCGGCGGCGAGGGAGCGTACGACGTCCTCGATGATGCCGAGGAGCGGGACCAGCTCCTCCTGCGGGCGGTCGAAGTTGTCCGTGGAGAGCAGCCAGAGGGTGACGACCTCGACGTCCGTCTCACTGCACCAGCCGAGGAACTCCTCGATCTTGTCGGCCCCGGCCCGGTGCCCCTGCGCCGTGGTGGAGCCGGCCGCCTTCGCCCAGCGCCGGTTGCCGTCCATGATGACGCCGATGTGCTTGGGCACCTGGTCGTGGTCGAGGTGGCCTTCGACCCTGCGTGCGTAGACCTTGACCAGCAGGCCACGCAGTGTGTCGCGCAGGTTCACGTGATGAAGCCCCTCCGTAGCGAATGCGGTCCCCCACGCCGAAGCGTAGCGCTGCCGCCGGGGAGCGGGGGCAAGGGGGTGCTGGGATCGGCGGGTCCAGGCACAAAAAAACGGGCCGGTCCGTGGGGGGGAGACGGACCGGCCCGAGGGGGGGTTTCCACCATAACCCTTCGTAAGTGATGCTGCGTGCATCGGCGCCAAAAAATTACTCTCCGAAGTCGGCCGACGACGCCGGGGTGGGTGCGGAAGCGTTCATTCAGGGGGTATCCGTGGCCGGATCGCAGCGGATTCCAAGGCAATCGGGCGATATCCAGAGGGATTCAGGGGGTTTGAGGTCGCTCGTGCGCCACGCGACGACTTGTTCCGGCACACCCCCGCACGGGTGAACCGCGTCAGGAACGCACGCTTGACGCCATCATCTGGAGCCGTCGCCGGCCGGCACTGTCGCCGGCTTCGCGACGCGGCCACGTTCACGACGGGCCCGACGGCCGGATCCCGGCACCGCGCAGCCCCCTCCGCTGCGCGGTACCGCCCGCGCAGCTTTGCTCACGCGAATTACCTTGGTCTGAACTTAACGCGAGATACCCGACTTGAGCGAGCCATGTCGGATAACAATGTGGACACTGCACCTATTTTATGGGCATGAGGCGGGACATATCAGGTGGGCTGAGCGGCGCTCTGGTGGGCCGAGTGGTTCGGATGGTTCGCGAACTTGCGGGCGACGATTTCCTTCATGTGCCGGTCCCCCCACACACCGAGTGGCACCAGGGCGGTGTTGAGGTCCTCGCCCAGGCTCGTGAGGGAGTACTCCACCCGGGGCGGGACCTCGGGATGGACCTCGCGGCGGACGACACCGTCGGCCTCCAGTTCCCGCAGCTGCTGGATCAGCACCTTCTCGCTCACCCCTTCGATGTGCCGGCGTAATTCGCCGAAGCGGAGCGTCCCGCCCGCGTGCAGCGTCCAGAGGATCATCGGCTTCCACTTGCCGCCGACGACGTCGACGGCCGCGTCGAGCCCGCAGGTGTAGGGGCCCTTGCCCTTGGCCATGGTCGACTCCTTGTCAGAGGGGTAGGAGGGGTAGGAGGGGTACGGGTGCCGGGTGCGCGAGCGGGCGGGGCAGGCGGGGCTGAGGTGATTACCGGCCGGGCTTGCGGGCCTCGACGACGTGGCGGGTGCTGTGGGCCACGAAGGGGCCCTCCGCCTCGATCCGCTCGTGCAGCGCGAGGAGCCGGGGCCGGTACGCGTCGACGGTGAACCCGGGCACCATCCAGACGACCTTGCGCAGGAAGTGCACGACGGCGCCGATGTCGAAGAACTCCATCCGCAGCCGCTCGGCGCGCAGGTCGGCGATCTCCAGTCCCGCGGCCTCGGCGCCCGCGCGCTCGTGGTCGGGGTGGCGGTCACTGCTCTGCTCCTCCGGCTGCGGGCCGAGGAAGTACTCGACGACCTCGAACACGCTGCGGGGGCCCACGTGCTGGGCGAAGTACGTGCCGCCCGGCTTGAGGACGCGCGCGATCTCCGCCCACTGCGGGCTGACCGGGTGCCGGCTCGTGACCAGGTCGAACGCCTCGTCAGCGAACGGCAGCGGAGCGTCCTCGGGGCTGGCGACGACGGCGGCGCCGCGCGGGTGGAGAAGGGCGGTGGCCTTGGCCACGTTCGGGGGCCAGCCCTCGGTGGCGACGGTGAGCGGGGCGAACACCGGGGCGGAGGCCAGGACCTCCCCTCCCCCGGTCTGGAGGTCCAGCGCGGCGGAGACACCCGCGATGCGCTCGGCCATCGACCGCGCGTACCCCCACGAGGGCCGCTCCTCCGTGGCCCGGCCCTCGAACCAGGAGAAGTCCCAGCCTTCGGTCGGCGCGGCCTCGGCCTCGGTGACGAGGTCCTCGAAAGTGCGGCGGGGGTGATGGTGGTGGGGGCGGTGGGCGAGGTGGGCGAGGTGGGCGTGGTCGGTGTCGGCGGTGGTCATGGGGGGGATCCTCGCAAGGGCGGAGAGGGGGACGCGACCGAATTCCCGGGCGAGGAGAGGGCCCCTCCGGCTCCAGGTCACTGCCCCAGGTCACTGCTCCAGGACCAGCAGGGCGTGCTCGTCCTCGCCGTGCCGCACCGTGCCCTCGTGGCGGAAGCCGTGGCGCTCCAGGAGGCGGACCGATGCGGTGTTGCCGTGGAAGGGGTCGGCGTACAGGGGGCGGTGCCGCTCCTGCTGGAGGAAGAGGGCCAGGGCTCTTATGCCGATGCCCCTGCCCCAGTACCGGCGGCCCAGCCAGTAGCCGAGGAAGCGGCGGCCGTCGTCCTCCCACCAGGCCACCAGGCCCCCGGCGTTGGCGTCGTCCACCGTGACCGTCTGCTTGAGGACGGTGTCGTCGCCGAGGATGTTGGTGACCCAGTGGTTCATGAAGGCCTCCCGCTCGCGGGGAGTGAACCTCGACCGCCGCACCGCTTCCTGGTCCTGTTCGTAGATGTGGAAGAGCTCCAGGTCGCTCTTCTCGACGTCCCGCAGCCGCACGATCTCGCCGTTGTCGCTCATCCCCGGAGTGTGCCAGCGGGCACTGACAACGCCCGCTGACCTGCGCCTGAACAGCCCGCAGGACCAGCGGAGTTCACGGGACCAGCGGCCTCACCTCCGTCGCCACGAACCGCACGAAGCCCTCCGGGTCGGGCTCGTCCGCCGTCGGCTGGAGGATCACCGAGTCCGCGCCCGCCTCCGCGAGGTCGCGCACCGCCTCCGCGACGGCGTCCGCGTCTCCGGCGACCCCTGTGGCCTGCCCCTCCGCCTCCTGTTCGGCCCGGAGGCGGGCGGAGGCGTCCGGGCCTGTCCCCGAGAGGAGGTAGACGATCACCTTGTGGGCATCAGTGCGGCCGGCCGACTTCCGCCCCTCGTCGATGAGCAGGCGGGCACGGCGTACGTCCTCCGGGGACGTAGCGGCGGTCAGGATCGTGCCGTCCGCCGCCTCACCGGAGAGCCGCAGCGTGCGCGGCCCGGCCGCGCCGGCCAGGATCTCCACCCGGGCCTCCGGGGGCCAGTCGAGCGCCACGTCGTCCAGTTTCACGTAGCGGCCGCCGGTCGTGATCCGCTCCCCGTCGAGCAGTGCGCGCAGGGCCAGCAGATGCTCGCGCAGCAGGGTCAGCGGCGACTCGGGCCGCGCCCCGACCTGGGCCATCCAGCGCTGCACGCCGTGCCCCACGGCCAGGGTCGCCCGCCCCGGGAACAGGCGGTGCAGTGTCGCGGTCTCCATCGCGGTGATCGCGACGTTCCGCAACGGCACGGGCAGCAGGCCGACTCCCACCCGCAGCCGCTCCGTCCAGGCGAGGGCGGCGGCCGCGGTCGAGATGCCCCCTTCCAGGAAACAGTCCTCCCACAGCCACAACTGTTCCAGGCCCGTCTCGTCGGCCAGACGCGCGATCGCGCGCAGCCGCTCGGGGGGAAGTTGGGGCCGGAACACAGCACCGAGTTCAGTCATCAGGCCTTCCTACCTACGGCCGGGAACTCGTACAACCGCATTACGTGTCCGCGGAGTCGTCCGGCTCGGCTCGCCCGTAGCGCAGCAGCACGACCCCGTTGCCGAAGGTCCGGTTCTCCAGCAGCCGCAGCTTCCGGAGGGCGTCGGAATCCGTGAACAGGGGCCTTCCCCGGCCGATGAGGACCGGGTGGACGTAGATCCGGTACTCGTCGACCAGGTCGTGCCGCATGAACTCGGCGGCGAGGTCGGCGCCCCCGAGGGTCAGATCGCCGCCGTCCTGCGCCTTGAGCGCCCGGATGTCCTCGGGCACGACGTCCCGCACGATCGTCGTGTTCCACTGCGCGTGCTGCAGGGTCCGGGAGAACACGAGCTTCGGCATGTTCCGCCAGATCACGGCGAAGTCGGCCACGTGTTTCGTGACGTCCTTCTCACGGTCGGCGGTCGGCCAGTAGGCCGCCATCAGCTCGTACGTCACCCGCCCGTGGATGAAGGCGCCCATGTCCACGAGGTACTCGTCGACGTGCTGGAGCAGCTCTTCGTCGACCATGTGCCAGTCGATCTCGCGGTTCGGTCCCTCGAAGTAGCCGTCGAGGGACACGGACATCATCAGGACGATCTTTCTCATGGCGGCTCCCGGTTCCCGCGCGGCCGTACTCGCTCGTGGCACCAGCATCGCGCGGTCCGGCCCGGCGGACGGGGACGCCGCCCCGTCCGGCGGGTTCTCAGGCGCTTCCGTGTCGGGCGCCAGGGGCTCAGCTATCGCGGCTGCAGCACCGTGCGGCATCTGGGGCAGGCGCACGGCGGGTACGCGGTCATTGGCGGGGGCGCTGCGACGCGGTCACCGGTACACGTGCGGATGACACCGCCATCCCGGCTGGTGGTGCCGTCAGGGCTGACGGTGTAGACGCGGATCGTCATGCGGGACGGTCGCAGGGTGGCGTCGAGCAGGTCGAGGGGATCCTGCTGCGGCGCGTAGTGCTGGGCGCACTCCGGGCAGGCGTAGACGTGGAAGCCGGGGCCGGTTGCCGCGTGCACCTCGTGGACCACGACCGGGTTGTCGGTGGTGCGCTCGCAGCGGGCGCACATGCGGATCATCGGGCGGCCCCGACGCGGACCCCGTGGATGTGGCTCGGGCCCGTGTCGATGCCGAGGGTGGCGAGACAGAGTGCGCGACGGCGTGCCCGTTGGTGGCGGCGCTCCGCCGAGGTGAGGACGTAGGGGCGGACGAGGGCGGATGCGGTGCCGTCGAGGCGTTCGGTGAAGCGGGGTGGGGGCGGGGTGCTGCCGGCCCGGTGCCTGCCGGGCGGGGTCGGCAGCAGGGTGTTCAGCACCCAGGCGAGGGCTCGGACGATAGGGTCCAGCATGTCGACGCTCCTCAGTAAGCGTTGGCCACGCCCCGGGACGGCCGCGAACCGTCGCCGGGGTCCTTTGTGTTGCGACCAACTTAGCTCGCCTTGTATCGCTACGTATAGAGACGTATCTCTATGACAGAGACCTTATCGGTACGAGTAGCTTCCTGATCATGAATTTCCAACCGGACGACGAAATCGATCACGAAGGGCCCGTGACGCCCTACCGGCAGCTCGCGAGCATCCTGCGGGCCCGGATCGAGCGCGGGGACTGGCAACCGAACCGACCTATCTCCAGCGAGACGCAGTTGGTGCAGCAGTACGGCCTGGCCCGAACGACCGTACGCCGGGCCATCGCCGTGCTCGTCGAGGACGGACTGGTCTTCACGGTCCCGCAGCGCGGTACGTACGTATCGCCGGGCGCCTCCGCAACGCTGGGCTCCGACGAGGCGGCCGACGAGTAGCCAAGGGCGCGTGCATGAGTTGCGAGAGCTGGCCCTGGGAGCGTGTTGGTGACCACGCAGCGTGGGCTATGCCGCGCGTTCTCCGAACGCCACGGTGTTGTGCCCGTCGGACACCACGTGGAGATCCACCGTTACGTCCAGTGCCGAAGCCAGCCGTACCAGGAGATCGGCCGTGACGGGAAGCATGCCGCCCACTTCCACCGCCTCGACTTCGCCGACAGACATGCCCAGACGCTCCCCCAGTGCGGGCTGGGACAGGCCCAGAGCCGTGCGTCTGTCGTACACCAGTTGACCGAGGTCGTGGGCCAGCCGGATCTGTTCACGCTCGGCGACAACCTCCGGCGGTTCCGTGTACCCCGCGGCGATCTGCCTCTCCCGGGCCAGCTTCCATCGGGTGTGGTTCACAGCTCCTCCCGGAAATCGCGAGCGAATTCTTCGTGCGCGGGGCCGTGCTTCTCCTCGCACAGCACCCTGGCCTGCTTGGCACGCTTGACCTCGGCTTCTTCCCGCATCCGAGTCTTTCGGAAGACCGTCAGCAGAATGACGCGGCGGCCGGGTGCGAGCCAGTACGTCACCCGCACGGCGTGGCCGTCCAGAATGAAGCGCAGCTCACGCACGCCCTCCCCCAGGCTACGTGAGTGCGGCTCACCGAGCGTGGTGGGAGACGACGCCAACAGTTCCGCCTTCTCCTCGGCCTGGCGATAGTGCCGGGGTGGCAAGGTTTCGAGCCAGAGCCTTACTTCCGGCTCCAGTTCGATCGCGTAAAGATCGATCACAAGGCGAAAGTAGGGGCCTTACGGGCAACCGGCCGGGCTTCTTTTCATGCGTCACCCACGCGGGTGACTAGTGTCCGTCAGCTCTGGTCACTCGCCGTTTCGCTCCCCGTTCCGCTGTCGCTCGCACTCGCGCCCCTCGGGAACGACACCTCCACGCGGCGGTTCTTGCGGCGGCCCTCCTCCGAGGAGTTGTCCGCGATGGGGTAGTCCTCGCTGTAGCCGCGCACCTCGAAGGTGATGTCCCCGCCGAGGGAACGGGCCAGTTCGTCGTGGACGATGTCCGCGCGCTTCTTGGACAGGGTCTTGCCGTGTTCGTAGGAGCCGAGGTTGTCCGTGAAGCCGAAGACGCGGACCGTGGTGGGCTTCTGTCCCTTGATCTCGTCGGCGATCGCCTGGATGCGCGAACTCGCCTCCGGGTTCAGCTTCGAGCTGTCCTTGGGGAACAGCACCTCGGCCTGGAGCGCGAACGTCACGTTCTGGTTCGTGTCCTCCCTGCGCTCCTCACCGCCGAGGTCCTCCACGACCGACTTGATGTCCAGCACCTTCGCGGGCGCGAGCGTGGCGCCCTCGGCGAGCTTGAGTCCGGGGCTGTTGGCGTCCACTTCCGGGGGCGGCGCCGACGTGACGGTGCCCGGGGGTTCGCTGGGGCCGTCGTCGGCGTGGGCCGTGGTGACGAGGGCGAGTGTGCTCAGTACTGCGAGCGTGGTGAGCGTACGGGGCGTGAGGGCGGCCATGCGTCACTCGCCCTTGGAGAGTTCGATGGAGGCGGGGGGCATGGAGCCGACCTGGAAGTCGACCTTGTTGGTGCCGTCGGGTGGGGCGGGGAACTGGGCGAACCAGTCGGTGGTCGCGCCCGCGTCGAGACCACCGGTGAACTGAGTGCACAGACAACGGCCGGACGTGTCACGAAGGATGAGGTACTTCTTCTTCCCCGACTGGTCGATCAGGCTCGCGCCCGCGATCGAGCCGCCGTTCTTGACCAGTTCGCTCTCGTCGCCTCGCCATTCCGCGCCCACCCACGGTTCGCCGGTGCCATTTGTCACCGTTCCCTCGACCGTGACGAAGCCACCCTCTTCCCGGGCAGCCGAAGTGACCTTGAGTGTCAGGCCTCCGGCCTTGACCTCGGCCAGCGCAGACTCGCCGGCAGGGGCTTGGGACTCCTTCTCGTCGTCCCCATTGCTGGTGGACGACTTCGAAGAGGACTTCGAGTCCGACGACTTGTCGTCGTCCCCTCCCCCGCCGCAACCGGCCACCGTCAGGACCAGCCCGGTGGCGATTGTCACCGTGGTCAGAGCCGCGCGGCCCCTCGTGGTGTACCGGAACTTCATGGACACAGCTCCCTCTCACTTGGCCAGATGCACTGAGAACATCACGGACGCATCGGGAAGGTCGTCCGGATCAAAATCTTCGGGGTCGATGTTCACGGGCTCGCCGCCACAGACCAGTTCGACGGGTTTCGTGGGATCCGCCTCCAGGTCGAAGTCGCAGCGCGGCTGGATGACGGCGGTGGCCTCGGCCTGCGCGTGCCGGCCCTCTGTGGTGGGGATGATCGAGTCACCAACCGTGTAGTTCGTTTGCACCTTGGCCCAGAATCCGGGGTGACCGTCCACGTCGGGTCTGCCGAAGCCCACGAGGGCCGAGTCGTTGTCGGCAGCCAACTGCTGGGCTGCGGCCTCGGACCCAGCAGTAGGCGGCGCTCCGTCACCCTGCAGATCCAGCCAGTCGAGCCAGTTGGCGTCCGTGCCGATGGCGTCCCCCAGGTCGAGCACCAGAGTGTCCCGAGCGTCCTGCGCCGCCGCCAACGCCGCAGCGTCCGCCGCGGACTGAGCACCATTCCGAGCGACCGCCGCCTGGGCGAACGCGAAGAAGGCCAACGCTGCGAAGAGCAAAATCGACGTCAGCCAGATGTAGATGGGGAGTGTGGACCCTCGGTCGTCGACCGGCCGTAGGACCGTCAGCCGCCGGTGACGTTCTTCACGGCTTTCAGGATCGCCTGCGAGATCACTCCGTCCAACCCCAGCCCGTCGATCATCACGAAGATCCCCGCCACAATGATCATGATCCCCGCGTACTCCACGAACCCGGCCCCCGCGTCCCGCCCTTCCCCGCGCATCCGGGAGACAACGGTCCGCTTCCACTCGCCGAACCTGCCGAACCCACCGAACCTGCCCACGACGCCCGCCCTCTCGCCCGATGCCGATGCCACTGCCGACCACAGCACCGTACGTGAGATTCCGCCTACTGCGGGTGGGTCCGGGGGCCCAACTTCCCGTGCTCCCGCCGCTTTCCCCGTCAACCGGACTCATCGGCTCCACCCCTCTCTGGCCGTCCCGAGCCAGTGGGCGATCGCTTCGCTGCGCGTGGAACTGTGCAGCTTCGCGAAGATGCGGTTGATGTGGTTCTTCACGGTCTTCTCGCTGATGAAGCAGGCGGAGGCGATCTGGCGGTTGTTCATGCCGGACGCGATGAGGTCCATCACCTCCACCTCCCTTGAACTCAGGCCGAAGGCCGGTCGGTCGGGGACGCGGCGACGAAGTCGTGCCGCGGCTGCGGGCCGAGCTTTCGACGACTGTGCCACAACCGGTTGCAGCTGCGAAGAGCGTTCGTGACTTTCGTGTGAAGGTTCGTACGAAACGCCGAGCGGAGATGAGACACGGACAGCGGCGGCCAGCGACGGGGAAAACGTCGGCCTGCCTTCGCGCAAGTCACGTACCGCCGCGATCAGTTCGGGTGCCGTGAACTCGCCGTGGACCAGGTAGCCGATCGCGCCCCGGCGTAGCGCCTCGGCCACGACCTGGGGTTCCCGGCTGTAGGTCAGCATCATCACGGGGGCCAGCGCGGCGAGTTCGGGCAGCGCCGTCAGGCCGTCCGTGCCGGGCATGCGGACGTCCAGCAGGACCACGTCGGGGCGGTGGGCCGCGGCCTCACGCACCGCCTCCTCCCCGTTCGTCGCGTCCGCCACGACCTCGATGTCGGGGTGCGCGCCGAGCAGCGCGGCGAGGCCCGCGCGGACGACCGGGTTGTCATCGGCCACGAGGACGCGGAGGGGTGGGCCGGGAAGTGCCTGGTCAGGCATGGGCGGCCTCCTGTCGGGGGGTGGGCGGCGCGGGCAGCGGGAGGTCGACCGTGATCTCCGTGCCGCCCGTCGCGGGACGCGTCACGTGCAGTCGGGCGCCGATCCTCGCCGCTCGTTCCGTCATGCCCAGCAGCCCGAAGTGGCCGGATCCGGCCGCCTGGTCGACCGTGAAGCCGGGCGGCAGGCCCACTCCGTCGTCCGCGACGCGGAGGCGGACGGTGTCGGCGGACTCCTCCACCTCGACCACGACCTCCGTCGCCCGCGCGTGGCGGTGCGTGTTCTCCAGGGCCTCCGCGAGGATCGCCAGGAGGTCGTGGGTCGTCTCGGGTGAGAGGGGCGAAGGCGCGGTGCCTGTGCCCGTGCCCGTGTGTCGCAGGGCTGCCGGGAGCGTCGTACGGGTCGTGAAGTCCTCCAGGCGGGTGCTCAGTTCGGTCTTCAGGTCCGCCGGCGGGCGCGGCGTGGTCAGGTCCGTGTGGCGGCGCAGGTCCGTCAGGAGATCGCGGGACTCCGAGGCCGCCCGGCGGGCCGCCGCCGCGACCAGTGTGGCCTGTTGCTTCAGTACCCGGGGGTCGGCCGAGCGGTCCGCCGACGTCGCCAGGGCCTCCGCCGCCAGCGCCAGGCCGTGCAGCGTCTTGGCGACCGAGTCGTGCAGCTCGCGGGCCATCCGGGCCCGTTCGGACTCCACGGCCTCCGCCACGGCCAGGCGGGACGTGGCCTCGGAGAGCGCCTGGGTGGCCGTACCGAAGCGGAACATCAGGTTGCGCAGGGTCACGCCGACGATGCCGGCGGCGACGCAGAAGCCGGCGACGAGGAGGGTGCTGGTGCCCGTGCCGGGGCGGTGTTCCCAGGCCCGGTACACCAGCAGGAGCACCGCCAGTTGCAGGCCCGTGAAGGCTCCGGCGCCGCGCCAGCCGTAGAGGAGACCGGAGAGGAGCGGGGTGCAGACCGTGGCGTAGGCCAGGGGGGAGGCCGGGGATGCCGTCAGGAGGAGGACCGCGCCGAAGAGGAGGTCCAGGGCCATGAGGGAGGGGTGCGCGAGAAGGCGGGGGCCGAAGCGGTCCCAGTCCCTGAGCATGGCGTACGAGCCCATGATGCCGAGGACCCCGGCGGTGAGGACGGCGTGGCTCGGCGCACCGTCCGTGGCGTTGGCCATCGCGAACGGAGTGCCGATCAGCAGCATGGTGAGCCGGACGGCGAAGGTCTGGCGGCACAGCGCCTGCAGGGCGCTCAGGTGGAGGCGCAGGCTCGCGGGGGCGGGTACGTCGTCGGCCAGGTAGCCGCCGACCGGGCCCGGTTGCCTCCGGGGACGCGGCTGGCTCAACGGCCCGGAACGAGGCTGGAACAGGGGCCGGGACAACGACCGGAACAGTCGGCTTTCCATCAGCGGCCCCATCATCGGCCCAGGATGTCGCCGAAGTTCGTCCCCGAGCCCAGGAACATCCCGGTCGCGATGAGGATCATCGTCGCGGGGAGCATGAAGACCAGGGTCACCATCGTGGCTTTGGGGATGGTCTTGGCGGCGCGGCGGCGGGCGTTCTGGGCGTCGGTGCGGCGCATGTCCGTGGCGAGCTGGATGAGGGTCTCGGCGATCGGGGAGCCGAGTTCCTCGCCCTGCTGGAGCGCCGAGACGAACTGGGCGACCTGTTCGGAGGAGTTGCGCCTGCGGAGCTCGTCGAAGGCCTGGCGGCGGCTGACGCCCATGTCCATCTGGCGGAGCGTGATACGGAGTTCGTCCGCCCACGGGCCCTCGTACTTCTCCGCCACCCGGTCCAGTGCCTGGCGGAAGCCGAGGCCCGCGGAGACGACGACCGCGAGGACGTCGAGGAAGTCGGGGAGGGTGCGGTCGATGACGTCCTTGCGTTCGCGGATGGCCTGCCAGATCAGCGCGTCGGCGGCCAGCAGGCCGAAGGCGAAGGTGCCGAGGGCGAGGATGAGCTGGCCGTTGGTGAGGAAGACCAGGCCCATGAACGCGCCGAAGATGCCGTAGACGGCTCGGCGGGCCGCGTACCGGTTGAGGGTGAGGCCTCCTGGGTTGCCCGCCATGTCTATGCGGCGGCGCTTGGCGTCGACGCGGCGCGGGCCCATCAGGCGCAGGACGAGGGGCGCGAAGCGCATGCCGAGGCGGTCGACGGCCGAGTCCGCCTTGGAGACGCGGGTCGCGCCGACCTCCAGGGCGAGGGCCAGGTCGCCGGGGAGTTTCGCCTCCGCGCGGATCATGCGGATGCCGAGGAGGACGCCCGCGACCGAGACGGCCATCAGGAGGGCCAGCAAGAGCGGCGCCATTTGTAATCTCTCCTCCCCTCTCATACGTGTCTCATAGGTGGATTCTCATACTTCGATCTTGCCGAGGCGGCGGATGACGAAGAAGCCGACCGTGTAGAGGCCCAGCGAGATCAGGACCAGGGCCTGGCCGAGCCCCGAGCCGGTCACGCGGGCCAGCGCGCCCTCGTTCGAGGAGTTGATCAGGACCAGGGAACCCAGACCCAGCAACGGGACCGTGAAGGCCGTGGCGTTGACCTCGGAGAGCATCGTGCGGACCTCGCGGCGGGTCTCCTTGCGGTCCTCCAGTGTCTTGGTGAGGTTGCGCAGGGAGCTGACGACCGTGCCGCCCGCCTTGTTGGACAGGACGAGGGTGGTGACGAGGACGATCAGCTCACGGGAGGGCAGGCGTTCGGCGAGCTCCCCCAGGGCGTCGTCGATCGAGCGGCCGAGGGTCAACTGGTCGGCGACCCGGGCCAGTTCCTCGCCCGCCGGGGCCTCCAGCTCCTCCGCCGCCATCGCCAGCGCCGTACGGAGGGCGAGGCCCGCGGCCGTGGCGTTGGCGATGAGCCGTGCCACGTCGGGCAGTTGGTTGATGAAGGCCTCGATGCGTTTCTGGCGCTGCCAGTTGAGGAAGATGGCCGCGCTCCAGATGCCGACGAGGGCGGCGACCGGGCCGAAGAACGGCGCCAGCGTCGCGGCGGCGATCAGCCAGAGGGCGACGACGACCGCGGTGACGTACGTGGCGAACTCGCCCGCCGTCAGGTCGAGTCCGGTGGCGGACAGGCGCAGGTTGATGGTCCGGCCGAGGCGGGTGCGGCGCAGGCGTCGGTCGATGCCGGTGAACCGGCGGACGCGGCCGCCCGCCGTGCGGGCCGGGGCGGTGCCGGCCAGGCGGTCGACGAGGGCCTGGCGCTGGGCGCGGCCGGAGGCGAACGTGTGGACGCCCGCGACGGCGAAGGTGCCGCACAGGACGGTGGCGCCGAGGGCCAGCAGGGCGGGGTTGTTCATGCCGGGCACCTCTTCGGGGGCTGGGACGTCCTCTTCAACGGCTTGCGCGTCCTCGTCATCCGATGGCCTGCCTCGTGGTGAGTACGTCGAGGGCCTCGGCCACGCCGAACGCGGGCGGCAGCGGTTCGTTGGCCACGTACAGCTTCTCCGCGACCGGGCGGGGCAGCGGGAGGTGCTCGAAGCGGCCCTTGACGACGCGGTCCGCGCCGAGGGGCTGCGGGACGAAGCGGGAGACCGTGGCGATACGGAACTGCTCGCGGCCGTGCGAGACGAGCAGCGCGATCTCCGTCACCTTGCGGGAGCCGTCCGCGAACCGGGTCAGCTGGACGACCACGTCGACGGCCGAGTTGATCTGGTCCTTCAGCGCCTCGAACGGGATGAGCACCTCGGACATGGAGCCGAGGGTCTGGAGCCTCATCAGGGCGTCCTCGGCGGAGTTGGCGTGGACGGTGGCGAGGGAGCCGTCGTGGCCCGTCGACATGGCCTGGAGCATGTCGAGGGTCTCGCCGCCGCGGACCTCACCGACGATGATGCGGTCGGGGCGCATACGGAGGGAGTTGCGGACCAGGTCGCGGATGGTGACCTGGCCCTTGCCCTCGATGTTCGACGGGCGGGACTCCAGGCGGATCACGTGCTCCTGCTGGAGCTGGAGTTCGGCGGAGTCCTCGATGGTGATGATGCGCTCGTGGGACGGGATCAGGCCGGAGAGCGCGTTGAGGAGCGTCGTCTTGCCGGTGCCGGTGCCGCCGCTGACGATCACGTTGAAGCGGGCGCGGACGAAGGCGGCGAGCAGCATCAGCATCTGCTCGTCGAGCGAGCCGAGGCCGATCAGCTCGGGGAGCGTGTACGCGCGCGGGAAGCGGCGGATGGTGAGGGTGGGGCCGGTGAGGGCGAGCGGGGGGATGATCACGTTGACGCGCTCGCCGGTGGGGAGGCGGGCGTCGACCATGGGGTTCGACTCGTCGACGCGGCGGTTGACCGTCGAGACGATGCGCTCGATGGTCTGCATGAGCTGTTCGGTGGAGGCGAAGCGGAGGGGGAGCTGTTCTACTCGTCCGGCGCGCTCCACGAAGATGGAGTCCGGGCCGTTGACCATGATCTCGGTGATCGAGGCGTCGGCGAGGAGGGGTTCGAGGACACCGAGGCCGAGTGCCTCGTCCACGACCCTTCTGATCAGCTGGGACCGCTCGGCGGACGAGAGGACGGGGCCCTCTCGGCTGATGATGTGGCCGAGGACGCGTTCGAGGCGGGCCCTGCGTTCGGCTGCCGCCAGGCTCGACATCTCGGCGAGGTCGATCTCTTCGAGGAGCTTGGCGCGGTAGACGGCCACGAGGTGTCCGTCCTCGCGTCCGGCTTCCCCGTTCTCGGGGGCGGCGATACGGGATCGGAGGCTCATCTTGTTTGTCAGCTCCTCTCGGGGACCGGTCAGTTGTTGTTGGTGTCGTCGGTGGGCATGGTGACGCTGCGTTGGATGGGCGGGATGTCGAACAGAGGGATGATGGAGGGGACGTTGACGGTGACCGTGGCGGTGACCGTGTCGCCGCCGCCCCCTCCGGGGTCTACGTAAGGGCTCAGCCATCCGCTCACCGCCGCCGTACCTGCTGTGGCGCCTGTACCGGGGTTCAGGGACTCGGCCCGGGCCGCCGCCCGTGCGGCCGTACCCGCCTGGTTGATCCCGTACCCGACGAGCCCGAGCTGGATGGCGGCCATCCCGACGACGAGAAGAATGGGCAGGAATCCGGCGAACTCGAGGATGGAGGACCCTCGGTCGCTCCGACAGCGGCGCGTCGGCTTCCCCGTGGGCGGTTTCTCGCCCCCGCCGCCCCTACCCGTTCCCATCCCCAGGGGCTCCGCCCCTTCGACCCCGGGTTCGGGGTGATGAGCCGGGGATGAGCAGTACGGGCTCGTGAGCCGCCACCGCAGCCGCCTCCGGCGGTGGGCCTGGGGTGAGCGGTCTGGCTTGGGGCGGGACGCGGAGTCCCTGACCGCGGGGCGGTTCGGGACCGAGTCGACTCCCCCCGCACGACACACCGGTCTCCCCGCACGACACCCCGGGTCCGTGGCCGCCGAGCGGGCCAGGATCGAGTCGTCGCGCCTGGGACGGGTCCGGATCATTGTCCGTCTCCCTCCAGGGCCGCCCCGGCCTTGCCCGTGACGTCCGGCCAGCCCGGGTCGAAGCCCGGGAAGAAAAGCGGGACATCAGCGGTGACCGTGGCCTTCATGATGGAACCCTCGGGGACGCACTCGATGGTCACGCCGTCCCAGGCCCCCGGCAGATCCTCACCCCCGGCAGCCGCGCACGCCCCCTTGTAGTCGCCCTTCAGCGCATAGGCCGCCGTCCCCGCCCTCGCCGCCTCATCCGCCGCGTTCCCCGCGATCGAGTACGTGTACCCGTACAACACGCACTGCCACAGGATCGCCATCACCACGAGCACCAGGGGAAACATCCCCGCGAACTCCAGCGTCACCGAGCCCCGGTCACCGCCCTTTCGGCGGAGTACGAGCGCGCCCCGGTCCGAACCCGGCTTGCGGCGGCGGCCGTGGCCGGTTTCGTGGGCCACGACCAGGCCCAGCTCCCCCGCCAGTGACCACAGCGCCTGCTTGACCGTCGACTTGGTGTCGAGGTCCTGCAAGCGGCCCGCGTCGACGACCGACTGGAGTTCCTTGAAGGCGGCCGGGACGGTGACCCGTGCGACCCGCGTGCCGGTGACCTTCTCCACCAGCGACGGCTGGATCTCCGTGCTCCGGGAGTGGCGGTTGACGACCGTGAGGGTCTCCTCCGCCTTGCGGATCTGGAGGCGGTCCCAGAGGCGGACCATGCGTTTGGCGGCGCGGACCGCGACCACGTCCGGAGTGACCAGGAGCAGCGCCTGGTCGGCCATTTCCACCGCCGCCGCGGTCGCCGCGTTCATCTGGGAGCCGCAGTCGACGATCACCACGTCGTGCCGGGCCCGCAGGGCGCCGAGCACCTGGCGGGCCACCCGGTCGGTGACCTCCTCGCCGCGCTCACCCTCGGCGGGGGCCAGCAGCAGGGCGAGGCCCGTGTCGTGGGCGTAGACCGCCTCCTGGAGGACGCGCGGGTTGATGTCCGCGATGCCGGCCAGGTCGGCGACCGAACGCCGGAACTGCACGTCCAGGTACGAGGCCACGTCCCCGGACTGGAGGTCCAGGTCGAGGAGCGCCACCGTACGGCCCGACGCGCGTGCCGCCAGGGCCAGTTGGACGGACGCCAGGGTCGTGCCGACACCGCCCTTCGCTCCCGTCACCGTGACGAGCGTGCCGCCGGGTCCCGCGTACAGCTCCGGCGCGCCGCTGCCGAGGTGGCGCCGCATGCCGGCCGACCAGGAGGCCGCGGCCTGGACGCGTTCGGCGAGGGCGTCGTAGCCGAGAGGGAGGGTGATGATGCCTCGGGCGCCCGAGTCCATCGCCGCCGTCAGCACGCCCGTGCTCGTGTCGGCGGTGATGAGGACGACCCCCACCGCCGGGAAGCGCATGACCAGGTCGCGGATGAGGTCGAGTGCCGGGACCGGGCCGATCCGTTCGTGCACCAGGACGACCTCGGGCAGTTCGTCCAGGGACTCGGCCGCCAGGCGGGCGAGAGTGTCCAGCAGCGCGGTCGAGTCCGGGACCGGCGCGGCCGGTTCGGCGTCCGCGAGCTGGCTCAGCAGGGTGCTCAGGGCCCGGGCCGAGTCGATGTCCCCGACGGCGGGGAGGATGCGGATGGTCATCGGCCGGACCCCAGCCCCAGCCCGAGTCCCCGCCCCGAAGCAACCCCTGCGGAAGCCATACGAACCCTGCGGACCTTACGTACTGACCTCATGCGCGGCCTCCTACTTGTCCTCGTTGAGGGTGTACGTACGGTCCGAGGGCGACACGCTGCCGGCGTCGCCGCCCGCGACCAGGGCGAGCCGGACGTGCTCGGCGAACGACTCGGCGTACGCGACGCGCTGGGCGTCCGCCGTGTTGAGCGCGAAGGTGATGGGGACCGCGTCGGTGGCCGTGCGGCGGCGGTCGTTGCTGGACTGGTCGGGGTCGAGCGCGGTGAGCTTGCCGACGTCGAGGACGCGCGCGTCGGCGACGATCAGCTTGGACTGGTCGACGCCCTTGTCGCTGTCGTCGGCCTCGAAGGTGGCGAAGATGTTGACGCGGGAGCCGGGGTTGATCTTTCCGGCCACGCCCGTGGACGCGTCGATCATGATCGCGATCTCCTGCTGCCCGGGCTCCAGGTCGGGCCGGTCGACGATCATGTCGGTCTGGAGGAGTGATCCCTTCTCCAGCTTGGTGACGGCGATCTTCCCGCGGATCTCACGAAGGTTCCTGACGGCCGTGTCCGACAGCCAACGCTCGGGCATCGACACCTTCTCGAACTGGTCCGCCGACAGCTCCTTGTACGGCGCGATGTCGTTCCTCAGGCGGTACGCCGTCACCTCGGGCCCGACCTTGGAGTCCACGTCACGGATCACCGAGAGCACCCCGGCGAACGCGCCGACGGCGCACAGGGCCGAGAGGACCAGCAGGATGACGCCGCGGCGCTGGCGTGAGTTCATGACGCGGACAACCTCGATCGAAGGGCGGTGGGGGCGGACGGGGTCGAGCGGTCGTGCTTGCTATGGAGTTGTTCGCATGTGACTCACGTTGCGCCTCGGGGTAGCGCACGCGCGGCCGACGGCTGGACGGGGGGTAAAGAGGTGGACAACGTCGACAAGGGTGCCGCGCAGAACCCGCAGCGGTCCCCGATGAGTTCGAGTCCGCACCAGTGGCACGTCTCCCGGCGCACGGACGAGACGAGCTGGTAGAGCACGGACACGTCGTACAGCCCGGCGGCGAACTCGACGAGCTTGCCCGTCCCCCACCAGCGGGCGGACTCGGCGGCCAGCGGCACGGTGGCCACGCCCTGGACCTGCCAGGCGGGCGCGAGCGTCGAGGTGACCCAGTCGGAGGGCGGCTGGGGCCCGTTGGCGACGAGGAGTCGCGTGCCGAACTCCGGCCCGGCGAGCTCCTCCTGGCCCTGGCCGAGGCGGACGAGCTGGGGTCTCGGGTTGGCCAGCACGACGAACTGGGCGCCCGGAACCCACGACTTGGCGTGGGACTTCAGCGACACCGGCACCCGGTCGAGCTTGGTGACGGAGCCGAGGAGGGCGCCGGCGTAGATGTAGTGGGCGAGGAGGCGGGCGGAGGAGGCCAGCACGCCCGGACTGAAGTCGCACACGGACAGCTGGCGCAACTGCTGGGACAGCAGGGCGATCCCGAGCGGCGGTAGATCGATCCCGAGCAGGGCGATCCGGTCGCTTTCGAGCACGGAGCGAACGGTGTGGAGGCGCCGCGCGACGGCCAGCTCGGCGGGCGCGGCGGACCCGGCGTTCTCGGCGGAGGCCGCGTAGAGGGCGATCACATACCCGTGCTGCTCGACGAGCGCGTGCATCCCGAGAAGGGAACTCTCCAGCGTGTCCTGCGGCTGGACGGAGGCGGGCGGGGTCTGCCGGTCGTGCGGCGGGAGCACCAGGTCGGGACTGGTGACGGCTATCGCGGTCGGCACCGTGCACACCACCCCGTTCCGGCTGCGGCGGGGGTGGTCGACCACCGCCTCAGATGACCCCTGTGACTTCGTGACGTCTTTTCGCATCGTCACGTCTTTTCGCATCGTCTTGCATCAGCACCATATCCACGGCATGGCCCGCTCAACACCGAATCTCCTTGATCAACTCACGGAAGGTGCGGCGTGTCCCACACAGAGTGAGACGCATATGCCTCAACTCGGCACTGACGTACGGGGATTGAGGTCGGACGCGAAACCTTGACAACTTGATTGGTCTGGACCAACTTGTACGTCCAGCGGTGGCCACCGTGACGGATTCCTCTATCCACTTCCCCCCCTCCACTCCCCACGGGAGGCATCAGTGCGCCGCGTACCAGGCATGCGCAGACGCGGACGGCGGACCTGGGCAGGAGCCCTCGCCGCCGTCCTCACCGCCACCGGCCTCGCCCTCGCCGGCGCGGGTCAGGCCTCGGCCGCCGACGTCAACAACGCGAAGAACGCCGGCTTCGAGTCCGGCCTGACCAACTGGACCTGCTCCGCGAGCAGCGGTACGACGGTCTCCTCCCCCGTCCGCAGCGGCTCGGCGGCCCTGAAGGCCACCCCGGCCGGTCAGGACAACGCCAAGTGCGTCCAGACGGTCGCGGTGAAGCCCAATTCCACGTACACGCTGAGCGCGTGGGTGCGGGGCGGATACGCCTATCTGGGCGCGAGCGGCACGGGCACCACGGACGTGTCGACGTGGACTCCGGACACCACGGACTGGAAGCAGCTCACGACGACGTTCACCACCGGCGCGTCCACCACCTCGGTCACCCTCTACACGCACGGCTGGTACGGGCAGGCGGCCTACTACGCGGACGACGTGTCGGTGTTCGGCCCGGACGGCGGGGGCGGAGGCGACCAGCCGCCCACGGTCCCGTCCGCCCCGACCGGTGTGACGGTGTCGGGGTCGTCCTCGTCCTCCGTGTCCCTGGCGTGGAACACGGTGTCGGGCGCGACGGGCTACAACGTCTACCGGAGCGGCACCAAGGTCCAGGCGGTGACCGGCACGTCGGCGACCGTGACCGGGCTCTCCGCCTCCACCTCGTACACCTTCCAGGTCACGGCGACGAACGCGGCGGGCGAGTCGGCGAGGTCGGCGACGGTGACGGGCACGACGACCACGTCCCCGGGCGGCGGCACCACGCTGCCCAAGCACGCGGTGACCGGCTACTGGCAGAACTTCAACAACGGCGCCACGGTCCAGCGCCTCGCGGACGTCCAGTCCCAGTACGACATCATCGCGGTGGCCTTCGCCGACGCGACGACCACTCCGGGCGCCGTCACCTTCAACCTCGACTCGGCGGGCCTGGGCGGCTACACCGTCGACCAGTTCAAGGCCGACATCAGGGCCAAGCAGGCGGCGGGCAAGAAGGTCGTCGTCTCGGTCGGCGGGGAGCGCGGCACGGTGGGCGTGAGCGACGCGGCGTCGGCCACGAACTTCGCGAACTCCGTCTACTCCCTGATGCAGACGTACGGCTTCGACGGCGTCGACATCGACCTGGAGAACGGCCTCAACGCGACGTACATGACGCAGGCCCTGCGCTCACTGTCGGCCAAGGCCGGGCCGTCACTGATCCTCACGATGGCGCCGCAGACGATCGACATGCAGTCGACGTCGAACTCCTACTTCCAGACGGCGCTGAACGTGAAGGACATCCTGACGGTCGTCAACATGCAGTACTACAACAGCGGTTCCATGCTGGGCTGTGACGGCAAGGTCTACAGCCAGGGGTCGGTCGACTTCCTGACGGCCCTGGCCTGCATCCAGTTGCAGGGTGGCCTGTCCCCGTCCCAGGTGGGCCTGGGCCTCCCGGCGTCGACGCGGGGAGCGGGCAGCGGCTACGTGGCGCCCTCGGTGGTGAACAACGCGCTGGACTGCCTGACCCGGGGCACGAACTGCGGCTCCTTCAAGCCCTCGCGCACCTACCCGGACCTGCGGGGCGCGATGACGTGGTCGACCAACTGGGACGCCCTGGCGGGCAACGTGTGGTCAGGTGCCGTGGGACCGCACGTACATACGCTGCCCTGACGCTCCGCTTCCTCCGAGTGGGAGAGGACCATGGCCCGGCCTCAGGTGCGGCGCGATCCCGGGGCGGCCGGTTCTCTCCTCAGGGCCTGCCCTGATGTTCCCCGACTGCCGCGCACCTACCGTCATGGAGCGACAGACAGCCCGTGGACCTGGTCTCCGGCCGTCGTCTGTCGGGTCGGCGCGCAGGACCGGCGCACCGACCACATCCGTCGTACGAGAGGGGAACTCCGTGAAGAAGAAACTCGCCGCACTTGCGGGGGCGGTGGCGTTGCTGGCGTCGGCACCCGTCGCCTCCGCCGCCACGTCCGGTGCCACGCCCGGTGACGTCGAGGCGAGCGGCCTGAGCTCCTGCCCCTCGACCTACGCCTGCTTCTGGGTGGACAGCGGCTACCGGGGCACCATGGGCAAGGTCAGCGGGGACAACGACAACTACATGAACCTGCGCAACAGCTCCGGGTGCACCAGGTATCCCGGTACGTGGAACGACTGCATCAGCTCGATCGCCAACCGCGGCACACAGTGCACCGTCTACTTCTTCACCAACGCCAACGGCGGTGGCAGGTGGCACAGCCTCAGCAGAGGAGACGAGGTGGCCGACTTCGCCACGGGGTACAACGACCCCGCCTTCAACGACGCCATCAGCTCCAACCGTTGGTGCCGGTAAGCATGAAACGTCTGGCGCGAAGCCTGTGCCTCGCGCTGGTGGTCGCCGTCGGGGCGGCCGGTTGCGCATCGTCGCGACCGGCCGCCCCCGCGGTCACACCGCTGCCCAGGGCCTCCGCTCTGCCTGAGGACGGCCGGCTCGGCGCGTCCGCGGTCGATCTGGCCACCCGGTCCGGTGCCTGGCCCGAGACGGAACGGGCACTGCAGTCGGCGCTCGACCGGCTGACCCGTCGGTGCATGGAGGACCACGGGTTCTCGTACCCGGCGGCCGGTGTGGCTCCCCTGCCCGACCCGGCGGACGATGCGGCGGCCGCGGAGCTGCCGCGCCGCAGGAAGAGCGGATACGGCCTCGCGTCAAGCTCCGCCGCCTCGGGCAGGCCCGCCTCGGCCGTCGACCGGTACTACGCGGTGTTGTCGCCTCGGGACCAGCGCCGTTTCGACCTGACGCTCTTCGGCCGCGACGACCGCAAGGCCACCGTCGACATCCCGGGCAGGGGGCGCTTCCGTGTTCCCGAGCAGGGCTGTGAGGCCGACAGCAGGCGGCGGCTTGCGGGAAGTGTCGTTCTGTGGGCGCGCGTCTCCTACACCCCTGAGGCCATCGACAACCAGCTGGCCGACCGGGTCCCCGCAACGCCGGAGTACCGCTCGGCCCTGCGGGTGTGGCGCGCGTGCATGTCCGCCCGGAAGCACACGTACGACAGTCCGGAGACCGCGTACCGTGCCCTGCGGGACCAGTACAGGAAGACAGGCGCCACCTCCGCCTTCAGGAAGCGGGAAACCGCAGTCGCCGTCGCCGACGGGGACTGCGCGGTGCGCAGCCGGCTGTCGTCGACCGCGCTGGAGGTGCGCCGGGAGCTCACAGCCGAACTGGGCAAGGACGTCCGCAGGTCCCTGAACGAACTGGCGAGCTACCGTGCGGCCGTCGTCGCGAGGGCCGAGGAGACCGGTGCCGCCGGCGAGTGAACTATCCGGTCACGCCTGGAGGTAGGCCAGTACGGCGAGGACGCGCCGGTGGGCGGCCAGGTCCGGCTCCAGGTGGAGCTTGGCGAAGATGCTGCGGATGTGGCTCTCCAGGGTCTTCGCGCCGATACGCAGGCGTTCGGTGATGGCTTCGTTGGAGCGGCCTTCGGCTATGAGGGCAAGGACCTCGCGTTCGCGCGGGGTGAGGGTACCCAGGGGATCGGCCGTCCGGGGCCGCCGCATCAGGCGGTGGACGATCTCGGGGTCGACGACGGACTCGCCGGAGGCGATGCGCTTGAGGGCGTCGGAGAGCTCTGCGGCGTCGGCTATCCGCTCCTTGAGCAGATAGCCGAACCCCCGCCCGTCGTGCGCCATGGCCTCAACCGCGCGACCCGTCTCGACGTACTGGGACAGCAGCAGCACTCCTGTACCGGGGAAGCGCCTGCGGATGGCGTCGGCGGCAAGGACGCCCTCGTTCGTGTGGGTCGGCGGCATGCGTATGTCGATGATCACCACGTCGGGGCGGACATCCGCCACCAGGTCCAGCAGGCCCTCGGCGTCACCGGTCTGGGCGGCGACGGTGACATCGAGGTCTTCCATCAGGCGGGCCAGTCCCTGGCGCAGCAGGGCGGAGTCCTCCGCGATGATCACTCGCACGGCAGCTCCGCCCGGATCCGGGTGCCTCCCCCGGCGGGGGAGTCCACGCGCAGCAAGCCGCCCACGGCGGCCACCCGGTCGGCGAGGCCGCGCAGCCCGCTGCTGTCCGGATCGGCCCCGCCGACGCCGTCGTCGGTGACCTCGACCACCAGCCGCACGCCTTCCGTGCGGACGCCGACCGTGACCGCCCGGGCGCGGGCGTGTTTGGCGGCGTTGGTCAGGGTTTCGCAGACCACGTAGTACGCCGTGGTCTCGGCGAGCGGCGGCAGCCGGCCGACGTCGGCCATGATCACCACGGGTATGCCGGACTGCTCGGCCAGGGCGGTGAGCGCCGCGCTCAGACCGGCGCGGGACAGCACGGCCGGGTGGAGCCCGTGGGCCAGGTCACGCAGCTCCGACAGCGCCGTGTGCAGCGTCTGTTCGGTCTCATCGACCGCGGCACGCAGCGTCGGGTCACCGCCGCCCCACCGGGTGCCGATCCGCCGCAGTCCCATGAGCGCGAACACCAGACGGCTCTGCGCCCCGTCGTGCAGGTTCCGCTCCAGGCGCCGTCGCTCCTCCTCCTCGGCACTCAACAGGCGGATCTGCAGGCCGCGGGCCCGGTCGGCGGTCTGTGCGGCCTCCTGTGTGAGCTGCACGTTGCGCAGGCACAGCGCGACGGAGGCGGACACCGATGCGAGCAGCGCCGGCTCCTCGCCCAGGGCCCGGTCGTGCAGCAGGACCGCGAGGGGCCGGGCGCCGCTCCCTATGGGAGTCACCGCGGCGCCGGCGCCGATACGGCCGCGGCCCGCGGCGGGGACGGGGCGGCCCTCGGGATCGGCGTACCGGTCGGGCGCGCCGGCGCGGCGGATCCCGAGCCGCAGGGTCGGGTCGCCGAGCACATCGCGCAGCACTGTCTGGAGCCGGTCCGGCGTGGGATCCCGCCCGGCCGCGATCACCAGGTTGCCGGCGCCGGCCTGCCGGAGCCGGGTCCGCAGCAGCCCGGCCAGGAACGCCAGCGGCACCGCGACCTGGCTGAGGTCCGACAGCGCCAGGGGCAACAGCTCGGTGCCACCCAGCAGTCCGGGCAGCGCCAGATACACGATCTCCCAGCCGACGAAGGCCACGGTGAGTGCCACGGGCACCCCGACCGGCAGCAGCAGTCGACGGTACGCCGGACTGCCCGCCCGCCACCGGCCCACCAGCAGCACGACGATCCGTAAGGTCAGCAGGGCCCCCGCCCAGCGGTAGACCAGGTCGACCCCCGCGAACAGGTCGGGGTCGTCCACGACGAGCAGCGCGTTTCCGCGACAGCCGGGACACACCAGATAGGAACTGGCCCGGTCGGCAGCCGGGTCGTAGCAGAGCGCCCGGGCCAGCCCGCCCACCGCGACCAGCGTGTACCCGGCGGCCACCGTCCGCCGCCCCCGGCGGCCCGTCACCCGGCCCTCTGGGAAGGCCAGCAGCAGATGGGCCAGGACCGCGAGGTTCAGCGCCTCCCACCAGGCGCCGACGCCCAGGACCAGCGGCTGGTCGAATCCCTGAAGGTTGCCCAGGAACCAGGTCAGCCCCTCGGCGAGCATCAGCCTGCCGGTGCCGTTGGCCGGCCGGCGCCACATGGCGACCAAGCCGGCGGCTGCATAGGCGAGACCCATCACGAGATCGAGCACCACGGCCGCCGGTTCGGCTCCTGTGCGCGCATACCCCCAAGCGCCCACGGCACCTGCGGCGGCAGCGGCGGCCGTCCACAGCGCTAATCGCCCGATGTGTTGCGCCCCAGGCGTGCGTTCTCTCACCGCGCCCCCCATGCGCTGTCCCTCGGCCTCCCCCTCCTCACAGCCTGCCCGTCGTCTTTCCCACCGCCAAGGGCAAGGGCTCACCGGAACCGGATCTCGCCGATCGAAGTCCGGTCACGCGTCGTCGTACGGCTGCGAAGCGAACGGCAGAGGTCCCTGGGGAGCCCCGTCAGTCGGCGATGGCCTCGTCCCTGGACGGGACCCGGCGGGCGGGGAAGCAGGGCGAAGGCCACGGCCGACGTGGCAGGCATCTCACCCACCATCAGCAGCAGCCCCCGGCTGGGGTCCTGCGGTCGGCGCTGCTCACGAGCCGTGGTGCGTGGTGAGCGGTCGCGTCTCCGCGGCCGATCGTTCCCTCTGACGCCAGGTTCCGGGCGGTTCTCCGTGGTGGCGGCGGAAGGCGGCGGCGAAAGCGAAGGGCGAACCGTAGCCGACGGCGTCGGCGATCTGGGGCAAGGTGAGATCGTCGGCGCGCAGGTGGTCGCGGGCGATGGTCATGCGCCATTCGGTCAGGTACTGCATGGGGGCCTGGCCGAGTGCCTCCCGGAACACCCGCGCGAAGGCGGCCCGCGACAGGCCGCTGATCGTGGCGAGTTCGGGGACCGTCCACGGGTGAGCCGCGTCGTCGTGGATGGCTTGCAGCGCGGCGCCCAGCCGTGGGTCCGAGGATGCCCGGTACCAGCGCGGTGCCCTGGTGCTGCGGCGGAAGTCGCTGCGGATGGCCAGCACGAGAAGCAGGTCCAGGAGGCGATCCAGGACGATCTGCTGGGCGAGTTCGTTGCGGACCAGTTCGCGGGACAGCAAAGTGATCACGTCCCGTAGAGGATCGTCGTCGGCCGCCGAAAGGGTCATGACCTGGGGCAGTGCGTCCAGGAGCCCGCTGCCGACGTCGCCGGAGAACTGGTAGGCGCCGCACAGGAACACGGTGGCCTGCGGGTTGTCCCCGGGGCTCGTCCGGACGTGGCGTGCCCGGAACTCCTCCGGCTCCAGGCATGCGGCGCCCGGTTCATGCCCGATGTAGTGGTTCGGTCCGCCGCGTACCAGGGTGACGCTTCCCGGTATGAGCTCCACGGTGCTGCCGGGGGTGTCCAGCCAGAGGTAGCCGCGGCCGCGGACGACTGTGTGCACCGACAGCTGTATCGAACCGCCCAGCCGCAGTCCCCACGGAGGTTCGGCGACCGTCCGCGCGAACACCGCGCCGGTGGCGCGCGCCCGCAGCAGGTGGTCAGACAGCAGATCCATGGGATCAGCTTGACCAGCGCGAGCATCAGGGTCAAGGCATGAGAGCTTCACATATGAATCCGAGCGGAACACACATGGATCGTCTCGCCCGGAGCTTCGAGCATGGAGCAATGAACAACGAAGCACTCACCGCACTCATCCTGGGCGGCACCGGCCGGACCGGTTCACTGCTGGCTGCCGGGCTCGCCCCGCGAGGAATCACCCCCCGTACCGCGGCGCGTGGCGGAGCGGACGTCCGGTTCGACTGGGACGACCCGAGCACCCACGCGGACGCCCTGGTCGGCATCGACCGCCTCTATCTGGTGACACCGACCCTGCGCGTCAGCTACGCCGGCCAGGTCGGCGCCCTCCTGGATCTCGCCGAGGCCGCCGGTGTGCGCCACGTCACCCACCTGAGCGTCTACCACGCCGACCAGGCGCCGCCGGAGATCGACATCGCGGCCGTCGAAGCCGATCTCGCTTCCCGGCAGGGCATCACGCACGCGGTCCTGCGCCCGTCGTGGGTGATGCAGAACTTCGCCGATGACCACCTCCCGGTCATCGACGGACTGATCACGGCCCCGAGCGCAGGCGGAAGGGAAGCCTTCGTCGACGCGGTCGACATCGCGGCGGTCGCGGCCGAGACGCTGCTGGCCCCCGAAACCCACGCCGGCGCCACCTACTCGCTCACCGGCCCGCAGGCCCTCACCTTCCAGGACATCGCGGACACCATCGCTTCCGTGAGCGGCCGCCCCGTCGCCTACGACGACATCGACCAGGAGACGTGGATCAACAGCGCGCTCGCCGCGGGCGTCCCCGCTGACTACGAGGTCATGATGCGCTGGCTCACCGGCGCCATCATCACCGGCAACGGTGCCACGCCCACCGGCGACATCGAGAAGGTCACCGGTCGGCCGGCCACCACCTTCCGCGAGTTCGCCGAGCGCACCGCCCACGCCTGGACCTCGGAGGCGAAGTGACCAAGACCGTCAGCGACAACGCTCCCTTCGGGGCGAACAGCCCGTTCTTCCGCGTCATCAAGGAGGGGCTGGACGGCCTGGTCGACGGGGAGGACTACTACGACCTGCTGGCCGAGGACGTGGTCTTCGAGTACGTGATCACCGTGCCGGGCTACCCCCGGCGGGTCGAGGGGCGGCAGGGGATCATCGACCTGTACAGCGACTACGGCGACTACATGAAGCTGCGCAGCGCGGACAATCTCCGCGTTCACCGGGCCCCCGAGACCTCGGTGGTCGTCCTGGAGTACGAGGTGCACGGCACGTCGGTCAGGACGGGACGGCCGTACGACAACCGCTTCGTCTCCGTCGTGACCATCGAAGACCGCAAGGTGACGCACTGGCGCGACTACCTGGACCCCATCGCCGTATTCGACGCACAGGGATGGCCGCGGGACCACCGCTCGTAGCAGCCAGTGCACCCGCCGAGGCCGCCGTCACCCAGGCGATCCGGATTCCACGCGGCCTGGCCGAAAGCCGTTCCGCGCCCCGAGCCGGAACCCAGGGCGCGGGACGGCGCCGTGTCACTTCGCGTCGGAACCGGGCCGCTGGCGGTACTTGTCGACGATGGCCCGCTTCAAGATGGCGGTCTCCGCCAGGACCGTGCCCTTCTTGCCCGTCGGGCCGTCCTTCGACAGGTAGGTGCGGCGGCCGAGGTAGGCGAGGGTGTCACGGTCGAAGATCCACTCGGTGGCCCAGGAGGACCGCTTGTCGACGCGGCGGATGCCGACGCCGTGCCGGCCCGCCGGGTCCACCGCGTCCTCGATCCGCGTCACCCCGGGGATCTTCGCGGCGGCCTCGTACAGCGCGGCGGCGGTCCGCGGCGGCATGGCCTTGCCCAGCAGTTCGCCGATCGTGTCGAAGACGGCCTGCGCCCGCTCCTGGTCCTTCTCCTTCTTGGTCAGGCGGTCGAGCTCGTCGAGCAGTTCGTCCGGGTCGGTGGGCAGCGAGGCCAGCCACTTGTACGTGGGCCGGTCGATTCCGGCCGGGGTGCCGGGCGAGCCCGGCGGCAGCAGCTCCCTGAGCGGGGAGTAGCCGCCGCCCTCGTAGAACTGGGCCAGTATCTTCACCGGCCCCGGCTCCTGGGACCACCACGCCTCCCGCTCGCTCAGCTGCCCCGGCTTGTACCGACCGCTGTCCTCCTGGTACTCCGCCCCGGCGTCCAGGCTCTTGATGTAGACCAGCTGGTCGTCTCGTACGGGTGTGGCCTCCGTCCTCGAGGCGACGTCGGCGATACGGTCGAGCAGGACCACGGCGGTCTCGCTGCCGGACGGTTGGACTCCGTAGCCGGAGTCCGTGTTCGCGACGAGGCCGACGGTCAGGGCGCCGGCCAGCGCCAGGGCCGAGGCGGGCATCCACACGGCGGGGCGCAGCAACCGGGGTCGAGTGGGGCGGCTGTGTGGGGCGGAAGCGGTGGCGGGCGTCCGGTCGTCGTCGATGAGCTGCATCAAACGGTCCTTGTGGTGGGAGTGGCGACCAGCAGGGAGGTCCCGTTCGGGCAGGGCCGGGAGCAGCCGGGCCAGTTCCTCGCGCTCCGTCATCGGGGTCCCTCCTGAATCTCCTGCAGTGGAAGGGCCGCGAACGCGGCCTCACCGGGTATCTCTCCGCGACGGCGCACCAGTTCCCTGTCTTTTGGGATGCTTTCTCCCCTCGCTTCCCTCGCTTTCCTGAGCTGCTCGTCCGTCAGCCGAAGCAGCCGCGCGCGTGCCCGGGACAGTCGCGAGCGCACGGTTCCCACGGGGACGCCCAGGGCCCGGGCCGCCTGCGCGTAGTCGAGCCCCGACCACACGCACAGCGCCAGCACCTCCCGCTCGCCGCGCCGCAGACGGTCGTAGCACTGCCGAACGGCATCCAGCCGGCGGGCGTCGTCGAGGCGGCCCGCGGCCTCGTCGGCGAAGTCCTCGACGGGGTCCGGTGCGGGGCGGCGGGCCAGGAAGGCCAGGCGGCGGCCGAGGCCGCGGTTGGCGTTGCGGGACTTGTTCGTCGCCATGCCCAGCAGCCACGGCTTCACCGTGCCGCCGTCGGGCTCCAGTTGCTCCCGGGTGCGCCAGGCGTCGAGGAAGGTGTCCGCCATCACCTCCTCGGCGGTCGACCAGTCACCGGTCAGCCGGTAGGCGTGGTTGTAGACGGTGCGCGCGTACTCCTCGTAGATCTCCGCGAAGGCCTCACGGTCACCCGCCCGTATCCGCGCGCGCAAGCGGTCACTCATGTCCTATGCACCTCATACACCTCACACCCGTGACTCTCCGCCGGGTGGGGGTGGTTCCGGTGACGTGCGCCACAGGGGGCGTGGCGGTGCTGGAGATGGGCACCCTGTGGAGACGGCTGACATCATCATTCCGGACGTTCGCTGGGAAGTGGCTTACGAGTTCGGAGTCGACCAGCCCTGCGGGGCCTGTACGCCGCAGGTCCGTCGGTCATCTCATAACGCTCGGCCAGGACGACGGGGACGATCCCCTCAGCGGCGTGCACGTGATGCACCCGAGCTCCACAAGCGGGGCCTCATGTCGAAGAACCCGACGCAGTGCAAAGCTTACGTACTCATCTCAAGTAGCCCCGGTGATTGGCTTGTTCCGGGACCGTTTGCGATACGGCCCAGCCCTCTAGGGTCAGGGCCATGGCAATCGATGAGGATGCCCTTCTGGCGGAGCAGGTTGCTTACTATCGGGCCCGCGCGCCCGAGTATGACCGGGTCTATGCCGAGCGTGAGGATCTGCGTGAGCTGGTGACCGTGATCGACGACCTCCCTATTGCCGGAGATGTGCTGGAGCTCGCCTGCGGAACGGGGCAGTGGACGGGGGCGCTGGCCGTACGGGCGCGCTCGGTGACCGCTGTCGACGCGTCACCGGAGGTCTTGGACATCGCGCGAGAGCGGGTCACCTCCTCCCATGTCCGGTTCGACCGGGCCGACGTGTTCCGGTGGCGGCCACCGCGCCGCTACGACACCGTGTTCTTCGCCTTCTTCCTCTCCCATGTTCCGCCGTCACGGCTCGGCGACTTCTGGGACATCGTCGCTGCCGCACTCGCGCCACATGGCAAAGCCGTCTTCATCGACGAAGGCCCGACCGCGGCCGTCCGTGAGGAAGTGGCTGCGGACGTGCGTCGGCTCGACGACGGCAGCCAGTACCGCATCGTGAAGGTCCTCCATGACCCGGGTGAACTCACCGGCGAGCTTGCCGCATTGGGGTGGTCGGCCGAGATCCGGCCGCGGGAGGAGTTCATCATCGGTGTCGCAGAACCACGTTCCGTGCCGGCTGCCCAGCGTGCCCAGTCATTTCGCTGAACTGCTGTCCTGATCGTCTGCTCACTCGCTACGGACGCGTCGACTAGACATCACCCACCAGTCCGAAACCGTGCCGGGCGGTCCCTCACCCCATGGGCCGGTAGTACTGCAGCACCGCAAGCAGGTGGGCGAACCACTCCTGGAGCCGGTCGTGGCGTTTGGCGTCGACGACGCACTCGTAGAAGCGGCCGTCGACGTGGACGACGCCCATGACGAGGCCCTTGTTGTCGGTGTGCGGCTTGTAGTGGACGCTGCGGATCTCCGGCCAGGAGAAGTCGATGCTCCGGCCGTGGTCCTCGAAGGAGACGCCGGAGACGTCGACGACGATGGAGTTGTGGCGGTCCACGGCCAGGAACTCCGGGCCCGCGGGCGCGACCGGCTGGGCCGTCGGCGGTGGCGCTGCCGGGTACGGGGACGGGGTGTACGGCTGGGGTGGCGGCGGCGCCCCGTAGCCCTGGGGGGACTGGGCGGGCACGGGTGGCGGCGCGTACGGCTGCGCGGGTGGCGCGTACGGCGGTGGCGGAGGGCCGAAGCCGGGGGGCGGTGGCGGTGACGGCTGTGGGCCTTGGTCGGGCTGCTGCATCGTCGTGCGTCCCCCTCGCGCATGGTTCCTGGTGCCGTCGATGTGATCCTCAACGCACCGTATCTCTCGCCCATCGGTGAAACATTCCCCGGGGTCCACCGCATCAGAGAAGTGGAGCGGTGGCACGGGCCCACACGAGCGCAGGGGGAACACATGAGACACGTCCGCGCGGACGGCTACCCGGAGTTCGCGGCGGCGCGCGCGGGGCATCTCTACCGGTCCGCCTGTCTGCTGACCGGCGGGGACACGCATCTCGCCGAGGACCTCGTGCAGGAGACGCTCGGGCGGCTGTACGTGAAGTGGGGGCGCGTGTCACGGGTCGGGAACCCGGCCGGGTACGCGCAGACCGTCCTCACCCGCGCCTTCCTCGCCCACCAACGGCGGCGCAGCAGCACGGAGAGGGCCACCGACACGTTCCCGGACCTGCCGGACCCGCGCGGAGCGGACACGCCGCTGCGGCTCACCCTCGTACAGGCGCTCGCCCAACTGCCCGCCAAGGACCGGGCCGTGATCGTCCTGCGGTACTGGGAGGACCGCTCCGTCGAGGAGACCGCCGACGTGATGAACGCCAGCTCGGCCGCCGTACGGACCCGCTGCGTCCGCGCGCTCACCCGGCTCCGGGAGCTGCTCGGCGAGGACCTCGGCGAGTACGCCGCCCCCTGACCGGCCACACACCCACTCACGTACCCCCTCCAGAAACGGTGGTTCGCCATGTCCGTCGAACATCACGAGGACCCCTTCGGCCCCTTCGAGGACCGGCTCGGCGACGCCCTGCGTCAGGCGGGCGGAGCCTTCGAGGCAGACGGTGCCGCCCTGGTCTCCGGCGGCGAGGTGCGGGGACGCAGGTTGCTGCGGCGGCGCCGGGCCACCGTCGCGGGCGGTGTCGCCGGCGTCGCGCTCGCGGGAGTCGGCGGAGCCCTGCTCGTGCCCTGGGGCGGAGGCGCCGGCGACGAGTCCGTGGCGGGGGATCCGAAGCCCAGGTGGTCCTCGTCCGTGTCCGCCTCCCCCACGCCGTCCAAGCCGATGTCGGGCGGCGAACTGCTCCGCACGCTCAAGGGCCTGCTCCCGGAGGGGAGGTTCAGCGGCGAGGACTCCCGTGGAACCGGTGCGGGGCTGGGCCCCTACGCTCATCTCGTCCACGACGACGGCAAGGGCCCCGCCGCGATCGGCATCAGCATGGGCCGGATCGAGCCGGGCAGTCAGCAGGCCCGCCAGGTCACCACGTGCCCGGCCGAGGAGCTCACCCCGCACGACGCCTGCTCCACGAGCCGGCTCCCCGACGGCTCGCTGCTCATGATCTTCCAGGGCTACGAGTATCCGGACCGGCGCGTGGACACCAAGTGGTGGAACGCCGAGCTCGTCACCCCGGAGGGGCAGCACGTCTCGCTGAGCGAGTGGAACGCGGCGGCCGAGAAGGGCTCTCCGATCACCAGGCCGGACCCGCCTCTCTCCCCCGCGCAGCTGAAGAAGGTCGTCACCGCCAAGGCATGGCGTACGGCTGTGGACGCCATCCCCGAGGGCCCGGGGACGACCGCCTCCCCTGCCGCGCCCGCCGACCCCCCGGCCGCCGACGGCCCGGCGATCCAGAAGACGCTCGTCAGTCTGCTGCCCAAGGACGTCCGGGTGGTGTCGAAGGGGGGTCAGGAGTCCGAGTACGGCTTTGTCGTCGTCGACGACGGCAAGGGCGCGACCTTCGTGCAGATCAACGTGCAGCCCGGCATGTCGGACGTCGAGAGCCAGCTCTTCGGGCCCGACGCCGAGGTCCTGCCGGACGGCACCAAGGTGACCACGAAGAAGGGCCCGGGCGACGACAAGGGCCCGGCTCTGGTGATGTGGACCGCCGACACCATCCGCACCGACGGTCTGCGGGTCGTGGTGAGCGCCTTCAACTCCGGCTCCCAGGTCACCGCCCCGACCCGCGCCACCCCCGCTCTCAGCATGGCGGACCTCAGGAAGATCGCCACGAGTGGGCAGTGGGAGCAGCTCGTCCCGGCGGGCTGATCAGAAGAAGTCCGCCCACGGCTGGTCCCAGATCTGCTTCACGCACAGCACCAGGAACAGCAGTCCCGCGATCGCCAGCATCACGTTGCTGAGCGGTCCGTTGCGCCACTCCCTCGGTGTGCGCGCGGAGTTGAGGAGCCAGAGCAGCGTGCCCGCGAGGAACGGGAGGAAGGCCGCGCCCAGGACGCCGTAGATGATGATCAGGCGGAAGGGCTCGCCCTGGAAGAGCAGGACGATGGGCGGGAAGGTCAGCCACAGCAGGTAGGCGCGGAACGGCCACGACCGCTCCCGCTCGCCCGACGCGACCTCCTCGCCCTTCAGTTCGCCGCCGCTCGTGCGGTAGCGGGCGACGAAGTCCGCGAACATCAGGCTCACTCCGTGCCAGACGCCGATCAGCGAGGTGAAGGAGGTGGCGAAGAAGCCGATCAGGAAGAACTTCGCGGTGGCCGAACCGTACTCCTTCTCCAGGATGTCGCCGAGCTGGATCAGCCCCTTGTCGCCGCTCGCGATGGCGACGTTCGCGGAGTGCAGGAGTTCCGCGCCCACGAAGAGCATCGCGATCACGAAGATGCCGGTCGTGGCGTACGCGACCCGGTTGTCCAGGCGCATGACCTTCATCCAGCCGGTGTCCGTCCAGCCCTTGGCGTTGACCCAGTAGCCGTACGCGGCGAGCGTGATCGTGCCGCCGACGCCTCCGATCAGGCCGAGGGTGTTGAGGATGGAGTCCTTCTCGTCGGGGAGGACCGGGAGGAGGCCCGCGAAGGCGTCGGGGAGGTTCGGGGTGACGCGGATCGCCAGGTAGACCGTCACCACGAACATGACGCCCACCAGGACCGTCATGACCTTCTCGAAGACGGAGTACTTGTTGAACCAGACGAAGACCAGTCCGACCAGCCCGCAGACGATGCCCCACCACTTGAGGTCCATGACGTCCGGGAACAGCGCCTGCAGCGGCAGCGCGCTCGACGACATCGCGGCCGCGCCGTACACGAAGCCCCAGATCACGGCGTAGACGGCGAAGAAGTACGTCGTCCAGCGGCCGAGGCTCGCCCAGCCGTCGAAGAGGGTGCGACCGGTGGAGAGGTGCCAGCGGCCCGCGGCCTCGGCGAGGGAGATCTTGACGAGACAGCCGATCACCGCTGCCCACAGCAGGGTGTAGCCGAAGTTGCTGCCCGCGATGAGGGTCGCCACCAGGTCACCGGCGCCGACGCCGGTCGCGGCGACCACGATGCCGGGGCCGATGTACTTCCAACTGGACTTGCGGGGGACTGAAGTGGCTTTGCCTGTCGCTGTGTTGTCCGTGGTGTCCGCCATGCGGATCAAGAAAGCGTAAAGCGGTCGAGGGCACAAGAGGGCGTGCGGTGAAGGAAGTCGGTGGTCGGCGGGGTCAAGGCAGGGGACGAGCCCCGGCGGCTGGGCGTGCCGTCGGGGCCCGGGCTGTGCATACTTTCGGAAGGGGGGACGGAACTCGCGGGCTACGGCTGACGCCGCCGGCCGCAGCCGTCCAGCCCGCACGTGCCGAGCTCGAACCACACGGTCTTCCCCGTCCCGTCCTCGTGGCACCCCCAGCGCTGGGCGAGCGCGTCCACCAGGAACATCCCCCGGCCGCCCTCCGACGTCTGCGTGACCCGGCGTACACGGGGACGGCGGGCGTCGGCGTCGGTCACCTCGCAGCGCAGGAGACCGTGCGCGGCCGTCAGGGTCAGCCGCAGCCGGCTCTCGGCGTGCACCAGGGCGTTGGTCACGAGTTCGCTGACGAGGAGTTCCACCGTCTCGCTCTGCTCGGTGAGCCCCCAGCTCTCCAGTTGTCTTCGGACCTCCGCGCGGGCCTGCCCGGCGGCGGAGGGACAGGGGTCGTACTCGACGCTTCGGTGTCCGGCTCCCATCGGCAACGGTGGAAGTGTGCCGAACCGAGGGCCCTGGTCGGAGAGTTGTTCCTGTGCTTCGTATCCCTCGGAAAGTCGCAGCATGCGTTCAGGGTGTCCGTCCCCGGACACCCCGCGCACGGGTAGGAATACCTGCTTCCGTACGTACGCGGAACGTCTACGTACGCACGGAAGTGGTCATACAGGAGCACTGTCAGTCAGAAGCACTGTCGGTCAGACGTACTGGATCTGGAAGGCTCAGCGCTCGGCCGACAGCGTCGGTGCGGGCTGCGCGGGGGTGGACGGCGGCCCCGGGGACGGCGGCTGCTCGGGGAGCGTCTGTGCGGTCACCCAGGCGGCGATCTGGCTGCGGTTGTGGAACCCCAGCTTGCTGAGGATCCGTTCGACATGGCCCTCGGCGGTGCGGCGGGCGATCACCAGACGGTCGGCGATCTGCTGGTTGGCGAGGCCCTCGGCGACCAGGCGGGCGACCTCGGCCTCGCGCCGGGTGAGCCGGGTGCCGTCGCACACCGAAGGCGCGGCAGGGCCCGGCCGGCACTCCTGGCGGTTCTCCTGCCCGCGTTTGCGCGCCTGCTGCTCCTGGAGGGCGTACTCGACGATCTCGGTGAGTCCCAGCGCGCCCCCGCGCCGGTGCGCCCGCTCGTAGTCCGGCCGACCGAGGGCCTCGGCCACGCGTGTCTCACAGCCCCGGAGCGCCGCGGTGTAGGTGGTGGACGCGACACGGCCGCTGGAGATGTCGGCCCAGACGCGTTCGGCGCCGCCGAGCAGGACGGCGGCGCGTTCGGGGGCGTCGAGCGCCGCGGCGACCAGCGCCATCAGGTCGAGGGTCAGGGCGATGCCGAACACGTCGTGCACCGCGCGCTTGAGACGCAGCGCCTCGCGGCCGTACGACTCCGCGCACCGCCACTCGCCCTTCACGGTGTACGTGAGGGCCAGTACCCGCAGCACGTAGCTGAGGACCCACTCCTCGCCGCGCTCCTCGCAGTGGCGGCGGGCCTCCTCGCAGACGGCCACGGCCCGGTCGGTCTGTCCGAGGTAGGCGAGAACGGTGGCGAACCCGACCTGGTAGAGGCCGGTGATGCTGGGGAGCGTGCCGTGCACCGGGCCCCGGACCACGGAGGACTCGAAGCGGTCCAGGGCGCCCCGCAGGTCGTCACCGAAGAGGGTCATCACTCCGAGGATGCCCTCGGCGTGCGCGGCCTCCGCCGGCTCGCCCAGGTCGAGGGCGAGTTGGCGGGCCTCCTCGGCGCGGCGGCGGCCCCCGGCGACGTCCTCGGAGCAGCCGGTGAGCAGGCCGGCGATCCAGAGGGCACGGGCACGGTCGCGGGTCGGCTCGGGGTTGGCGTCGAGTGCGCGCTCCAGCCAGTACCTGCCCTCACGGGTGCCGCCGCAGGCGTACCAGTAGAACCAGAGGGTTCCGGCGAGACGTAACCCCGCCAGGGCCTCGCCGGAAGTGGCCAGGCTGAAGTCGAGCGCGGTCCGCAGGTTGTCCTGGTCGGCGCGGAGACGGGTGACGATCGTCCGCTGACCGGGGCCGAACCAGACGCGCTCGTACGCGGCCGCGCGCTCCAGCATCCAGTCGCGCTGCCGCCGCAGGGTGTCGGCCTCCGCGCCGAGAGTGCGGCGGAGCTTGTCGAGACCGTAGTGGCGGAGGGTGTCGAGGAGCCGGTAACGGACGGCTCCCGCGTGCTCGTCCCGGATCAGCACGGACTTGTCGACGAGTCCGGCGACGGCTTCGAGGACGTCGTACGACATCACCTGCTCGCCGTCCGCGCACACGGCCTCGGCGGTCTCCAGGTCGAAGCCGCCCGCGAGCACGGACACCCGCGCCCACACCAACTGCTCCTGGGGCGTGCACAGTTCGTGGCTCCAGTCGACGGCGGCGCGGAGGGTCTGGTGGCGGGGCAGTACGGCGGAGCTGCCGGCGGTGAGGAGGCGGTAGCGGTCGTCGAGGCGTTCGAGGAGCTGGTCGATGCCGAGGACGCGCATGCGGACGGCGGCCAGTTCGATGGCGAGGGGGAGCCCGTCGAGGCGGTGGCAGAGGCGGGCCACGGAGGCGCGGTTGGCCGGAGTGAGGGTGAAACCGGGGACGACCGCCGCGGCGCGGTCGGCGAACAGGGCGAGCGCGGGGTAGCCGCCGGCTTCGGACAGGTCTCCGTCGGGGTCGGGGACGGGAAGCGGCCTGACCTCCAGGAGGTGTTCCTCCGTCAGGGCGAGGCGGTGGCGGCTGGTGGCGAGGATGCGGATGCCGGGGCTGCCGCGCAGGAGGGCCGCGGTCAGTTCCGCGCAGGCGGTGAGGAGGTGTTCGCAGTTGTCGAGCACCAGGAGGAGGCGGCGGTCACGGAGCTGGTCCACGAGCGTGGTGAGCGGGGGCTGGTCGGAGTTGTCGTGCAGGCTCAGGGCGTCGGCGACGGCTACGGGGACGAGGGCGGGGTCGCGGAGGCCGGAGAGGTGGACGCAGCGGGCGCCGTCCGGGAAGGCGCGCTCGACGTGGGCGGCCAGGCGGGTGGCGAGGCGGGTCTTGCCGACGCCGCCGGGGCCGGTGAGGGTGACGAGGCGGGCCTTCGCGAGGAGGCGTCGGCCTTCGGTGAGTTCGCCTCGGCGGTCGACGAAGGTGGTCGTCTCGACCGGGAGGTGGGTGGTGCGGTCCCTTCGCGGCGCTGATCCGCCCATGTTGATGTCCTCCCCACGGCTAAGGCCGGGGGATTCCAACCAGCGGGATCGCCAGTTGGACCGGTACTGCTTCACAGGGTCCCGGTAGTTCCTGGTTCACAGACCGGCCGGCGCCGAGGTCTCCACAGGCTGACACGGCATACCCTGCCGCGTTGAGGATGTTGCGAGCCGCGTTCACGTCCGCGTTCGCCTGGTGGCCGCAAGCTGTGCACTCGAAGACCGCTTGGCTCTTGCGGGACTCCGAGTCCACCACCTTGCAGATGTTGCAGGTCTGGGACGTGTACGCGGGATTGACCTTCACCACGGTCGTGCCCGTGTACCGGGCGGCGTTGGTGAGGCCGAGTTCGAGTCGGTGCCATCCCTTGTCGAGGATGGCTCGGTTCAGCCCGCGCTTCTGGGCCACCTGTTTGCCGGGGTTGGCAACGGTGCCCTTCGCGGACTTCGACATGTTCTTGGTCTTGAGGTTTTCGAGGACGACGACTGCGTTCCGCTGCGTGATGCGGTTCGCAGTCCAGGCGCAGAAGTCCGCGCGGCGGTCGGTGACTCTGCTCATGATCCGGTTTATCGCCGCGATCGTCCTGCGTCGGTTCGCGCTGCCCTTCTTGGTACGGACGAGCCTTTGCTGAAGCCGCCGATACCGGGTCTGTTCGCCCTCAGTGGCGAACTGGCGGTCGTGGAAATCGCCGTCCGAGGTGGGTACGGCGATTTTCACGCCCCGGTCGATGCCGACCGCCGTCTCCTGCATGGCGTGCCGACGGGGCGTGCTGGTGCGCTCCTCGCCACCAAGGGGGCGGGACCAGCGGAAGGTGACCCGGCCGAGCTTGGGCAGCTTGACCCGGCCCCGCTTCTTTCCGATGCGTTCCACCGTGATGAGGTTTCCGGCCGGAAACCGGAACGAGGGGGACCAGCGAGCCTTGGAGCGCCAGCGCACCTTGAACGTGCCGTGCGCCCGGCACGCCTTGTCCAGATCCTTCAGCGTCTGGTGCAGGATGTGGGACGGTGCGACCTTCAACCAGGCGTGTTCACGCTTGGCGTCGGCCAGTTCGGCGGCCTGCGGCACATAGTTCATCCACGCGCCACGCCGCCGGTACTCACGTCGCTGTTCGAGTGCGGTGTTCCACACCGACCGGCAGATGTTCCCGAACTCCTCAGACGACTCGGCCTGCTCGCTCGTGAGCGCCAGGCGGTACTTCCGTCCGGTCAGCATGGTTCCCTCCCCTCAGACGTTCTGGTCCTTGATGTACACCGGGATGAACTTGAGCGGCGTGCCGCTCAACGCAGGGCCCTAAGTCTCCCCGCCGGCCCGGTGGCGTGCACATTGGCGTCACTCTCAGGTGTGCAAATTATGCAAAAATGCCATAACTGCCCCGGTCACGCGTATAGTTCTCCGCTTGCACTGGTTGGGGCCAACTGACCTTCCCCGCCCCCGCCCTCCAGCGGTCCAGTGTCGATATGCGACCCTGCCGCGCAGGCACTCCCAGCCGCCGCCTGCCCGCACACAACCCACCCACCCCGGCCAGACTTCGAGCAGTTCAGGCCAGCGTAGGCGCACCCCACTCTCACTCTTGACCTGCTCATGCCACACCCGCACGATGAGCGCCACACCCGCACCGGACCAAGGCAAGCCAAGCCAAGCCGTACGTCGCAATGAACCACCCCCCGCTCCACACCCCGGAGAACCTAGGAGACTTCATGCGACTCCGCATACGCGACCGCAACAGACCAGGTCGCCGCTCCGCCGCCCTCATCGGCCTCCTGGCCCTCACCCTCGCGGCCCCCGTCGCCGCGACGACCACCACCGACGCCACCGCGACCAGCACACAGCGCCCCAAGGCCTCGGCGGACGACATCCGCCAGTACGAGGTCGCCATGCACTCGGACTCCAAGTCCCGCACGGCACTGCAGCAGGCGGGCGTGACCGTGGACAGCGCCGACGACCACACCGTCTTCGTCTCCGGTCGCGCGGACCAGATCAGGAAGCTCCAGCGACTCGGCTACGACGTCACACCGGCGGGCGCCGTACCCGACCGCTCGGGCGGCGAGGACGACGTACGGCTGATGGACTTCCCCTCGGCCGACTCGCGCTATCACAACTACGCCGAGATGAACACGGAGATCGACCAGCGGATCGCCGCGTACCCGGCCATCATGAGCAAGCGCGTGATCGGCAAGTCCTACCAGGGCCGCGACATCGTCGCGATCAAGATCAGCGACAACGTCGCGAGCGACGAGTCCGAGCCCGAGGTGCTGTTCACCCACCACCAGCACGCCCGCGAGCACCTCACCGTCGAGATGGCGCTCTACCTCATCCGTGAGCTCGGCGCCGGGTACGGCTCCGACTCCCGCGTCACCAACATGGTGAACAACCGCGAGATCTGGATCGTCCCCGACCTCAATCCGGACGGCGGCGAGTACGACATCGCCACCGGGTCGTATCGGTCGTGGCGCAAGAACCGCCAGCCCAACAGCGGTTCGTCGGCCGTCGGGACGGACCTGAACAGGAACTGGAACTACCGGTGGGGCTGCTGCGGCGGATCCTCCGGCTCCACGTCCTCGGAGACCTACCGCGGCGCGTCGGCCGAGTCCGCCCCCGAGGTGAAGGTCGTCGCCGACTTCGTGCGCAGCCGCGTCGTGGGCGGCAAGCAGCAGATCACGGCGGGCATCGACTTCCACACCTACAGCGAGCTGGTGCTCTGGCCGTTCGGGTACACGACCGCCGACACGACCACCGGTATGACGGCGGACGACCGCAACGCGTTCGCCACCATCGGCCGGAAGATGGCGGCCAGCAACGGCTACACGCCCGAGCAGTCCAGCGACCTCTACATCACGGACGGCTCGATCGACGACTGGCTGTGGGGCAACCAGAAGATCTTCAGCTACACCTTCGAGATGTATCCGTCGTCCGGCGGGGGCGGTTTCTACCCGCCCGACGAGGTCATCGAGCGGGAGACCTCCCGGAACCGGGACGCGGTGCTGCAGTTGCTGGAGAACGCGGACTGTATGTACCGGTCCATCGGGAAAGAGGCCCAGTACTGCTGACCGGGGTGACGGAGGCTGACGGAGACTGACGTTGTCGGGGAACTGCGGGCCGGTTGTGGCTGGTCGCGCAGTTCCCCGCGCCCCTACGGGGCGCTCTCCTCCGCCGCGCTCTCCTCGAAGTACGCGTCCAGCACCTCGTCCAGCTGCGACTCCCACTCCTGGAAGCGGTCCCTGGACGACGCCTCGATCTCGATCGGGTACCAGCGGCTGTCGGGGGTGTGCACCGTCACCGTGAACCGCTTCCCGAAGCGCGGGCTCTCGGTCTCCAGGGCGCCGATCTCGTCCCAGCGGAACTCGCAGCTCTGGTCGTCCAGGGAGAGTCGTACGCCCTCGTGATCCGCGACGATCTTCGCGCGGCGGTCGGACGCCTCGAAGACGGGACCGTCGGGCGCTTCGTCGTCGGGCGCTTCGTCGTCGGACGCTTCGCCCTCGTCGGACGCGTTGTCCTCGCCGGACGCTTCGCCCTCGTCGGACGCTTCGTCCGCGTCGGTCCCCTCGCTCTCCTCTGGCACCTCGGCCTCGGCTTCCGCCTCTGCTTCGGCTTCCGCCTCTGCTTCGGCTTCCGCCGAGGGCTTCTCAGGCGCCTCGTCCTCGGCCACGGCCGCGTCGTCGGCCTCGGCCGCCTCCTTCGGCTTGGCGTCCTTCGGCTCGCCGGACACGGGTGAGGTGAGCCCGGGGATGAAGGCCGGGTCGAATCCGGCGCCCTCCAGGGGCTGGCTGCTCGAACCTATGCGCTGCTCCACAGCGGGCAGTATGGTCGACGATCCTGTGCCGGGCACAGCCAGCCCCTGGTTCGTTACATGCGTAACACGCGCCGCGCGCCACACACCACGTGCCTCACACGAAGAGGCTCAGCACTCCCGCCACCACGAAACCCGCCACCGACAGCACCGTCTCCAGCACCGTCCAGGACTTCAGGGTGTCGCGTTCGCTGATGCCGAAGTACTTGGCGACCATCCAGAAGCCGCCGTCGTTGACGTGCGAGGCGAAGATGGAGCCCGCCGAGATCGCCATGATCACCAGGGCGACGAAGGCCTGCGAGTGGTGGCCCTCCGACAGCAGCGGCGCGACGATGCCGGCCGTCGTGACGATCGCGACCGTCGCCGATCCCTGCGCCACGCGCAGGACCACCGAGATCAGGTAGGAGAGGACGATCACGGGCAGGCCCACGTCGTTGAAGGTGTCCGAGAGCGCCTGGGCGACCCCGCTGGCCTTGAGGACCGCGCCGAAGACACCGCCCGCGCCGACGACGAGCAGGATGTTGCCGACCGGCTTGAGCGAGGCGGTCGACACCGTCTCCAGGGACTTGCGGGACCAGCCGCGGCGGATGCCGAGCAGGTAGTACGCCAGGAACAGGGCGATCGTGAGCGCCACGAACGGGCTGCCGAAGAACTCGATCACCGAACGGCCCGTGGACGGGTCCAGCGCGATCGAGGAGAACGTGGAGGCGAGGATCAGAACCAGCGGCGTACCGATGATGGCGAGCACCGTGGCGAGCGGCACCGGCTTCTCCTGGGGCTCGACGCCGTTCGCGCGCTGCTCGTCGATCACGGCCTGCCTGGCCTCGGCGGCGGCCTCCACCATGTCCTGCGGTACGGCGACGAAGATCCGTCGGCCGATCCAGGCCGAGTACGCCCAGGCGGCGAACACGGCGGGGATGCCGCAGACGACACCCATGAGGATGACCCAGCCGAGGTCCACCTTGAGCAGTCCGGCGGCGGCCACCGGGCCGGGGTGCGGCGGCAGGAACGCGTGGGTCACGGAGAGGCCCGCGAGCAGCGGCATGCAGTACAGGAGGATCGACTTGCCGGAGCGCTTGGCGGCGGCGTAGACGATCGGCGCGAGGACGAAGATACCGACGTCGAAGAAGACCGGGATACCGAAGATCAGGCCCGTGAGGCCCATGGCGAGAGGGGCGCGCTTCTCGCCGAAGAGGTTGAGGAGGCGGGAGGCGAGTACTTCGGCGCCACCGCTCACTTCGAGGATCGCGCCGAGCATCGTGCCGAGGCCGATGATGATCGCGACATGGCCGAGGATGCCGCCCATGCCGGACTCGATGGTGGACACCGCGTCCGACTTCTGGACCGTGCCGAAGAGTTCGGTGACGGACAGGCCCGCCGCCAGGCCGACGGCTATGGAGACCGCGAGGAGGGCCACGAACGGCTGGAGTCTGACTCTGATGATCAGGACGAGGAGCAGGACGATGCCGAGGGCCGCGACCGTGAGGAGCCCGGCGGTGCCGTCGATGAGGGTGAGCAGGCCGCCGGTGTGGGGTGGTGTCTCGGGGGCGGTGGCGGCGAGGGGAAGGGGTGTTGGGGACATGGCTGGGGGGACCTCTTCGTAAAGGCACGATGCTTTCGGGCAGGGGGAATCGCGGTGCGGCGCCCCGTGCGGGGAGGGGGGCGGGCGCCGCACCGTGACGGCTTACGGAGTGCGGGAGGCTGGGGTTTTGAGGAGCGCTAGCCCAGTACGGCCAGCGCGTCGATCTCGATGAGGAGGCCCGCGGGGAGGCCGACGTAGACCGTCGTGCGGGCGGCGGGCGGAGCGGTGAGCTGCTGCTCCTCGAAGTACTGGTTGTAGATCGCGTTCATCTCGGCGAAGTGGTCCACGTCCGTGAGGTAGACGCGGATCATCATCACGTCGTCCCAGCCGGAGCCTCCCTCCTCCAGGATCGCCTTGACGTTCGCGAGGGTCTGGAGGGTCTGCTCGCGCAGGGTGGGTCCGGCGGGCGTGGGCGGCTTGCCCTCCTCTGCCGGCAGGAAGCCGACCTGGCCGGCGACCTGGAGGATGTTCCCCTTCTTCACGCCGTGCGAGAACTTCGCGGGCGGGGTGGTGTGGGTCTTCGGGGTGAGCGCGATCTTGTCCGTCATACGGTGTCCTTTGCCGTGTCTGTCATTTCGCTGTGTCTGTCATAGCGAGTCCTTCGCCGGGGGCCTGCCCGAATACTCGCGGCTGACGGCCTCGGCGGTGCGGCGCACCAGGGGGAGCAGGGTGAGGAGTTCGTCGGCGGTGACGACGACGTTGGGGGCCGAGACCGACATCGCGGCGACGACCCGGCCGTCGGCTCCGCGGATGGGGGCGCCGACGCAGTTGATGGACTCCTCGTGGCCACCGAGGTCGGTGGCCCAGCCCTGTTCGCGCACCCGCTCCAGCTCCTTGAGGAAGGCGGGCGCGTTGGGCGTCGAACGGGGCGTGTAGAGGGGGTAGTCGAGTTTGTCGGCGAGGGCGCGGCGCTCGGTGTCGGGAAGGTCGGCGAGCAGGAGCTTGGCGACGGCGGCGACGGTGATCGCGACGGGTTTGCCGATCCGGGAGTACATGCGCACCGGGTAGCGGCTCTCGACCTTGTCGATGTAGAGGACCTCGTTCTCCTCGTAGACCGCGAGGTGGACGGTGTGGCCGCACTCCTCGTTGAGGCGTACGAGGTGGGGGTGGGCGATCTCCCGGACGTCGAGGTTCTCCACGGCCTCCTGGGCGAGGGCGAAGAGGCGGGCGCCGAGGCGGTAGCGCTGGTCGGACTGGCGGTAGACGAGACCGTGCTCGTGGAGCGTGCGGAGCAGGCGCAGGGCCGTGGACTTGTGGACGCCGAGACGGTCGGCGACCCGGCCCAGGTCGGCGGGGCCCTCCGCCAGCAGCGGCAGGATGCTGAGGGCACGGTCGACGGTCTGGCTCATGGCTGCTGTACCTCCTCGTCGGCCCTGGTGGCGGCTGTGGTCCAGCCGGGGCCGAGACGAAGTGTGCCCCAGGTCCCGTCGTCCAGGTCGGCGAGGCGGTCGGCGTGGTCGCGGGTGGGGGGTGTGCCCAGGTCACCGGGCACCGTGAGCACGGCGGCGGCCATGAGGTGGCCGTGGCGGAGACGGGCCCGTGCGGGGAGTCCGCGCAGCGTGGCGGACAGGAACCCGGCGGCGAAGGCGTCTCCGGCGCCCACGGGGGCGACGACGTCCACGTGGAGGGCGGGGGCGTGGGTGATCGTGTCGTCCGTGAGCGTGCCGTCTGTGGTCGTGGGCGCGTCCGTGGCCGTGGGCGCGTCGGTGGCGCCCCTGAAAGGGGCGCGGGGAACTGCGCGACCAGCCACGACGGACCCGCGGCCGGCCACCGGCCCCGACGGCGCGTACGGGGCGGACGGCGCGGACGGCCCCGACGGGGTGGACTGGGCCTCCGGCCGCTCGAACAGAGTCGCCCCCTCGGCGCCCTGCTTCACGACCAGCGTGCGCGGCTCGGGGAGGACGTCCCGGACGGCCTCGGGGCCGCCCTCGACGCCCCAGGCGGCCGCCGCCTCGTCGGCGCCGACGAAGACGACGTCGGCGCGCCGGGCGAGGTCGAGCAGGACCCGTCGGCCGCCCGCGTCGCGCCAAAGGCTGGGGCGGAAGTTGATGTCGAAGGAGACGAGCGGGCGGTCCGGGCCGGGTGCGGTCAGTTCCCGGAGCAGGGCGTGGCAGTCCTCGGACAGTGCCGCGGTGATCCCGGAGAGGTGCAGGACCCGGGCCGCGCGCACCGCCGCGAGGTCGACGTTCCCCACGGCCATCGCGGACGCGGCCGAGCCCGCGCGGTAGTACGCCACCTCGTGCCCGTCGTCGGCCCGGTCGCCCGCCGTACGGAAGTACACGCCGGTGGGGCGCGCCGGGTCCCGCCGTACGGCCGAGACGTCGACGCCGTACCCGCCGATGGTCTCGACGAGGTGGTCGCCGAAGCCGTCGGTCCCGACCCGGCTCACCCATCGCGTCGTGTGCCCGGCGGCGGCCAGTGCGCACGCAACGTTGGACTCCGCTCCTCCGATACCCCTTTCGAAGGACGGGACGTCGGCGAGGCGGCCCGGCCGGGAGGGAAGGAAGGTGACCATGGACTCGCCGAGGGCCGTCACGTCGACGACGCCGACGCCGCTGCCGGTGCCCCGGGCGGTGCCGTGGTCCACGAGGGCGGCGGGTCGGTCGGTGGTCACACGGGCTCCTTGTCGGTGCGGGGCCAACTTGTCGGTGGTGGGTCAACTTGTCGGTGCTGGGTCGGCGGCTTTCGTTGACCCGGTGTTGGCTGGGATGTTAGACAGCTCCGAGCGACATACGCAATGACTGTTGCACATATCGCAATACACCTGATCAGGGAGGCTCCATGGGTGCGGAAGCCAGCACCGATGTACGGACCGAAGCCCTCGCCCGCCTGGCCGCCGAGCGCGTCGGCCACCGTTTCAAGGGCCTCCCGCCCGACGCCGAGGGGCTGACCGTCGGCGCGCTCACGGCCGAACGCCGCAACCTCTTCACCGGCGGCTTCACCACCCCCGTACTCGCCCTGTCCGCCGAGCGCCTGGAGCACAACCTCGCGCTCATGGAGACGTACGCGGCCCGCCACGGCCTCGTGTTCGCGCCGCACGGCAAGACCTCCATGGCCCCGCAGCTGTTCTGGCAGCAGATCGACCGGGGCGCGTGGGGCATCACACTGGCGGTTCCGCATCAGGTGCGGGTGGCGCGGGAGTTCGGGATCGAGCGGATCTTCCTCGCGAACGAGGTCGTCGACGAGGCCGCGCTGAAGTGGATCGCAGCCGAGTTGGACGCCCACCCGTCCTTCCGGCTCGTCTGTTACGTCGACTCCGTGCGCGGCGTCGAGCTGATGGACTCGGCGCTGCGGGGCGTCGCCTCCCGCCCCCTGGACGTGGTCGTCGAGCTCGCCGCCGGTGAGGGGGCGCGGACCGGCGTCCGGACCGAGGCGGAGTGCGCGGCGGTGGCGGACGCGGTGGCGGCCGTGCCCACGCTGCGGCTGGTGGGTGTGGCGGGCTACGAGGGCGAGGTGCCCCGGGCGGACCCGGAGCGGGTGCGGGCCTGGCTGCGGCGGCTCACCGCGCTCGCGGCGGACTTCGACAAGGCCGGGCGGTTCGCGGGGCTGGACGAGATCGTGGTGAGCGCGGGCGGCAGCGCCTGGTTCGACGCGGTCGCGGACGTGTTCGCCGAGATCCCCGAACTGTCGGTGCCCGTGCTGAAGCTGCTGAGGTCCGGGGCGTACGTCTCGCACGACGTGGGCCACTACCGCCGGGTGACCCCGTTCAACCGCGTCCCCGAGGAGGGTGCCCTCCTCCCCGCCTTCCGCCTGTGGAGCCAGGTGGTCTCGCGCCCCTCCCCCGAGCAGGCCTTCACCAACGCGGGCAAGCGGGACGCGGCGTACGACCTGGACCTGCCCGCCGCCGAGGCGGTCCGCCGCGACGGCGCCGAGCGGCCGGCGAACGGCATCACGGTCACGTCCCTGTCCGACCAGCACGCGTGGATCGCCACGACCCCCGAGGCGGATCTGGAGGTCGGCGACTGGCTGTCCCTCGGCCTCTCCCACCCGTGCACGTCCTTCGACAAGTGGCAGCTGATCCCGGTGGTGGAGCAGGACGGCACCGTCGTGGACTACGTCCGCACGTTCTTCTAGGAGGCGTTCGTGGAGGATCTCGTCATCCGTGACGCGGACGTGGTGGACGGCTCCGGCGCCCCCTCGTACCGCGCCGATGTGGTCGTCGACGGCGGCCGGATCGTCTCGATCGTCCAGGAGGCCGCCGCGGCGGGCTGCCAGCGTCCGCGAGCGACCCGGGAGTTGGACGCGGAGGGCCTGGTGCTCTCCCCCGGCTTCGTCGACATGCACGCCCACAGCGACCTGGCCCTGCTGCGGGACCCCGACCACAGTGCGAAGGTCGCGCAGGGCGTCACGCTCGAAGTGATCGGCCAGGACGGGCTGTCGTACGCGCCGGTCGACGACCGCACCCTCGCCGAGGTCCGCAGGGCCATCACCGGCTGGAACGGGTACGGCGACGACATCGACTTCACCTGGCGGTCCGTCGGCGAGTACCTGGACCGGCTCGACCACGGCTTCGACGGCGAGGGCATCGCGGTCAACGCCGCGTACCTGATCCCGCAGGGGACGGTGCGCATGCTGGCCATGGGCTGGGAGGACCGCGAGCCGACGCCCGAAGAGCTCGACCGGATGCGGCGGTTGGTGGCCGACGGGATGCGCGAGGGCGCCGTCGGCATGTCGTCGGGCCTGACGTACACGCCCGGCATGTACGCCAAGGACGCCGAACTCACCGAGCTGTGCCGGGTCGTCGGGGAGCTCGGCGGCTACTACTGCCCGCACCACCGGTCGTACGGCGCCGGGGCGCTTCAGGCGTACGAGGAGATGGTCGCCCTCACGCGGGAGGCGGGCTGTCCGCTCCATCTCGCCCACGCCACCATGAACTTCGGCGTGAACGAGGGCCGGGGCGCCGAGCTGCTGGCCCTGCTGGACGACGCGCTCGCCGACGGCGCCGACATCACGCTCGACACCTACCCCTACACCCCCGGCTGCACGACTCTGGTGGCCATGCTGCCCAGTTGGGCGAGCGAGGGCGGCCCGGAGGCGATCCTCGCGCGGCTGGAGGACGAGGACAGCGCCGGGCGCATCCGGCACCACATGGAGGTCGTGGGCGCCGACGGCTGCCACGGTGTCCCCATCGAGTGGGACACGATCGAGATCTCCGGGGTCACGGACCCGGCTCTGGCGCCGTACGTCGGCAGGACCGTCCAGCAGTCCGCCGACGAGCGCGGCGAGGCCCCCTGGACGACCGCCCGCCGGCTCCTTCTCGCCGACCGGCTCGGCTCGACGATCCTCCAGCACGTGGGCCACGAGGAGAACGTCCGGACCATCATGCGGCACCGCGTCCACACGGGGGGCTCCGACGGCATCCTCCAGGGCGCCAAGCCGCACCCGCGCGCGTACGGGACGTTTCCGCAGTACCTGGGGCGCTACGTGCGGGAGTTGGGGGTGCTGTCGCTGGAGGAGTGCGTCGCGCACCTCACCTCGCGGCCCGCGGCCCGGCTCGGACTCGCCGACCGGGGGCGGGTGCGCGAGGGGTACCGCGCCGACCTGGTGCTGTTCGACCCGGGCACGGTGGCCGCGGGGTCCACGTTCGAGTCGCCGCGGACGCTGCCCGTCGGCATCCCGTACGTCCTCGTCGACGGCCGGTTCGCGATCGAGGACGGACGCCGGACGGATGTGCTGGCGGGGCGGGCGGTACGCCGGGCCCAGGCCCGGTGACCGCCCGCCCCGCACGGGCTGATCGCGCCTACGGCTTGGGCAGCACGCAGCCGCTGCGGCTCAGGTCGAGCTTGTTGTCGACGCCGAAGCAGGCGGGGATCTGGTAGGTCTCCTGGGCGTAGTTGATGCCCTGGCGGACCGTCACGTTGCCGCTCGCGTCGACCTCACAGGGGTTGTTGACGGTGCAGCGCCCGCCGTCCTCGTTACCCGTGTTGTTGACGGCGACCACCTTGTTGGTGGCGGCGTCGACGACCGGCGAGCCGGAGGTGCCGCCGATGGTGTTGCACGCGGAGGTGTAACGGACCGAGTCCTTCCAGGTCCAGTCACCCTCCTTCAGGCGGTACGCGAACCCGTCGACGTTGCAGCTGTAGATCCGCTTCCAGTAGCCGGAGACGACGCTGATGGCCGTGCCGGCGGTCGGATGCGTGTCGTTGAGGGTCAGCGCGTCGATGCCGTACGAGCTCTTGATCTGCGCGTACGTGCTCGTCAGCTGGTACAGCGCGACGTCCGTGTCGGTCATCGTGCCGTAAGAGATCTTGCTGGCCCGGAGCGTGGCGACGCGGCTTCCGGCGGAGTTGAGCAGGCCGAAGGTGCGGCTGGACGCCTTGTCGACGATGACCTCACCGGCCGCCGGGAACCCGGACTCCAGACAGTGGCCGTTGGTCATCACGAGCGCCGGGTCGTTGTCCTCCGAGGAGGGCATCCGGACGACGGAGCCGGAGCAGTTGCTGAGCGAGACGGTGCCGGCGAAGTTGACGGCCCGGGCGGACGGCTGGGTGATCCGGCCCACCGTCGCCGTGGTGGACGTGACGAGGTCCGTGACCTCGGACGTGATCGTGTCCGTGTCCGCACTCTTGCCCACGGAGGCGGGGTCGGCCGCGGGCGCGCTCGCGGCGACCGCGGGTGCCGCGCCCGCTCCGGCCAGTGCCAGGGCGAAGGCTGCGGCGACGAGAGGTTTTCTCATATGGGGGGTCCCCTCTTGCGACGTGGGGTGACGGAAGGGTTTCCGATCACCACCTGCTTTGTCATGCGCATTGTGAGGGGCGTGGGATGGGTGGGCAAGAAGCCGCTTCCGGACACACGGCGCCCGCGAGGGATCCCAGGGCCGACCGCCCGTGTTTCATGATCGGTGCAACTGGCCGCCGCGCACCCCCACTTGGGGCCTTCTTGGACACCTTGTTGCGCGGGCTCCACCGGATCTCCGCATTGCGACGGATCACGCGACGGATCACGTGACGGTTCGTGTGGCTGTTCGTGTGACCTTCGCGTCGCGGTTCGTGGCTGTTCGCGTCGCGGTTCGCGTGACTGTTCGCGTTGTGGTTCGTATGGCGGTTCTGTGGCGAATCACCCGGGATCACCATGGATGAACTGGGTCACTTCGGCCCTTTGGTCGAGCCCTGTCCGCGGCCCGGCCTGTTGCCGGAGTTGCCCCTGTCCGGCTCGGTCGTGGTGGTGGAGGCGGTCGGGGTCGAGGACGTCTCCGTGGTGGGGGTGGAGGCGGACCGACGCGGGCCGGATCGGCCGTCGGAAGCGCTCGCCGACGCGTCGCCCGAGGCCTTGGGCGACACCTCGCCCGCGGCCCCCGAGGAGGTTCCGGACGAAGGGGCGTTCGTCGCGCCGGACGCGCCGCCCGTTCCGGGCTTCTGGACGGCCGGGGCGGAATCCCCCGGCTTCGGGGACTCGTAGCCTCCCTGCCCTGAGGAACCGGAGCCGAGAAGCCCGGTGACGGTGACGGTCACGGCCACGAGGACGGCACCGACGCCACCGGCGACCAGAACCCCGCGCCGCCCGATCCGGCCCGCGGCCACACCGGCACGCCGTCCGTTCCGGGGCCGGCGGCGACCCTGTGCGCGTCTTCGGTGCCCGCCCCCGCCGGCGAACACCACGCCGTCCTCGGGCGGGCGCCCGGCATCCTCCCCGGCGGGACCGGCCTCCGCGGGCACCCGCTCGGCGTAACCGTCCTCGACGGGTTCCATGCGCACCGTGTCGTCGTAGGCGTTCTGCCAGCCGTGGGCGACGGCCGGGTCCGAGTACGCGTCATAGACGGGCGCCGCGCCGGCGTCACCGTACGGGTGGTACACGTTCGGGGGGCCTTGGAGACCCCCGCCCTCCCCGGACGTACCGTTCATCCCGTTCGCGCCGTTCGCCGCGTCCACTCCGTATGCCGTGTCATCGCGCTGAGGGTGGCTGGACATGGGGGCGCATTGTAGAGACCCCTGGGGTCCATGAGACAGCAGAGGTACATATGCACCTATAGCGGTCGTCTCACGTGGTGGAAAACACGCCGCAGGAAGCGTTACCGGGCCGTAAGCTCACGGGCATGCAGGTGATCCAGTCGACCAAGCTCGCCAACGTCTGTTACGAGATCCGGGGCCCGGTACTCGAGGAGGCGATGCGGCTCGAGGCGGCGGGACACCGCATCCTCAAGCTCAACACCGGCAACCCGGCCGCCTTCGGCTTCGAGTGCCCGCCCGAGATCCTGGAGGACATCCTCCGCAACGTGTCGTCGGCCCACGGGTACGGAGACGCGAAGGGCCTGCTCGCCGCGCGCCGGGCGGTCGTCATGCACAACCAGACCCTCGGCATAGAGACGGACGTCGAGCACGTCTTCATCGGCAACGGCGTCTCCGAGCTGATCGTCATGGCGATGCAGGGCCTGCTGGACGACGGCGACGAGGTCCTCGTACCGGCCCCGGACTACCCGCTGTGGACGGCGGCGGTGTCCCTGTCCGGCGGCACCGCGGTGCACTACCACTGCGACGAGCAGTCCGACTGGATGCCCGACCTCGCCGACGTGGAGCGGAAGGTCACCGACCGCACCAAGGCGATCGTCATCATCAACCCGAACAACCCGACGGGCGCGGTGTACGACGAGGCGATGATCAAGGGGCTGACGGACATCGCCCGCCGCCACAACCTGCTGGTCTGCTCGGACGAGATCTACGACAAGATCCTGTACGACGGCGCCACCCACCGCCCGACGGCCTCGATCGCTCCCGACCTGCTGACCCTCACCTTCAACGGCATGTCGAAGGCGTACCGCGTGGCGGGCTACCGGGTGGGCTGGATGTCGATCTCCGGCCCGCGGGCGCACGCCGACTCCTACATCGAGGGCCTGACGATCCTGGCGAACATGCGGCTGTGCGCGAACATGCCGGGGCAGCACGGCGTGGTCGCCGCGCTGAGCGGCCGCCAGACGATCAACGACCTCGTACTGCCCGGCGGCCGGCTGAAGGAGCAGCGGGACGTGGCGTACGAGTTGCTGACGCAGATCCCGGGCGTGACGTGCGTGAAGCCGAAGGGCGCGCTGTACCTCTTCCCCCGTCTGGACCCGAAGGTCTTCAAGATCAAGGACGACCGCCGGATGGTCCTGGACCTGCTGCGCCGCGAGAAGATCATGGTCGTCCAGGGCACGGGCTTCAACTGGACGGCACCCGACCACTTCCGGGTGGTGACCCTGCCGACGGTGGCGGACCTGACGTCGGCGATCACGCGGATCGGGCACTTCCTGGACGGCTACAGCCAGCCGTAACGCGGCGCTCGCCGGACCAGCCCGTTGGTCTTCGAAGATTTCGGACTGCACTCAACTTTAGACGAAATCTAAGCTAGGATGGCTGGACGAGAGCTTGGAGGCCATCCCATGTACGAACCGATCCGCACCAAGTCGGTCCACACGATGGCCGGCACCACCGCCGACTTCCCTCACCGCACCCGCGAGGAGGAGCTGGACATCCAGCTCGCGGGCCATCTCGCGGCGCTGCTGACCGTGACGGACGAGCTCCGCGCGCTGGCGCCGTCCGACGACCTGGACGTGGCGGCGGAGCGGCTGGCCGGGCAGGTGGCCCGGCTGCGGGGTGGGCGGCCGCCCGTGCGTTCGTCGGTGTCCGCCGCCGAGCGCGGGGACGCGCACATCGCGGCACTCCACGAGCGTGCGCACGCCCTCGCGGGGCGCGCCCTGGTCGTCGCCGCGTCCCGCGCCGACACGGCGGGCGCGATCCTGGCCGCCGAGCGCATGGACGCGCACACCGCGGCCCTGACCAACGAACTGACCACGACGGTCTGACCCTCTGACGGTCTGACCCTCTCCCCCTGCCCTACCCTGCCGGGGCCCCCGATCGGCCCCGGTCCGCGTGCACCCGCAGCGACGCGCGGACCGGGAGCCACGGCACTGCGTTCGCTTGGCCGGGTACGTGGGGGCGCCCTGCCGGTGGGGGTGCCGTGGGGTGAGTGGCCCCCAGGGGCTCCGCCCCTTCAACCCCGCACGGGGCTCCGCCCCGGACCCCGCTCCTCAAACGCCGGAGAGGCTGGAGGGTGCGGGCGGCACTGGATGGTGCGGGGCGGCACTGCTTTTCCCGGCAGGGGGTTGCGGGCTCGGCTGCGCGGAGGGCTGGTTTCCAGGGGCGCGGTGATTTGCCCGGTTTGTTAGGGGCACGGAGAACTGCCCGGTTTGTCAGGGCGCGGAGATTTGCCCGGTTCACAAGGCCGCGGGGAACCGCACGGTCTTTAGGGGCGCGGGGAACTGCGCGACCAGCCCCCACCCACCCGCACCCAACCGACCCACCCCAGACACCCTCCACCCCCCGGGGGGGGCTGGGGGCGCAGCCCCCAGGCACGGGATGGGACGGGTAGGGGCGGCGGGGGCGAGGAAAACCCACCCACCCGACGCGGCGGAGCGCCGGGGCCCGTCACAACCCCGGCGCTCCATGTCCGCACCAGCCACCACCCGCGATCAGCCCAGCAAAATCGTCAGGACGACGAACACGAGCAGGAGCAGGACGACCACGACCCACACCGGCCAGGTGCCGCGCTGCCGGGGATCCTCAGGGCCACCACCACGGGGGCGGTCCTCGGGAAGTCTCGAGCCCTCGGGGCGGTCACGCGAGTAGAAGTCACCGCTTGCCATGGGACCTCACTCCTCCAGTACTCCACTCCGGTACTCCGGTCGTACGCCACCGCCGAGTACCCACCCACCCCAGCAGCAACCAGCAACCACCCACCCCCACGGAGCCCACCCCTCCGGTTGCATACCGGGATCGCCTCGTCACCCCCCGTTCACCCGCCCACGCGAGGAATGTCGCCTTCCGAGAGCACGCTCCCGCTGTGAGACGTATCGCAGGAATCGTCCTGGCGGTCCTGCTCCTCGGCGGCGTAGCGGCAGCCGTCGTAGCGGGACGCGAAGAGCAGGACACGAGCACGGCAACGAAGACCGTGCGCATGGTGATCGGATCGGAGAAGGCCGAGTTCTTCGCCGACCCGGACGTGGTGAAGGCCCTCGCCGCCAAGGGCTACACCGTGAAGGCCGAGACCTCCGGGTCATGGGCCATGGAAGGCCTCGACCTCAAGGGCTACGACCTCGCCTTCCCCTCCAGCCAGGCCCCCGCCGCCGAGCTCGCGAAGAAGTACGGCGTGAAGCAGACCCTGACCCGCCCCTTCTACTCGCCCCTCGTCGTCGTGGCCCACCGCAACGCCGCCGAGGTGCTGGCCGCCAACGGTCTCGCCACCCTCGACGAGCACAGCGGCACGAAGCACAGCGGCACCGAGCACCGCGGCACCCTGAAGATGGCCGCCTACCTCGACGCCGCCCGCCAGGACCGCACCTGGCAGCAGCTCAAGGGCGCCAACAAGTACGGGGAGCTGACCGGCACCCTCTACATCGCCAGCACCGACCCGGAGACCTCCAACTCCGGCGCCCTCTACCTCGCCGCCGCCTCCTACGTCGCCAACCGCGGCCGAGTGGTGGAGAGCGACGCCGACGTCGCCCGCACCGCGCCCCTGATGCGCAAGCTGATCGGCGTCCAGGGCGCCCAGCAGTCCAGTACGGACGCGGCCTTCCGGGACTTCGTCAGCGGTGCCGGCAACCCGCTCGTCATGGTGTACGAGTCGCAGGTCGCGGCGCTCCTCGCCGACGGACAGAACCCCGGTGACCTCGTAGTGCTCTACCCGGACACCACCGTCAACAGCGACCACACCGTCGTACCGCTCACCGAGAACGGCCGTGCGCTCGGTGACCTCCTCGGCACCGACCCGACGTTGCGCAAGCTGGCAGCGCGGTACGGCTTCCGCCCGCAGGGCGCGGGCACCGAGTTCGCGGCGGCCGGTGCCGACCGCGCCACCTACCTGAACCAGGCACTGACCGGTGTCCGGCAGGCGCCCGTGCCCACCTCCGCGGTGCTGCACGAACTGGCGCGCCGGGCACGCGGATGACGGGGGGACACAGCAAGTGACAACAGACAACGACACCTTCACCCTCACACCGCCCGAGGCCGTCGCGCCCGTGCCCCGGGAGAAGGCCGGCGGGCTCGTCCCCGTCGACGACGGGGTGCGTACCGACATGGCGCGCAAGGCCGCCGAGTACGTGCAGGGGCTCGCCGTACTCGACGCCCGTTCACCGGAGTTCGCCGGCAAGGTCGGCGAGATCACCGCTCTGGGCGCCGGCGAGATGCGGACCGCGGCCGCGCAGTCCAACCGCATGCTGGAGCGCGCCGTCCGTTCCCTGCCGTCCAAGGGCGGGGACGCCCAGTCCCAGGTCGCGGGCTCGCTCGTCGAACTGCGGCGGGTCGTCGAGGACTTGGACCCGCGTGACCTGCCCGCGGCGAAGGGACGCCGGTTCCTCTCCCGGTTGCCCGGCGGCAACAAGCTGCGCGACCACGTCGCCAAGTACGCCTCGGCGCAGGGCACGTTGAACAAGATCGTGGGATCCCTGCGGGGCGGGCAGGACGAGTTGCGGCGCGACAACGCGGCGCTCCAGACCGAGCGCGTCCGCCTCTGGGAGAACATGGGCAAGCTCCAGGAGTACGTCGTCCTCACCGAGGCCCTGGACACCGCCGTCGAGCAGCACGTCGCGGGCGTGGAGGCGACGGACCCTACGCAGGCCGACACCCTGCGCGCCGACGTGCTCTTCCCCGTCCGTCAGAAGCACCAGGACCTGCTCACGCAGCTCGCCGTCTGCGCCCAGGGCTATCTGGCCATGGATGTCGTACGGCGCAACAACGACGAGCTGATCAAGGGCGTCGACCGGGCCGCCACGACCACGGTGTCGGCCCTGCGGATCTCCGTCATGCTCGCCTCCGCGCTCGACAACCAGCGCAAGGTCGTCGACCAGGTCAACGCGCTGCGCGGCACGACCGAGGACCTGATCCGCGGGAACGCCGAGATGCTCGCCACGCAGAGCGGCGAGATCCAGCGCATCGCCGCCGACCCGGCCGTGGGCGCGGAGACGCTGCGCTCGGCCTTCCAGCAGATCTACCGCACCCTCGACGCCATCGACACCTACAAGATCCAGGCGACCGAGACGATGGCGGCGACGGTGGAGTCCCTCACGTCCGAACTCCAGCAGGCGAGCGCCTACCTGGAGCGCAGCCGGTCCCAGGGCGCGCTGGAAGGAGGGCTCGGATGAGACGACGAGTACTTCCCGCCGGACGACGAACACTGGCCGTCGGACGACGAGCACTGGCCATAGGCCTGGCCGCCGCCGCCCTGCTGACGGGCTGCTCGGCGCAGGAGGACCAGCACCAGCAGGACCCGGGCGCGCCGATCCCCGGCACCCTCCGCGTCCTCGCCTCCAGCGAGCTCAGCGACATGGCCCCCGTCCTCGACCAGGTCGAGAAGGACACCGGCATCAAGGTCCGCCCCACCTACATGGGCACCCTCGACGCCGTCGAGCTGCTGGCGACGGGCAAGGCCGACGGGCGGTACGACGCCCTGTGGCTGTCCTCCAACGACTATCTGCGCCTTCGCCCCGACGCGGCGGGGAAGGTGGTCTCCGAGACACCCGTCATGTCGAGCCCGGTCGCGATCGGGGTCAGGTCCGCCACCGTCACGGAGCTGGGCTGGAAGCCGGACGACGTCACCTGGGCCCAGGTCGAGCAGGCCGTGCGGGACGGGAAGCTGACCTACGGCATGACCGACCCGGCCCGCTCCAACTCCGGTTTCTCCACGCTCGTCTCGGTGGCCTCGGCGCTCTCCGGCGCCCAGGCCGCCCTCACGGACGCGGACGTCGCCAAGGCGGCCCCCCGGCTGAAGGAGTTCTTCACGGGGCAGAAGCTGACCTCGGGTTCGTCGGGCTGGCTGGCGGCGGCGTACCGGCGGCGCGGGAACGTCGACGCGCTGCTCAACTACGAGTCCGTCCTCAAGGGCGTCCCGGGTCTCACCGTGATCCGTCCCCGCGACGGTGTCGTCACCGCCGACTACCCGCTGACCTCCCTCGCCGCGACCGACTCCTCGACCCGCGAGGACGTCCGCCGTCTGACCGAGGCCCTGCGCACACCGGAGATCCAGCGCGCGATCACCGAGAAGACCCACCGGCGCCCGGTCGTGCCGTCCGTGCGGCCCGCGGCCGGCCTCGACACGAGCAGGCGGCGCGAACTGCCCTTCCCGGGCAGCCGTTCCGTCGCCGACGGGCTGCTCGACTCGTACGAGAACGAGCTGCGCCGCCCGTCGAGGACCGTGTACGTCCTCGACACCTCCGGCTCGATGGAGGGCGAGCGGCTGGACCGGCTGAAGCAGGCGCTCACCGACCTCACCGGCGACTTCCGGGACCGCGAGGAGGTCACCCTGATGCCCTTCGGCTCGGACGTGAAGAGCGTGCGGACGCATGTAGTGAACCCCGCCGATCCCCGGTCCGGGCTCGACGGGATCCGGCGGGACACCGGGAAGCTGAGCGCCGACGGCGACACGGCGATCTACACCTCCCTGGAGAAGGCGTACGACCATCTCGGCTCCGACGACCGGGACACGTTCACGTCGGTCGTGCTGATGACGGACGGCGAGAACACGACCGGGGCGAAAGCCGGTGACTTCGACGACTTCTATCGCTCCCTGTCCGGCGCCCGGCGGCAGATCCCCGTCTTCCCCATCCTCTTCGGCGACTCCGACCGCTCCGAACTGGAGCACATCGCCGACCTGACCGGTGGCCGTCTCTTCGACGCCCAGAAGGGCTCGCTGGACGGCGCCTTCGAGGAGATCCGTGGCTACCAGTAGGTTCCTGGGGTATCTGGAGTCCCGCAAGAACATCGCGGGCAGTGCCTGCGGGCTGGCCGGCCTGGTGCTGACCTTCACGGGGGCGGCGGGCCCCTACTGGCCCGTCGTGGTCACCGGCCTGTACGCCGCCGGCGCCCTGATCGCCCCGCCCGAACGCCCGCCCCTGCCGGACTTCCCCGATCCCTCGGCCCAGCTCGACGAGCTGCGCGCCGACTTCGGCAGGCTCCGCGACTACCTGGCGGACGTCGAACTGCCGCCCGCCGCCTCCGGCCGTCTCACCGAGCTGACCGACCTGCTCACGGCCCTCCTGGACCCCGGCTGGGTCGCCGAGGTCCTCGCCCAGGACCCGGAGGGCGTGCACGCCCTGTCCAGGGCCGTGCGACAGGACGTGCCCGAGGCGGTCGACACCTTCGTACGGACCCGGTGGTGGACCCGGCTGACCCCGGGGACGGACCCGCCCGAGCGCCACCTGGAGCGCCAGCTCTCCGTTCTGCAGGAGGAGTTCACGGCGCTGGCCGCCACTCTCCGGGACGTCGAGGCCCGACGACAGGAGTCGCACACGCGCTATCTGGAGGGCAGGTCCGGGTAACGGGCGAGGCGGGCAACGGGCAAGGCCACGCCCGTCAGCTTCCCTTTGCGGTGGCGACGATCACGATGAACAGCAAGGCCCCGGGGAACTGCCCGGCTTTTAGGGGCGCGGGGAACTGCGCGACCAGCCACACCCCACCCGCACCCAACCAACCCACCCCAGCCACCCCCCACCCCACGGGGGCATGGGGGCGGAGCCCTCATGGACAGGATGGGACGGGTAGGGGCGGCGGGGGCGCAACCCAAGGGCCGGGACCCGCACGCCGTTGTGCGAGCCCCGGGCTTCTCTGATTGCCGGGTGTCAGCCCAGGCGCCGCACCAGCGCGTGGTACTCGTCCCACAGCTCCTTGGGCGTGTGATCACCGAAGGTGTTGAGGTGGTCGGGGACCAGCCCCGCCTCCTCACGCCACACGTCCTTGTCGACGGTGAGGAGGAAGTCGAGGTCCGACTCCGACAGCTCAAGACCGTTCGTGTCCAGGGCACCCTTCGCCGGCAGGACGCCGATCGGGGTCTCGACGCCCTCGGCCCGCCCGTCCAGCCGGTCCACGATCCACTTCAGGACGCGGCTGTTCTCACCGAAGCCCGGCCAGACGAACTTGCCCTCGTCGTTCTTCCGGAACCAGTTGACGTAGTAGATCTTCGGCAGCTTGGCGGGGTCCTTGCCCTTGGCGACCTCGACCCAGTGCCCCATGTAGTCGCCCATGTTGTAGCCGCAGAAGGGCAGCATCGCGAAGGGGTCGCGCCGCAGTTCGCCGACCTTGCCCTCGGCCGCCGCGGTCTTCTCCGACGCCACGTTCGCGCCGAGGAAGACGCCGTGGTTCCAGTCGAAGGACTCGGTGACCAGCGGCACGGCCGTGGCGCGGCGGCCGCCGAAGAGGATCGCCGAGATCGGCACGCCCTTCGGGTCCTCCCACTCGGGCGCGATGATCGGGCACTGCGAGGCCGGGACGGTGAAGCGGGCGTTCGGGTGGGCGGCCGGGACGTCCGCGGACGGCGTCCAGTCGTTGCCCTTCCAGTCCGTGAGGTGGGCCGGAGTCTCCTCCGTCATGCCCTCCCACCAGATGTCACCGTCGTCCGTCAGCGCGACGTTCGTGAAGACCGAGTTGCCCCACAGCGTCTTCATCGCGTTGGCGTTGGTGTGCTCGCCGGTGCCGGGCGCGACACCGAAGAAACCGGCCTCGGGGTTGATGGCGTAGAGACGCCCGTCCTCCCCGAACCGCATCCACGCGATGTCGTCGCCGATCGTCTCGACCGTCCAGCCGGAGATCGTCGGCTCCAGCATGGCGAGGTTGGTCTTGCCGCACGCCGACGGGAAGGCCGCCGCCACGTACTTCGGCTCACCCTGCGGAGGCGTGAGTTTGAGGACCAGCATGTGCTCGGCCAGCCAGCCCTCGTCCCGCGCCATCACGGACGCGATGCGCAGGGCGTAGCACTTCTTGCCGAGCAGCGCGTTACCGCCGTACCCGGAGCCGTACGACCAGATCTCGCGCGTCTCGGGGAAGTGCGAGATGTACTTCGTGCTGTTGCACGGCCATGGCACGTCCGCCTGGCCCGGCTCCAGCGGGGCCCCGAGCGTGTGCACGGCACGCACGAAGAAGCCCTCGGAGCCCAGTTCGTCCAGCACCGGCTGTCCCATACGGGTCATGGTGCGCATGGACACCGCCACGTACGCGGAGTCGGTGATCTCGACGCCGATCGCGGACAGCGGCGAGCCCAGCGGCCCCATGCAGAACGGCACGACGTACATCGTCCGGCCCCGCATCGAGCCCCGGAAGACGCCGCCGCTGCCGTCCCGGCCCTGGAAGATCTCCCGCATCTCGGCGGGGTCCTTCCAGTGGTTGGTCGGGCCGGCGTCCTCCTCGCGCTCGGAGCAGATGAACGTACGGTCCTCGACCCGGGCGACATCGGTGGGGTCGGAGGCGGCGTAGTAGGAGTTGGGGCGCTTGATCGGGTCGAGCCTCTTGAAGGTGCCCTTGTCGACGAGCTCCGCGCAGAGCCGGTCGTACTCGGCTTCTGATCCGTCACACCAGACCACGCTGTCCGGTTGCGTCAGTTCGACGATCTCGTTCACCCACGCGATCAGTTCCTTGTGGGTGGTGGGGACGGTATCGGGGGGAGCCGCGATGTCCTGCGCCACGATTGCTCCTAAATGAGGGATTTTTCTTTGGACGCCCCGTGGGGGCCGCGACCCGGATGCTTCGCGATGTGGATCTCATGGCGCTCATCCGGTGCCGACCGCACTCATTTGATCATCCGACGCATCCGCGCATATGTCCAGAGGGCCTCACACCTGAGCGACGTGACCATCACCACTCGGTAGAATTCGCCCATCCTGTTTCACCCTGTCACCGGCGCTTCACCACGCGTATCCAGAAATTCGGGCGACCGGTGAGAGCATGGCCACTCTTGAGCGCCCAACCTGTCGGACTGATAGGTCACTTACGGCTCCGTAGGTACGATGCCGGTCATGACTGCGTCCGCCCCCGACGCGCCCACGGACTTGCCGGTCGCCGACCGCGGTCCCGCCGCGCCCTCCCTGCCGCATCCGATCAAGCCGAGGCTCCGTGGCTGGCTGCACGCGGGCATGTTCCCGGCCGTGATCATCGCGGGTCTGGTGCTCACCGCACTCGCGAACTCGACACGGGGACGCATAGCCTGTGGCATCTACGTCATGACGGCCTGCCTGCTCTTCGGGATCAGCGCGCTCTACCACAGAGGCAACTGGAGCCCGCGCGCGGACGCCATCCTGCGCCGGCTGGACCACGCGAACATCTTCCTGATCATCGCGGGCACCTACACACCCCTGACCCTGCTGCTCCTGCCCGACACCAAGGGGCAGTGGCTGCTGTGGGGCATCTGGGGTGCCGCACTGGCGGGCATCGTCTTCCGCGTGTTCTGGATCGGGGCCCCGCGCTGGCTCTACACCCCCTGCTACATCGCGATGGGCTGGGCCGCGGTCTTCTTCCTTCCCGACTTCCTCCGGACGGGCGGGATCGCCGTCCTCGTCCTGGTGATCGTCGGCGGCCTCCTCTACAGCGCGGGCGGCGTGATCTACGGGATGAAGCGCCCGAACCCGTCACCGAGCTGGTTCGGCTTCCACGAGGTCTTCCACTCCCTCACCCTCGCGGCGTTCGTCGTGCACTACGTCGGCATCTCACTGGTGGCCTATCAGCACGCCTGACCCTCCCGTTCCTTCCGCCCTTTCCGTCCCTTCCGGCGAACTCCTCTTCAGTGGCCGCGGCTCGCACGCCGCGGCCCTTTCGCATGTCAGGGCGACACCCGAGCCTCACAGAGCGCGAGCACCCATGACCACAGAGTGACACACGGCACTGACAGTCGCCTCTCCGGCGTTGACAGTCTCCACCTTTTGAGAGTTACTCTCATTTCATGGCTACTGTCACGCAAGTCCAGGACCCTCGGCGTGACCCCCGCCGCTGGTGGGCCCTCGGCGCACTGGTCGCGAGCATGCTCGTGCTCGGCTTCGACATGACGATCCTCAACGTCGCGCTCCCGACGATGGCCGGGCAGCTGCGGGCGAGCACCGGAGAACTCCTGGGGGTCCCCCCAGGCGTTTAGCACTGGGGGAGGATCGTGGACGCGTACATCGTGGTGTTCGCGGCGCTGATGCTGCCCGCCGGGCTGCTCGGCGACCGCTTCGGGCGGCGCAGGATGCTGATCGCCGGGCTCGGCGTGTTCCTCGCCGGCGCCCTGTTCGGCACCCTCGTCCACACGCCCGAACTGGTCATCGCCGCCCGGACGGTGATGGGCGTGGGCGCCGCGCTGGTGATCCCGCTCGGACTGTCCGTGCTGCCGTCGATGTTCGGCCCCGAGGAACGCGGCAAGGCGGTCGCCGCCGTCACCGCCTCGATGGCCGCGGGCATGCCGCTCGGTCCGCTCGTCGGCGGACTGCTGCTCGACCACTACTGGTGGGGATCGATCTTCCTGATCAACGTGCCGATGGTCGCCCTCGGCATCACCGCCTGCGTCTTCCTGCTCCCCGAGTCCCTCCCCCACTCTCAACTTCGTTCGAGCGGGGGGACCCCCATCCCCGCCTCACCGAGGGTGGACGTGGTGTCCACCGGGTACAGCGCGCTCGGTCTCGGCGCGCTCGTCTTCGGCATCATCGAGGCACCCGGGCGCGGCTGGAGCAGTCCACTTGTCATCGGCTCGTTCGCGCTGTCCGCGGTGCTGCTCGCCGCCCTCGTCGTACGGGAGCGGCGCGCCGTACGGCCGATGCTCGGCCTCGAGCTCCTCGGGCACCGGGGGTTCCTGTTCAACACCCTGGCCGCGACACTGGGCACGTTCGTCTTCTCCGGGCTGCTGTTCATGCTGCCGACGTACCTTCAGGAGGTCGGGGGCACCGACGCGTTCGGCACCGGGCTGCGTCTGCTGCCGATGATGGGAGGCCTGATGGTCGCCGCGCGGCTCAGCACTCCCCTGGTGGGGCGTCTGGGTCCCCGCCCCGTGGTCACCGTGGGTCTCGTGGTGCTGTGCTTCGCCGCGCTGCTCGGCTCCCGCACCGGGACCGGCAGCGGCTACGGGTTCACCGCGCTGTGGCTGACGATCGCGGGCGTGGGCTTCGGTCTGGCGATGGTGCCCGCGATGGACGCGGCGCTCGGCGGGATCCCCGCCGAGGAGGCGGGCTGGGGGTCCCCCCGCTCGAACGTAGTTGAGAGTGGGGGAGGTTCCGGGCGCTGATGACGCTGCGCCAGGTGGGCGGTGCGATCGGTATCGCGCTGCTCGGCAGCCTGGTCGCCGGGGCCTACGGCGACCACGTCGACACCACCGGCCTGCCTGCCGGGGCCGCCGGCGCGGCGCGCGACTCGCTGACCGGCGCCCACGCGGTCGCCGAGCGACTGGGTCTGCCGGCCCTCGCCCGCTCCGCCGACTCCGCGTACGTGGACGGCATGTCCACGGTCCTCGTCGTCTGCGGCATCGCGGCCCTGGTGGCCGCCCTCCTGACGGCAGTACTCCTGCCGAACCAGCGGCCGGGCGAGACCCCGGTACCGGACCCGGAACCGACCCCGGCTGCGGCCCCGGGACCGGCCCCGGCAGCGGACGGCGAGACTCCGGATCTGGCTTCGCGCCAGATCCATGGCCGACAATGAACGACATGACCACGGCACGAACCCCTCTTCCGGACACGGCCCGCCGACTCCCGGAGGCCGAGCGCCGGCTGAGCCTGCGGGAGCGCAAGAAGCTCAAGACACGCACCGCGATCAGGGACGCCACCTACCGGCTGATCAAGGAACAGGGGTACGAGGCGACGACCGTCGAGCAGATCGCCGAGGAGGCCGAGGTCTCGCCCAGCACCGTCTTCCGGTACTTCCCCACCAAGGAGGACATCGTCCTCACCGACGAGTACGACCCCTTGATGGAGGACCTGCTGCGCTCACGCCCGGCGGACGAACCGGTGCTGGAGTCCGTGCGATGGTCGATCCGGCACTCGCTGGCCCTGGCGGTCACCGACACCCCGGACTACGCGGACGACGAGATGAAGCTCCGCATCGGGCTGATGGTCTCGGTCCCCTCGGTGCGCGCGCGGATGATGGAGACCATGTCCGTCACCGGGCGCCTGATGTGCCGAGCGCTCGCGGAACGCACGGGACGCGACGAGGACGACCTCGAGGTGCGGGTCTACGCGATGGGCCTGATGGGCGCGCTCCTGGAGGCGATGATCTACTGGGCCGAGCGCGACTACCAGGACGATCTGACGGACGTGGTCGACCGCACCCTGGCCGCCTTCCAGAACCTCCCGAGAAAGCGGTGACCCCGGCCGCGCGGGGCACCGGAAAAGAACCGGCCGACCGCAGGGCGGCCATGACATCCTGACCCGGTGAACGGACCTGAGATCCACGTCGAGTTCGCCCCCGAGCTGGGAATCTTCGTCCCCCAGGGGCGACGCGAGGGTGCCACGAAGGTCGTCACCGACGGCGTCTCCACGCTGGGCCACGTCGTCGAGTCGCTGGGCGTCCCGCTGACGGAGGTCGGCGCGCTGGTGGCCGACGGGCGTGAGGTTCCGGTCTCCCACGTCGCCGGGCCGGGCGAGACCGTGCGGGTACGGCCCGTCGCCCGCCCCCAGCGCGTCCCCGGAGCCCCGCTCCGCTTCCTCCTCGACGTCCACCTCGGCACCCTCGCCCGCCGGCTGCGCCTCCTCGGCGTCGACGCGGCCTACGAGTCCACCGACATCGGCGACCCCGCCCTCGCGGCGCGCTCCGCCGCCGAGCGCCGGGTCATGCTCAGCCGCGACCGGGGGCTGCTGCGGCGCCGCGAACTGTGGGCCGGGGCGTTCGTGTACAGCACGCGACCGGACGAGCAACTGAACGACGTACTGGACCGTTTCGCGCCCGAGCTGCGGCCCTGGACTCGGTGCACGGCCTGCAACGGGCTCCTCAGGGAGGCCGCGAAGGACGACGTCGCGGACCAGCTGGAGGGCGGGACGCGGCGGTCGTACGACGTTTTCGCGCAGTGCGAGGAGTGCGGGCGGGCGTACTGGAAGGGCGCGCACCATGATCAGCTGGAAGCGATCGTGGAGCGCGCCCTCGCGTTCTGCTCTGAGCGGCGTTGAGGAGTTCGGGTAACTGAGCGCTGTGTGTAGCTGCGGGTCCGTCGTGGCGTAGCTGCGGGTCCGTCGTGGCCGGCCAGGTGCAGCAGGCCGTCTCAGCCGCTCAGGGCCGCTCGAAGTCGGTCACCATCGGTCGTCGGGGCGTCACAGGTGAAGTTGCGGCAGACGTACGCGGTCGGTTCGCCGCCGACGAGCAGACGGTCGGCCAGCAGCGGAAGCTCGTCACTGTCCGCGGTCCCCACCGCGACGACCGCACCCGGCGCGGTGCCGAGAAGTGCCGTGCGGTGCAGGGTCTTCGTCCCCGGATCGTCGGCGGCGGGTCCCACGACGGCGACCTCCCGCGGCCCGTCGAGGAGCGCCTCGGCGGTGGCGAGCCCCCACCCGATGAAGCGCGGCACCCTCGGCCCGAGCGCCTTCACCACACCCAACGCCCGCTCGGCGGCAGTGCGATGGGGCACGGAGCCGGTGTGGGCGGCATACCCGAGCAGCGCCCCGGCCGCCGCGCTCCACCCGGACGGGATCGCGTTGTCCGTGGGGTCCTGCGGCCGCCGGATGAGCTTCTCGGCGTCAACGGCCGTGTCGTACAGGGCACCCGACTCCTCGTCGGTGAACGAGGCCAGCACGTGGTCGAGCAGGAACCCGGCGAACTCCAGCCAGACGCCCTCTCCGGTCACGGACGCGAGCGCGAGGAAGCCCTCGGCGACATCGGCATAGTCCTCCAACACGCCCGCGTTCGCCCCGGCCTGCCCGTCCTTGCTGGTCCGGGAGAGCCGAGCCTGGTCGTCGAGGTGCAGCCGTACGAGCAGATCACCGGCCGCGAGCGCCGCCTCGACCAGATCCGGCCGATCGAAGTATGCGCCGGTCTCCGCGAGCGCGGCGACGGCGAGCCCGTTCCAGGCGGCGACCACCTTGTCGTCGCGGCCGGGAGCGGGGCGCGTGGAGCGCGCGTCGAGGAGCCGTTGCCTGATGGACTCGATGCGCGCAGCCTCGAACACGCCTTCGTGCTGTGGAAGCTGGAGCACGGACTGCCCGTGCTCGAAGGTGCCCGCGTCGGTGACGCCGAAGTAGTCCGCGGCGAGCCGAGCGTCGTCGTCCCCGAGGACTTCGGCAAGCTGGGCCGGGGTCCACACGTAATAGGCACCCTCGACATGCTTGCCGCTGCCGTCCTCACTGTCGGCGTCGAGCGCGGAGGCGAACCCTCCTTCATTGGTCCGCAGCTCGCGCACCATGAAGTCGGCGGTCTCGAGGGCGACGCGGCGGGCGAGCTCGGACCCTGTGGCGCGCCACAGGTGGGCGTAGACGCGACACAAAAGCGCATTGTCATAGAGCATCTTCTCGAAATGGGGCACAACCCAGTCCCTGTCGACCGAGTACCGAGCGAATCCGCCTCCCAGTTGGTCGTAGATACCGCCGCGCGCCATGCGCTCGCACGTGTCCTGCGCCATCTGCAGGGCGCCCTCGGAGCCGGTGCGGGCGTGGTGCCGCAGCAGGAACTCGATGACCATGGACGGCGGGAACTTGGGCGCCCCGCCGAACCCGCCCCGCGTGGCGTCGTACTCCTTCGTCAGCCCGAGCAGCGCCTGAGCGAGCTCCTCCTCCCCCGGCACGTCCATGGCGCCGTAGTTCAGCTCCCGCCCGGCCAGGTCCCGCACGATCTTCCCGGCGACCTCGGCGACCTCGTCCCTCCGGTCGGCCCACGCGGCCCGCACACCTTCCAGGACCTGCCCGAAGGAGGGCATGCCATGGCGGGGGGCGGGCGGGAAATACGTCCCGAAGTAGAAGGGCTCGGCGTCGGGCGTCAGGAACACGGTCATGGGCCAGCCACCCTGCCCGGTGGCGGCCTGCACGGCCTCCATGTAGACGGCGTCGACGTCGGGGCGCTCTTCTCGGTCGACCTTGACGTTCACGAAGTGGGCGTTCATGAAGGTGGCGACGGCTTCGTCCTCGAAGCTTTCTTTGGCAAGTACATGGCACCAGTGGCAGCTCGAGTAACCGACACTCAGCAGTACCGGCACACCTCTCCGATGCGCCTCCGCGAAGGCCTCCTCCGACCAGGGCCACCAGTCGACCGGGTTGTCGGCGTGCTGGAGGAGGTACGGGGATGTCTCGTGGGCCAGTCGGTTCACCATGACTCCATCGTGCCTGACTGCTTCGGCTGCCACAGGACGGCTTGTTCTCAGACCGGAGTTTCTCCCGGCACTGCCCCACCCGCGCAACGCCACATCGGCTCCACGCGCGAGTGGTCCCAGGAATGAGCACCTTTCACACCGGGTCGGACGATGCAACAGACGAGGGCCGACGCGATGATCCTGTGTTTCTCTTCGAGTCGCATACCACCGGACCGCCAGTGTTGACGCTCGGCCTCGGAAGACATCATGCCGCTCTGAGGCTCGGAGAAGAGCAGTCGCTCAAGGGCCTCGTCCGCCAAGGGCCCGCTGATGCTGCATCGCCCGCAGGAGCGGCAGGTGTAGACGTAGGGGCTCTGCTTACTTCTCCCCTTCTGTGCACACAGCGCGCCGCGACAAGCACCGCCGTCGCGGCGCTCCGCCCCACATCGGAGGAAGCCGGTGGCAAGGTGACGAGGCGCGGTTTTCTTCTTTCCGGCAAGCCTCGGAGCACCGGTACCCCGATGGAGGTAGAGACTGCCGGGCGAGAATGTCGCGCATACGGCGTGCCATTGCTCCGGCGGCACGATGGGTTCCCACTGGCCGAGCACCGGCTGCCGTGTCTCCGGGACCAGGAGCAGTTCGCCTCTGTTGGCCCGGTAGCCGCAGACTCTGGGTGCGGTCATGATCTGTGTGACGGTCTGGGCATTGGGCCTGCCGCCACGCGTGCCTGTGACCCCGAGATCACACCAGTCACGCGCGATGGCCCGAACCGCCTTTCCTCCGATACGGCCGAGGATCGCCCGCTCGACGAGCTGGGCCTCATCAGGATGAAGCGTGATCCTGTCCTCCTGCCAGCCGAAGGGACGTGGCCCGCTGTGCGGTACGCCCTCGACAGCACGAGCCCAATGCCAGTCGGTCAGCCGCCGACTTCTCGTGTGCGTCTCTGTGACCGCGGCCTCCAGCGACCGGACGGCTTGCAGTAGCCCTTCCTGCGAGTACGGGTCTCTGACGCCCCGCGGATCAACGTAGATGCGTCCTGGTCTGCTGGTCAGCGCGGCGAAGAACCGGGCAAGGTCGTCCGCGCGTCGATACAGCCGGTCGTCCGCGCAAGCGGTCGAAGTCAGGCCTCACCACTCCCGCCCTGGACGCGCTGCGACCGTTGTCCTCGTATGTCCCGACGATCTCGCAGCCCTGCCCATAAGCGGTCCGTTCATTGATCCGCAGCTGGTTGCGCACTCCATGCCCATCGCGTTGACGCACATCCTCCGAGGTGCGCGCATAGGACACGACCGGGATCTTTCCCGTCGGCTCGTGTACAGCGAGACGGGTCACAGTGCCCCCATTCGATCTTCAGCCCGACAACCGTAAGAACGATCGAGCGCTCTCGAGGTCACGGGACTGGTTCCTCTGATCGTCAAACCACGCCAGGCACCCCTCCCGCCCGAACTCGGCCCCCCACCCCCATTTCGCGCCCTCTCGCCACCACGCCCCTTCCCAAGCACACTTGACCAAGGAACGCCGTTGCTGCGAGCGAGGGGGACGTGTCATGCGGGACGGCCATCGGGTGGAGGCCGAGCGGCTGCTGGCGAGGGCGGTGGAGGAGGAGGTCCGTCGGTCCGGCGGCCGCACCGACGGCGGCGCACTGCTCACCAGAGCGCGCACCGCGCTCGACGCCATGGCGGAGGCGGCCACGGAGGAGTACGCGGCGTACACCCGCGCACTCGAAGAGGCCGAGGCCGGCCAGGTCACCTTCGCCCAGCGGTACGCGAAGGAGGGTGCCGGCACCCCGCTGCTGGTCGCGGCCGTGGCCGCGGTCGCGGCGGCCGTGGCAGACCTGGCCCTCGGCACGAGCACGGGCACCGCCCTCGGCGCCGGCGTCACGGTGGGCGTCGTCGGCGCCGCCGCCACCGTCCTGAAGGTGACCGCCTCCCACGTCCCGGCCGCCCATCACCACGCCGGAGCACTGGGCCAGCCCGGCGGCCCCGAACAGCTGCGGCTCCAGTGGCTGACCGCCCTGGAAGTGCGCGGCATCCGCCCGTTCCTGGACCAGCAGCGCGTGCTGAGCGCGAACACGAGCGCCGGCGCCGGCTCGAAGAAGGGCGCACCCCAGCTGCGCCGTACCGACAAGAGCGCGGCGGCGCGCAGAAGAAGCGTGCTGGAGCAGTCCTTCCAGCAGCTCCCGGAGGCGGACGGTCCGTTCGCGGGGCGACGGGCGGAGATGGCCCGCGTCCGGCAGTGGGTGCAGGCCGCGCGGGCCAGCACCGAGACCCGTTCGACCGTCGTCGTGCTGCACGGTGCCCCCGGTTCGGGCCGTACGACGCTCGCGGTGCGCGCGGCCCATGATCTGAAGGACCAGTTCCGCGGGGCGTGCGTGGTGGACATGCGCGGTGACAGCACGGGCGAGCCGCCGCTGTCCACCCGGGACGCCCTGCTGCATCTGCTGAACCGTCTCGGCGCACCCCGCGAACAGCTCCTCTTCCGCGAGCGCTCCTCCCCCGACCAGCAGGTCAAGCGGCTGAGCGAGCTGTACCACCAGCATCTGACGGGACTGCCGGTGACGATCATCCTCGACGACGCCTCGGACCCCGAGCAGGTCCGCGCCCTCGTCCCCGACCGCTCCGACAGCCTCGTCCTGGTCACCGCCCGTGGGGCCCTCGATCTGCCCGCCGACGTCCCCGCCTGGGTGCACCAGCTCCCCGTCGAAGCCCTCGACGAGGCGGGCGCGGAGGAACTGCTGGGTGCGGCGGCCCAGGACAGCTCGGCGGACGGTTCGGCGCCCTACGACGCGCAGTCCTCCGAGCGGATACGGGAGCTGTGCGGCGGTCTCCCGCTGGCCCTGCGTGTCGCGGGCTCGTCGCTCGGCGGCACGCGCACGCCGCCCCGGCTGGCCACGGATCTGGGGGCGTACGGCCCGGTGGAGCCCGTCGAGCGCGCCCTCTGGTTGCGCTACACCGACCAGCAGGATCCGGCGCGGCGGCTGCTGCGGCGCCTGGCCCTGGCGGGACGGGCGTCGCTGGGCGTCGCCGCGGCGGCCTCCTTGCTGGCCACGGACGAGCCGGAAGCCGCCCGGCACCTGACCGCGCTCTCCCGCGCGGGCCTGATCGACCATGTGCGCGGCAACCGCTACCGCCTCCACGACCTCGTCCGCACCTTCGCGCAGGCCCGCCTGCTGGACGAGGAGGAGCCGGCGGAGCGGACGGCTGCCCACGAGCGCCTGATCGTGACGTACGCGGATCTGGCCGACTCGGTGCTCCGTCTGGTCGACGGCAAGATGTCGACCCGTTCCGACCGTTTCGGGCCGCACGGCTTCACGTCGCTCGACGAGGCGCTGCGCTGGCTGGACGACGAGTCCAGCTTCATCACGGCCGCACTCAGGCATACCGAGGGCGTGAACCAGGCGGCCGTCCTGAACCTGCTGGGCGCCCTGTGCGACTACTGCCTGCTGCGCGGCGACCTCTACCGTCTGGGCGAGATCAGCGAGCTTGCCCGCGCCGTCGACCAGGGCCTGCTGGTGCGCTCGGTCCAGTGGCGTACGGGCATCGCGGCCCGTCAGCTCGGCGAACTGGACCAGGCCCGCACCACCCTGACCTCCGTCGTCGACCTCTACATGGAGGCGCACCACGACGCGGGCGCGGCCCGTGCGCTCTGCTCCCTCGGCATCACGCTCCACCACCAGGGCAATCTGACCGAGGCGGCGGCGAAGCTGCGGGAGGCGCTGGATCTCCAGGCGGCGCCGGAGCTGTCGGTGGACCGGGCCTGGACGATGCACGCGCTGGCGGCGGTGGAGCGGGACAGGGCGAGGCTGGCGGAGTCGTTCGATCTGCTCACCCGGGCTCTGGTGCTGCACGGCGAGGGCGAGTCCGTGCACGGCCAGGCGTGGGCGCACTTCCAGCTCGGCCAGCTGAAGCTGCGGATGGGCGATGTGCCGGGCGCGGAGGCGGAGCTGCGCGTGGCCCTGGACCTGTACGGGCGCACCCGCGACGCCCGCGGCGCGGCGTGGGCCATGACCCAGCTCGCCCGCGCCCGTATGGTCGCCGGTGACGCGTCCGCCGCGGTCGACGGGCTGCGCCAGGCTGCCGCCCGGCATCAGGACAACGAGGACGCCCGCGGCGTGGCGTGGTCGGTCTACTACCTGGGCCAGGCCCTGGAGGAGACGGGCAACCTGGATCAGGCGGTGCGGGAGCTGGAGCGGTCGCGGACGATGTTCTCGCGGATGCGGGACGTGTACGGGCTCGCGTGCGCCCGTCACCACTCGGCCCGGGTGACCCGCGACCAGCGAGCCGTCCAGACGGGCTCGCTGCGCAACTCGGGTTTCGCCCGCCAGCTCCTGGTCGATGCCCGCGCCGATTTCCAGCGCATCGGCGTGGCCCACGGCGAGGCGTGGACCTGCCTGGAACTGGCGGTGGTCGACGCGGGCAACGCCCGCACCCAGCAGGCCCTGTCCCTGTGCGACGACGCGGTGTCGCTCTTCGCCTCGTACGGTGACCGCCGCGGCGAGGACTGGGCCAGGTTCCTGCGGTGCACCCTGCTGCCCTACGGGGCGCCGGGCGGTGTCGAGATCGGCACGGCGGTCGCCCAGGAGGAACTGACCCAGCTGTCCCGCGCCACCCACCCTCTGCGCGACACCAAGCTCGACGAGTACGTGGACGCCTACCAGCTGCTCCTGGAGCGCGGGGTCGACCTGGACGCCGGGTGGCGGGCCTGGACCCTGGGCATGGTGCCGGACCGGCACGCCCGCGAGGTCATGGGGGTGCCGGTGGCGGCCCGGCAGTGACAGCTGCCGGGCCCCTCCCCGCCGGTCACCCTCAGGGGGCCGGCGGTCAGCCCTGCTGTGGCTTGGGTGTGCCCGTGGTCTTGCCCGCGGCCGTGGCGGCGGTGGCAGCCGTCTTGCCTGAGGCGCCGGACTTGTCGTCCGGTGCCTCCTCGAAGTCGACCTTGCCCATGTGACGGCTCATGGACTTCATCAGACCCCAGACCGCCAGGGCCATCACCGCGAACACGATGAAGCCGAGGACGCCGGGGGTGACCTTGTTCTCGTCCACCTCCTTGGCGAGAGGGACGAGGTGTGTCAGTGCCAGGCTTGCGCTCATGTCAGGCATTGTCGCGGATGCCCGCGAAGAGGTCGTCCTCGGGGAGGGAGGTGTCCACGAGCGACTTCGCCAGCTCGTACTCCTCTGTCGGCCAGACCTCCTTCTGGAGCTCCATCGGAACCCGGAACCAGCCGCCGTCGGGGTCGATCTGCGTGGCGTGCGCGATCAGTGCCTTGTCGCGGATCTCGAAGAAGTCGGCGCACGGGACGTGCGTGGTGAGCGTGCGCTCGGTGCGCTCGATCTCGCTCCACCGCTTGAGCCACTCCCCGTACGGCGAGTCCAGGCCGCGATCCAGCATCGCCTGGTGCAGCGCCTCGGTACGCGGGCGGTTGAAGCCCTGGTTGTAGTAGAGCTTCCGCGGCTGGTAGGCGGGGCCGTACTCCGCCTCCGGGTACTTCTCGGTGTCCGCCGCCCCTTCGAACGCCACCATGGAGATCTTGTGGGTCATGATGTGGTCGGGGTGCGGGTATCCGCCGTTCTCGTCGTACGTCGTGATCACCTGCGGGCGGAACGAGCGGATCTTCCGCACCAGCTCACCGGCCGCCTTGTCGACGTCCTCGAGGGCGAAGCAGCCCTCGGGCAGCGGCGGCAGCGGGTCGCCCTCGGGCAGCCCGGAGTCGATGAAGCCGAGCCATTCCTGCTTGACGCCGAGGATCTCGCGCGCCTCGTCCATCTCCTTCTTGCGTACCTCGTGGATGTGCTCCTCGACGTACTTGTCGCCCTGCAGCTTGGGGTTGAGGATGGACCCGCGCTCCCCGCCCGTGCAGGTCACCACCAGCACGTCCACCCCCTCGGACACGTACTTCGCCATGGTGGCCGCACCCTTGCTCGACTCGTCGTCGGGGTGCGCGTGCACGGCCATCAGTCGCAGCTGGTCAGTCAAGACTCAATCCCTCGTAAGTCGGCGCCCGCTCTGAACTCGGTGACTCGTGTGACTCGCCCCGGCGTGAACCCGGGTGTCGGGCGGCTTCTATAGTGACCGAACCGGGGGGCGAAAAATTCCGGGACCGGCCCCGCGGGCCCTTTCAGGACCTTCGTCCGGGCCCGCTTCCGAGAGGACGACGCATGAGCACGGCGAGCACGCGGCTGCCCGAGGGCCGGTACGGCCGCTCCGCGGACGAGCGCGCCGACCGCACGCTCAAGATCGTCGGTGCGGTGCTGGGCGCCGGCCTGCTCGTTCTCATCGGCTGGTTCGCGTACCACTACGTCGGCGGCAACAAGATCAGCGCCGAGGTGATCGCCTTCGAGACCTCGGCGACCGAGGTCAAGGTGCACCTGGAGGTGCGCAAGGACGCGGGTGCGAGCGGGTACTGCACACTGCGCTCCCAGGCCGAGGACGGCGCCGAGGTCGGTCGACGGGACTTCCACTTCGACGGGGACGCCACCCGTATCGACAAGGTCGTCACGCTCCGTACCACCTCCCGTGGCACCACCGCCGAACTGCTCGGCTGTCACGCCAACTGAACTCTCACCCCGCACTACCGCCGACCGGCCCACATCACTCCCGTCGACTACCGCGCTGACCTGCGCCGACGTAATTCTGATGGCTTATGTCCTCCCCCTTCGGCTGTTGAATTGTTAGGCTCGTGGTTTCGCCCACTCGTGAAGGAACATTCTTCTGGGTAGGGCGATGCTTTGTATTCCCAGTACCTACGAGGAGCACCTGTGACCCAGACCAGCGAGAACGTCACCTGGCTGACCCAGGAGGCGTACAACAAGCTCCGGAGCGAGCTTGAGTACCTTACTGGTCCTGCGCGCACGGAGATCGCCGCCAAGATCGCGGCCGCGCGCGAGGAGGGGGACCTGCGCGAGAACGGCGGGTACCACGCGGCCAAGGAAGAGCAGGGCAAGCAGGAGCTCCGTGTGCGCCAGCTGACCCAGCTTCTGGAGACCGCCAAGGTCGGCGAGGCTCCGGCGGCGGACGGTGCGGTGGCACCCGGCATGGTCGTGACCATCGCCTTCGACGGTGACGAGGACGACACGCTGGCGTTCCTGCTCGCCTCCCGCGAGTACGCGAGCGCCGACATCGAGACCTACTCACCCCAGTCCCCGCTGGGCTCCGGCGTGATCGGCAAGAAGGTCGGCGAGGACGCCGAGTACGAGCTGCCGAACGGCAAGCTGGCCTCGGTGAAGATCCTCAAGGCCGAGCCCTACCAGGGCTGACTGCGCGGACCGGTTTTCCGGCGATGCCCCCGGCGCCCTTCGCGGCACCGGGGGCATCGTCATGCCCGCCCCGGTGTCACGCCGTCGCCGAGCGGTACTTCCGTACCGCCAGCGTCCTGAATATGAGGACGATCAGAACCGAGTAGATCAGTGAGGCCCATACCGGGTGCTGCATGGGCCAGGCGTCCGACGGGGACACTCCGGGATTGCCGAAGAGCTCGCGGCACGCCTGCACGGTGGCGCTGAACGGGTTCCAGTCGGCGACATGCCGCAGCCAGGGCGTCATACGGCTGGAGTCCACGAACGCGTTCGAGATGAACGTGACCGGGAAGAGCCAGATCAGGCCGCCGGAGGTGGCTGCCTCGGGTGTGCGCACGGAGAGGCCGATCAGCGCGCCGATCCAGGTGAACGCGTATCCGAGGAGGAGGAGCAGGCCGAAGGCGCCGAGCACCTCGCCGATGTTGGTGTGGGTGCGCCAGCCGACCAGGAGGGCGACCACGGCCAGGACGAGCAGGGTGAGGGCGGTCTGCACCAGGTCGGCGAGCGTCCGCCCGGTCAGCACCGCGCCGCGGGCCATGGGCAGGGAGCGGAAGCGGTCGATGAGCCCCTTGTGCATGTCGTCGGCGATGCCCGCGCCGGCGCCCGCGGTGGCGAAGGTCACGGTCTGCGCGAAGATGCCGGCCATCAGGAACTCGCGATAGGTGGTCGGGTCCGTGGTGCCCCCGATGTTCATGGAGCCGCCGAACACGTAGCTGAACAGCACCACGAACATGATCGGCTGGATGAGCCCGAAGATCACCATTTCCGGGATTCTGGACATCCGGATGAGGTTCCGTTTCGCGACGACCAGGGAGTCGCGAATGGACTGGGCGATCGGGTTCACGGGTGCCGCTACGGGCACGGCGTCGGTGGTGGCGCTCACTTGGCGGCCTCCTTTCCGCGCTTGGGGCCCTTGGCGTCCTGGGGCGTGCCGTGTTCCTCGTCCTTCGCCTCGGCGACGTGTCCCGTCAGGGAGAGGAAGACGTCGTCCAGGGTGGGCCGGCGCAGTCCGATGTCGTCGATCTCGATGCCGCGGGTGTCCAGCTCGCGGATGACTTCGGCGAGGAGCTTCGCCCCACCGGAAACAGGCGTGGTGATCTTGCGCATGTGGTCCTCGACGGTGGTGTCGCCCTTGCCGAAGCCGCCAAGCACCTCCACCGCGGCCTGTATGTGCTCGCGCTCGTGGACCACGATCTCGACGCGCTCTCCCCCGGTGCGCGCCTTGAGCTGGTCGGAGGTGCCGCGGGCGATGACGTGGCCGTGGTCGACGACCGCGATGTCGTGCGCCAGGTGGTCGGCCTCTTCGAGGTACTGAGTGGTCAGCAGCAGGGTGGTGCCGCCGGAGACCAGCTGCTTGATGACGTCCCACAGCTGCTGACGGTTGCGCGGGTCGAGGCCGGTCGTGGGCTCGTCCATGAACATCACCGGTGGTGAGACGACCAGTGCTGCCGCCAGGTCGAGGCGGCGGCGCATACCGCCGGAGTAGGTCTTCGCGGTGCGGTCGGCCGCGTCCGCGAGGTGGAACTGCTCCAGCAGCTCGTCCGCGCGAGCCTTGGCGGCCTTCGCCCTCATCTGGTAGAGCTGGCCGACCATCTGCAGGTTCTCCCGGCCGGTCAGGTATTCGTCGACCGCGGCGAACTGGCCGGACAGGCCGACCGAGCGTCGTACGGCGTCGGGGTTCTTGAGGACGTCGATGCCCGCGACGACGGCCGTGCCGCTGTCGGGTCTCAGCAGGGTGGTCAGACAGCGGACGGCCGTCGTCTTGCCCGCGCCGTTCGGCCCGAGCAGACCCAGCACCGTGCCCTCTGGGACATCGAGGTCGACGCCGTCCAGTGCCCTTACGTCACCGAAGGTCTTCACCAGGCCTTCGGCATAGATGGCGCCTGGCATGTATTTCTCCACGTCGTTGGGGATTTCTTCGGAAAGGACTATGTCTGCGCGCTTTGATGGATGCGCCGGGCGGGCTCTGACCCGTCGGCGGACTCCCAGCGACACACACCATAACGCGATGTATCGCGTCTCTCAATGGATTTTCCCGAACGAGTGACGCAGGGGCTCTGACCTCGGCCGATGGCGGAACGAACGATGTCCGCCGACGCGGGCGGCGGGTCAGTCCATGACCGTGTAGCCCGCGTTCCGCAGTGCCTGGCCGACCTCGGCGCAGTGCTCCGGGCCCTTCGTCTCCAGGTGCAGCTCGACCTCCGCCTCCGTGAGTCCGAGCCGTGGATCGGTCCGCACGTGACTCACATCGAGGACGTTAGCGTCCACCACTGACAACGTGCCCAAAAGTGTCGCAAGGGCGCCCGGCCGGTCCGTCAGGCGCAGCCGAACGGCCAGGTAGCGGCCCTGCGCGGACATGCCGTGCCGCAGCACGCGCTGCATCAGGACCGGGTCGACGTTCCCGCCGGACAGCACCGCGACCACCGGCCCCTCGAAGGCCCCCGGCCCGCTCAGCAGCGCCGCGACCGGGCTTGCCCCCGCCGGCTCCACGACCAGCTTGGCCCGCTCCAGGCAGAGCAGCAGCGCGGCCGACAGGCGGTCCTCGGAGACCGTACGGACCTCGTCGACCAGCTCGCGGACGATGCCGAACGGCACGTCCCCCGGTCGCCCGACCTTGATCCCGTCCGCCATCGTCGCCGGATTCTCGATCGCCACCGGGCGCCCGGCCGCCAGCGAGGGCGGATACGCGGCCGCGCCCTCCGCCTGCACACCCACGATCCGTACGTCCGGGCGCAGCGCCTTCACGGCGGTCGCGATGCCCGCGACCAGCCCGCCCCCGCCGATCCCTACGACGATCGTGCGCACTTCGGGGCACTGTTCCAGGATCTCCAGGCCCACCGTGCCCTGGCCCGCGATGATGTCGGGGTGGTCGAAGGGATGGATGAACACCGCGCCCGTCTCCGCCGCGTACTCCTGTGCCGCCGCCAGCGTCTCGTCGACGACCACGCCGTGCAGGCGCACGTCGGCGCCGTACTCGCGCGTCGCGCTGATCTTGGGCAGCGGGGCGCCCTTCGGCATGAAGACGGTGGCGCGCACTCCGAGAAGTGCGGAAGCCAGCGCGACGCCCTGCGCGTGGTTGCCCGCGCTCGCCGCGACGACTCCCGCGGCACGCTGCTCGGGCAGCAGCCCGGCGATCCGCACGTACGCGCCGCGCAGCTTGAACGAACCGGTCCGCTGCAGGTTCTCGCACTTGAGGTGCACCGGCGCGCCGACCAGCTGCGACAGGTGCCTGCTGCCCTCCATGGCGGTGACCCGCGCGACCCCCGTGAGCATCTTCTGGGCGCCCCGCACGTCGTCGAGGGTCACTCGTGGCAAGGAGTCAGCCGTGCTGTAGCTCATGACCACCAGTCTCGCAGTTCACAGCGGCAGGACGCCGGAGTGACCAAGGGGCGAAACTGGTTTGCGAAGCGCCCGCACGACGTGCCTGTCCGCCGCGTACTCTGTCCCCCAACCCAGCACCCTCGCAATGAAGTGAGCCCCCGGCCATGCCCACAACACCTGAAATGTCGATGGACATGTCGACCGTCGGTGACACCGGTCTTCTCGACGCGCTGCAGCACGAGGTGGCGGTTTTCGCGCGCCGTGCCGAACAGACCCGGCTCGGCGGTGTCGGGCAGGTGCGCAACTCCATGGACCGCGCCGCGTACCTGCTGCTCAACCGTCTCGACAAGGAAGGCCCGATGGGCGTCAAGGCGCTGGCCGCGAGCATGGGGATCGACTCGTCGACGGTCACCCGTCAGGTGGCCCCGCTCGTCGACACCGGGCTCGTCAAGCGCGCCTCGCACCCCGAGGACGGGCGCGCGGTGGTCCTCCAGCTGTCCCCGCGCGGGCAGTCCCGTCTGGAGGAAGTCCGCTCGTCGAGGCGTCAGTTGATGGCCGAGCTGACCCACGACTGGGCACCTGAGGAGCGAGAGACGTTCTGCACCCTCCTCACCCGCTTCAACACGGCCCTCTCCGCCCGCATGGCCGTCACGGGGGTCGGCGTGGGGGACTCGTCGCCCGCGTCCTGAACGGTGCCGGTCGCGTCCACCGCGCGCCCGCGCGTGGCCCACGATCGTCCGCCACGCGCGCGTGGGGACCGTTCCACCGGTGGCGCGCGGCTCCACGGCGTCCGGCTCCGGCCCCGCACGGCTCTTGACCGTGGGGCCGCCCTCGGTCTGATATGAGATCGGGCCCCTGTCGTACGGCTGTCGCGTTCTCCGTACCCGGCCGGGGCCGGTCTTTTCGTCGGGGTGCCCTCAGAGGGAGGCGCGGTGCGAGAACGGCAGGCGTCCCAAGGCGCCCGCCGGGCCCGGGAGTTCGAGGCGTTCGTCGCGGGCGCGGCTGGGCGGCTCCTCCATGCCGCGACGCTGCTCACGGCGGAACCGCCGGACGACAACCCCCGCGCGCGTCGCCTGCTGACCCTGGCCCTCGCCCACACGTACGCCTCGTGGGACCGGCTGCGCGGCGAGGACCCCTACGACCGGACGCGTCAGCAGCTGGCCGTGCGTTTCGCGCGCGGGGCGTGGCACCAGTACGGCCGGTTGCGTGCCGCTCCCGTGAGCGTTCTGGCGGGGCTCAGCCCCCAGCAGCGGCTGATCGTCGTCCTCAGGCTGTACGAGGGCGTCGCCGAGGAGCAGACGGCGGCGCTGCTCGGACTGCCCGTAGAACGCGTGCACACGATCTGCGCCCGCGCGATGGCGACCCTGCTCCACCCGCCGCGCAAGCCCGCGCCGACGGCCGTGGAGGCGAAGGTGGCGCCGTCGTGAGACCCGCCGGAGGTGGCTCATGAGCCTGCACGAGCGGGAGGCGGCCGTGCGGCGGATGCTGGAGCGGACACCGCCCCCGGTGCCGCCCGATCTGTACGGGGAGGTGGTGCGGCGCGGCGGGCGCATGCTGCGCCGCAGGACCCTGGCTCGCCGCGTCATGTGGCTGGTGCTGCTGGCCGCGGTGGTCGCGTTCGCCGTGTGGGCGTCGATGGCGCACCCCTGGGTGGAGCCGCCGTCGGACACGACTCCCCCGGTCACCGGTTGGTGACCGGCCCAGGGACTGCTGGTGACCAGCCGGGACCTGCTGCGGACTAGCCCAGGGCCTGCTGCAGGTCCTCCAGGAGGTCGTCGACGTTCTCGATGCCCACGGAGAGACGTACGAGATCGGCGGGCACCTCCAGCGCCGAGCCGGCCGCCGACGCGTGCGTCATGCGCCCCGGGTGCTCGATCAGGGACTCGACACCGCCCAGGGACTCGCCGAGCGTGAAGACCTTGGCGCGGTCGCAGACCTCGACGGCCGCCTCCTCGCCGCCCTCCACCTGGAACGACACCATGCCGCCGAACGCCTTCATCTGCTTGGCGGCGACCTCGTGACCCGGGTGCTCAGGGAGGCCCGGGTACAACACGCGCGTCACGCGCGCGTGCCGGCTGAGCATGTCGGCCACCCTGGTGGCGTTCTCACTGTGCCGGTCCATGCGCACGGCGAGCGTCTTGGTCCCGCGCAGCACCAGCCAGGAGTCGAAGGGCCCGGCGACCGCGCCCATCGCGTTCTGGTGGAACGCCAGCTCCTCGCCCAGTTCCTGGTCGCTGACGACGAGCGCGCCGCCGACCACGTCCGAGTGACCGCCCATGTACTTGGTCAGGGAGTGCACGACGACGTCCGCGCCGAGCCCGAGCGGCTGCTGGAGGTACGGGGTGGCGAAGGTGTTGTCGACGACGAGCCTGGCGCCGGCCTCACGGGCGACCTGCGCGACGGCGGCGATGTCGGTGATGCCGAGGAGCGGGTTGGAGGGGGTCTCCACCCACACGGCCTTGGTCTTCGGGGTGACCGCGGCCCGTACGGCGGCGGGATCGCTGGTGTCGGCGACCGACCATTCCACCCCCCACCGCGAGACGACCTTCGCGAACAGGCGGAACGTGCCGCCGTACGCGTCGTTCGGGATGACCACGTGGTCGCCGGGGCTGAGGAGCGTACGCAACAGGCAGTCCTCTGCGGCCAGCCCGGACGCGAACGCGAGACCACGGCGTCCGCCCTCCAGGGCGGCGAGGTTCTCCTCCAGCGCGGTTCGGGTGGGGTTCGCGCTGCGGCTGTACTCGTATCCGCCGCGCAGGCCGCCCACGCCGTCCTGCTTGTAGGTCGAGACCTGGTAGATCGGCGGGACGACCGCGCCGGTGAGGGGATCCGCGGTGTTGCCCGCGTGGATCGCGAGTGTCTCGAAGTGCTGACTGATGTGCCTGTCGCTCATGGGCATCGAGCGTAATGCGCGCGGCGCGCCGATGGCGCCGGACGCCGTGTGACGCCGCCAACCGGCAACAATCGCGTGCGCCGGACCGGGAGCGGACGGGTGGCCCGACCAGGAACCAACGCGTGGCCCCCACCGCTGCTCCGGCCGGCAACGAAGCCGTGACCCGACCGGGTTGGCCAATTGTCAGAGCCGTCTGGTTCGCTTGAGCCATGGAGATTCTCTGGGTCCTGATCGCGCTGGTCATGATGAGCTTCGTCATCGGCCCGGTCCTGATGCGCAGGCGTGCCGGAATCCAGCAGGTGGCGCCCGGCGACCCGGACGCCGCGGACCCGGCGAACTACGGCTTCGTACGGCAGGAGGAGCTGGACATCCGCATGCCCGGCCCCGACCAGGACCTGCTGGACGTACTGGACGTGGTGCAGGGCACGCAGAACCACCGCGCCGCGTCGCAGCTGCTCGCGGGCACCGAGGCGGAGGGCGAGCGGCGGTGGCAGCGGGTACAGGCCTTCGCGGGCGCCGCGGCGCTGGAGCTGCAGCAGCGTCCGGGCGGGGTGAGCGAGTCCCCCGGCGGGCAGTGGCTGCGCGTGTGGCGGGCCGAGGCGCCGAAGGACGCGGGCGGGGCGGCGGTGCACGCGGAGTTCCTGGTGCAGCAGGCCTGGCGGACGTCGACGCCGGGCACGGACGACTTCCGGATCATCATGGAGGAGGCGAAGGCGGCCTGCGGCGAGGCGGCGCTGCTGGCTCCGGGTGACCCGATCCCGTACATCATCGAGCTGTCGGTGGCGCGCGGGCTCGCCTACCCGCAGCCGGAGTTCGAGAAGCTCTGGCTGAAGATCCTGGACCGCGCCCCGACGCACATGGGTGCGCATCTGGCGGCGCTGCACTACTGGTGCGAGAAGTGGCACGGCTCGCGGGAGCTGGCGTACGCGTTCGCGGAGGCGGCCGCGGCCCGTGCGCCGCAGGGGTCACTCCTGGCGGCCATGCCCCTGTTCGCGGTCCTCGAGCACCTGCCCGAGGTGAACCTGGTCAGCGGCTTCTACCAGAGCGAGGTCGTGACGAAGGCGGTCCACGGCGCGCTGTTCGCGGTCCACGCGGCCCGCCCGGACGATCCGATGCTGGCCCATGTGCGCCACCTCCTGGTGTCCTTCCTGGTCCGCGGCGAGCGCTGGGCCGAGGCGATGAACCAGCTCGTCCACGTCGACGGCCACGTGGGCGCCCTGCCGTGGACTCTCACGGCCGACCCTGCCGCGGACTACGCGATATACCGGGCGCTGGCGGTGGCGGGCTACGAGGCGAACGGCGGCAGCCCGGCGACGCTGCAGGCCTGAACGGGACCGGAGGCCGTCGGACACCCGCGTCGGGCACCCGGCCTTCACGGTCCCCGAGCGCCACCCACGGTCCTCGGCCACCCGTTGTCGGGCCCCTGCCCGGATGGCCTGGAGATCGCCGGTCCTCCAGCCGGATCGCCGCACCCGCTGCGCCCTTCCCCGACTGCCCCGCCGCCGGCTCGTCCACAGAGGGGCGGCCCCGGCCCCGTAGGCGCAAGCGCGGCCCGGCAGCGGAGCCGCTTGGCCGGTCGACCTCCGCCTTCCGCCGGGCCGCCTCGCGGTCAGCCCTCCGCGCGGGAGGGCAGCCGCCATCCCGGGCGTGGGAAGTGGCAGGTGTAGCCGTTCGGGTAACGCTGCAGGTAGTCCTGGTGCTCGGGTTCGGCCTCCCAGAAGGGGCCGACCGGCTCCACCTCGGTGACGACCTTGCCGGGCCACAGTCCAGAAGCGTCCACATCCGCGATCGTGTCCTCGGCGATCCGCTTCTGCTCGTCGTCCTCGTAGTAGATCGCCGAGCGGTAGCTGAGGCCGATGTCGTTGCCCTGGCGGTTCTTGGTGCTCGGGTCGTGGATCTGGAAGAAGAACTCCAGGATCGCGCGGAAGTCGGTCTTCGCGGGGTCGAAAAGGATCTCAATGGCCTCCGCGTGCGTGCCGTGGTTACGGTACGTCGCGTTCGGCACGTCACCCCCCGTGTATCCGACCCGGGTCGCCGTCACGCCCGGGAGCCGGCGGATCAGTTCCTCCATCCCCCAGAAGCATCCGCCAGCCAGCACGGCCCTCTGCGTCTGCGTAGCCATTACGGCCCCTCCAATGCGTGTCAGCTCGATCACTAGGGCTACTCGGCTCGCACACCACCGGCATCCCATGCCCACTGATCTCAACGCGCGAGCGTTCCCAGCGATTCCGTGCCCGCCCAACCCGCCCCGCGGTCGCCGACCACCTTGAAGAACCGTGGCACCGGCTGCCCACACGGCGGTGCCGTCGGCGCTCTCCGTCGCGGCGAACCATGGTCGAAAACCAGTGGCCGCCTGGACCGACCGACTCCACGCTGTACGCCATGGAAGAACCGCGACGCAGGATCCGTGCGGCCCACTCGGAATCCACGATCACCGTCTACCAGGCGTACTCCCCGGAAATCGGCCTGCCCGCCGTCCGCGAGGGCCGTTTCCCCGCCGAGTGGAAGCGGGACAGGATGACGTGGGTCATCAAGCCGCGTTCACCACCCTGTTCAGGACTGAGATCCTTCACGTCGTGTTCTCAGCCGAGGATTGTCGAGCCCTCGCCGTCGCGTGACTCGTCGTAGGATCTTCCGCTGGTGGTCGAACACTTCTCGTGGGGGACGAACGTGGAAAGACCGGACGACCGCATCGCATCCGCCTTGCGCTTCGCCACGGAACTCGTCGCCTGGGTGGCCACACCGTGGGCGTTGTCCAAGTACTCATGGCTGCTCGCCGTCTTGGCGGTGGTGATACTGATCGGCCTGCCGACCGTCTTCTCCACTCCGGGAGACAAGGCACAAGTGATCATCCCTGTCTCGGGCACCGTCACGATCCTGCTCGTGCTGCTCCAACTCGTTGCGGCCGCGATCGCCTCGTGGTTGGCATGGCCCGTCTATGCGGCAGCCCTCGTGTCACTCCTTGTGGCCACCACCCTCGTCATGGAACGCCAACGCTGGCGGTGGCTGCTCTCCACGGACCGGCGCACGGCCTGAGCAGCCGAGGCGTGGCAACGCCCAGTACAGGAGACGCACTGGGCGGCAGTGCTCAAACTGTCGCATTTCGCAGCAGCGATCCCACGTGATTGCGCCCCGTAAAGGACTGTGGACGCGGCTTGACGTGGGTCATCAAGCCGTGTCTACAGCCCCATCCATGGAGCTATCAGCAGGGCCTCCGGCGGATCTACTCCACTACGATGCCGAAGTCCTGGACCAGTTCCTCAAGACCGCCCGTGTAGCCCTTGCCGCCGAGTACGAAGTCCCAGTCGCCGGTGGACCTTCGGCGGAAGGATCCGAGTACCAAGGCACTCTCGCGCGGTCGGCCGTCAGAGACCTCAAGCCGTCCCAGTTCGACCATGCCGGGATCGAGCAGCCGGATGCGGGCATCGGTGAAGCCGGACAGATCGGCGTCCGGGTTGACCTCTGGGTCGATGGCGGCCACGAGTACGAACCGGTCAGCCGTCTCGGGCAATCCGTCGAAGGACACGCAGATCGCGGCCTTGTCCGGCGCGGCGGCAGGAAGGGCACGCACTGAGCCGTCCGGGGTCTGTGGGTTGTTGAAGAACACGAAGTGTTCGTCGCTGAGGACGCGGTTGCCACGGCAGACGAGAGCACACACGTCCAAGGCGACGCTTCCCGTCCACGACATGCCCAGGATGTTGTAGTCGTCGGGCAGCCGAGTGTCCGGACTCGTCGGTGCCGGCTGCGCTGCGGCTTGACGGCTTCCCTCGCCCAGTCGCCCACGCAGCCCATGACGATGCAGCAGGTCGACGAGCTCCGCACCCGAGATGAGCTCAAGCGGCTTGCCGTTGGCGAAGGTGTGTGAGCCAGGGCCGAACCCTGACGTCGTGACGAGGACACCCTTGTTGGCCCCGGCGTCCTGCACAGTCCCGTACAGGTCACGCACAGCAGTGGGGGGAACCGTGTTGCGGTAGCGCTTCACCTGTACGACGATCTTGCCGCCTCGGATCGGTGTCGGATCCAGCGCGTCTACATCCACACCGCCGTCGTTTGAGCGCTGGGTCGTCACCGCCTGCATCCCCATCGCCCGGAAGAGATCTGCGACGAGTCCCTCGAACGCAACCGGATCCATCTCGTACAGGTCCGGTTCCTCATCGCTGCCGTGAGCGACAACGCGGTTCCCAACATCTTGCGGTCGCCGACTCACCCGTACAGGTGTGAGTTGGTCCGGCCGAGCCGAGAGCTGCCCTCGCAGTCCGTCAGCCAGGCAACTGCCTGCGTCCACCTGCGCCAGGTGCAGTTCACGGAAGGAAGAGCGCGAAGCCATGACAGTTGCGAGGAAGATATGGCCCGGTCGGCCCGTCGTAGGGTCGTGGCCATCCACGAACCCGTTCAAGGCCACCGACTCAAGTGCGCCCAACTCGTCCGCGGCGAAAAGTTCGTGCAGTACGAGCAGCATGCACTGCGCCACCACCTCCCTGTATAAAGCTCGACGCTGGCTTACCGGGCGGGGGGTCTCCTTGTCCTGATCGGTTCCATACATGTACCGAACGGACTTGGCCTCAGGGACGATGCCGTAGGCGGGCAACTCCCAATCCAGCACCAACTGTCGGGCGGCTGAGTCGTAGGCCGCCGCAATCTGACGCGGGAAACCTTCAGGCCACGCCGTTGAGGCGTAGAGCGCTGCGGAGAAGTACTCGACCACGGAATCGGGATCTCGGCGCCTTACGCCTTCGGTTAGTGCGACGACGCCTGCGTTGTGCGCACGTACCTCAGCCAGCTGAGCATCGGCCCATTGCTGGTACTCCCGCTGGTACGAGGCTAGTTGCTGCTGTCGGTGAGCCTCCGCCGCCTGGGCAGCGTGCCAGTCCCGCTCGAAGCGCGCCCGCGCTTCAGCCTGCGCCTGAGCCCGGCGACTCGCAGTCCAACCGCTCTGCGTTTGGTATTGATTGAAATCCGGCATGGGCACGGGCTGCGCCAACGGCCCAGGCGCGAAGGGCTGGACCTCCTCGGGGCGCGTGAGCGAGGAAGCCCTGAAAGCCGGGGCTTGGCAACCCGAGGCCAGGAGGCCTTGCAGGGACGCGACCTGTGCGTCCAGTTCCTCCGTGCGGCGTAGCGCCTCTGCCTGCCTGTACTCGCGATGGCTCTGGGCAGCTCGCCGCTGGTAGGCCCGCGCTTGCTGTGCTTCTTGCCTCCGCTGTCTGGCTTCGGCTTCCATCTGGCGCTGCTGCTGCCGCTGCGCCTCTGCCCACACGCCGACAAAACCAGTAGAGCGACGACTCATGTGCTGCAGGCCCTCCCCAGGACGTCGGCAGCCAAAAGGCACTTTGGTTGTCCCCACAACCATCTGTAACTAGACGACTCTACCGAGCAATCGCCGTCTCGCATATCCACTCGTCACAGGCAACCCGCTCTGCCATCCCTGCAGGTCAAGTGACTGGAGAGTAGCTAAGCTCGTACCAAGCGGCAGTGCCCAACTGGTACGCCCTTCCAAACATTTTTCCGCAGGGTGTGTCAGCCGCAGAAAGGTCTATGAACACGGCTTGACGTGGGTCATCAAGCCGCGTTCACAGACTCCTTCCATGACTGAGACGCCTGGAACGCGCGTGTAGTGGCAGATACCTCCTCATAGATCCTCTGGGCTGATGCCACGTCAAACTCCCCAGGCCGACCGCAGGTCGGTGGCTGCTCGCTACGCGGCCTCGTGGCACCAGATGGGGTGCCGGCCTCAGTCACCGACGAATGCGTGGGGCTGCGAACGCCGTTCCTGCCCGGCTCAGGGCGCCAGCACGACCCTGCCGAACACCTTGCCCGCGTCCATTTCGCGGTGGGCCAGCACCGCCTGGTCCAGTGGCAGCACCTCATGCACGACCGTGCGCAGGTCCCCGTGTGCGGCATCGGCGAACTGGGACGACCGCACGGCCTGCCTGTCGGAGCCAGGCACGGTGTCCAAGCTGAAGGTGGCGAACGACAGCGACCTGCGGAAGGCGTCCATCAGCCGCATGCCGAAGTCCGCCGGCGGCTGCCCGCCGACCACGCCGACAGCCACATACCGCCCGTTGGAGTTCAACCTGTCCAGGAAAAGGGAAAGCTGGGGACCCCCCACGACATCAATCACCACGTCGAAGCCCGACGGCGCGTCCGAGCCCGCCTCGCCGGAGCGGTCGAGGACATGGGTCGCGCCCAGGTCCCGCAGGCGGGCGCCACGTTCCGCCGAAGAGGTGGTGACCGCCACCGCGCCCGCACCGCCCCTGGCTGCAACCTGGACCGCCGTGATCCCGATGCTGCCCGCCGCGCCCCGAACGAGCACCGTCTCGCCCGGCGCTAAACGAGCGCGGTCCAGGGCGAAGTGGGCGACCACACCGGAGCCGCCGAGACTCACCGCGTCCGCGCCTGTCAGGCCGTCAGGCAACGAAAGGACATCCTCGACCGAGGCGACGGCCTGCTCGGCATACCCACCGGACAGGCCGGTGAACGCCCACACCCGCCGTCCCATCCACGAGGCGTCCACGCCCTGTCCCACCGCGGTGACGCTTCCCGCTACCTCGCTGCCAAGAAGATGGCCTTCCCGGAAGCCGTACGCGGCGAGCGTTCCCCGGCGGATCACGGCGTCCACGCCACCCACCCCGATCGCCTCCGTGGTGATCCGCACCTGCCCCGGGCCAGGGACGGGCACGGGCACGTCGACGACCTCCAGACCGTCAGGGCTTCCGAACTCCCTGATCACGACGGCTTTCATCTCTGCTCCTCAGGCCGGTCAACGGACGGGTCGCAGCTGCTGCGACCGTAAGCGGCGAGCCCGGCCCCACAGCCCGAGACACCACCAGCAGGGTGCCGGGACGGGGCGGCGTCACCGCCATCGGACCGTAACGGACGCCTCCGTCCGCTTGGCTAAAGTGAGAGGCCATGACCGATCGTTTGCCTCACACGGTGCGCTCCGACGCCCGCGACAACCGGGCCCGTATCCTGCACGCCGCCGGCGCTGTATTCGGCGAGGAGGGCCTGAGTGCGCCCATGCGCGAGGTCGCCCGGCAGGCAGGCGTCGGCCCCGCCACGCTGTACCGGCACTTCCCGACGAAGCAGGCACTGATCGTGGAGACGTTCGCCGAGCAGCGGCGAGCCTGCCATGCCGCCGTCCGTGATGCCCTCGCAGACCCGGACCCGTGGCACGGATTCCGGAGCCTGGTCGAGCAGATCTGCGAACTCCACGCGCACAGCCGGGGATTCGCCGACGCCTTCATGACGACGTTCCCCGAGGCCATGGACTTCGCCGCCGACCGGGAGCGGACTTCACGCGCGGTTGCCGAACTGACCCGCCGTGCCCAGGAGACCGGCCAGCTTCGCCTCGGCTTCGTCGTCGACGACCTGATCCTCATGCTCATGGCCCACCGGGGCCTCCAGGACGCGCCGCGTGCCGCCCGGCTCACGGCCTCCCGCCGCTTCGCCGCCTACGTGATCGACGCGTTCCGCGCCGCACCAGAGACGGGAGCGCCTACACCGCTGCCGCCAGCACCACGCCTGCAGCTCACGCACTCGCCCAGCACGCCGTAAGCCCGTCACCGCGAGGTCCGTCATCCTTGCAACCGACAGCCTCATCGGTTCCCAGCCGCAGCCAGGTTGGAAAAGGCTCAGTGTCCGGGGGCACTGCCTCCGGTTACCAACAGGTCAGCGTCACATCGACGCCGCTCCCCCGGGACGAGGGGACAGACAGCTCAATGCCGTGCCGCACAGTGACCGTGACACAGGAACCGGCGGTCGGTTCGAGCCATATCCGGTCCTTGAAGCGACGGCCACAGCAGATTTCCACGAGGGCAACGACGTGCAGCAGGACGGGGCCGCACGTGGCTTCTTCGACTCGACGAGAGAACGGTCGAGCTGCGGAATCACGTCTTCAACGGGCGCTATCGAGACATCAACTCCCTTGCAGGTAAGAAGCGTTGTGCGCTCTGAGCATTAGGCTGGCCAGGCCGATCGGTGACCGCCGACAGCTAGGGACAAGATCAGGAGTTGCAAATGCAGTGCTTAGGCCACGTGGGTTCCACCCCGTGGTTGCCAGGTGCTCGCTTCACAGGCGATGCGCACTGGCTACGACCTCAGTGCGTAGTCATTGGTCGTCCGGCTGGCATGTGCATTTACTCCTGCAAGATCCGGACGCCGATGTTCTGACAGAACTCGGAAGGATCGTCGTTGTCCACTCAGGTACCGGTGTGCAATCACCGGATCTACGAAGTCGTGATCGTCTTTCTGGTGTCCGTTATCGGGGGCCTCGCGGGTGGCCTGCTCTGGGCCACGCTTGGAATGTCGCTGGTTTCGGCGCTCGGAGCCGGAGCCGGAGTCTTCGCCGGTGTCTTTGGGCTCTGCATGACGGCCGTCGCGTACGTCAAGAAGCAGGGGTAGTCAGCGCCGCGTGGGGAGGCTCAACAGTGGGCCGCCCCACGCGCTTGTACGAGACCAGCCGCTCGCCGGGCGCGTTCCATGGTCGAGCCGGTGTCTAGGCATGTCGAGACTCAGTGGCCGCCCGAACCTGTCCGGCTCCACGCAGTACGCCGTGCGTCAGTTCAGCGCAGGTGGTGAGGGGACACAGGGGATCGCGGAGTTGGGATCGAAGCCCGTGAAGGCCAACCCAATGACGAAACCCGCCGCCTCCTCCAACTGGCGGGCGCGATCCAGCGCCCCCAGAATCGCCGGGGTCCCACCGACGTCACGCACCAGTTCCCCTACGACGTCCAGTGCCGCCCCGTCCTCGCCGCACATCGCCACGGTCACACGGGGCTGTTGATCACCGGGAGGGCTCGTCCACTGGCCGGCGGGAAAAAGATGGAATGCCTTCACGACGCGGGCTCCTGGAGCAAGCCCGGCGATCCGCATCGCCATCGACTCGCCTCGCTCCGTGAGCAGAGTGCCGATGCCGTGCGCGACAGCGTTCGTAGGGTCGATCAACGGCGTCCCCTGGAGCGCGCCGTCGGACGCGCCCACCCGTCCCAGCATGTCCTCGACGCCGTCCCAGGACACGGCGAGAAGCACCGCATCGCGGCTGACGACCGCCTCACGCGGCGCGACGGCGAGCACTCCATGTCCCAGACGCTCAGCCAGCTTCTCCGCCTTGACCCGCGATCGCCCGCCGATCGCCACCTCGTGCCCTGCACGTGCCCAGCCCTCGCCCAAGGCTGCCGCCAGTGTCCCTGTGCCCAGGATCCCGATGCGCATGGTCGCTACCTTTCAAGCAGTGGTCCGTTGGGTGGTCACGGTAAGGAAGGCGTTACGCACCGATCAGTGCGTAAGCAACGCGTGATGATGGGTGAGTGACTGAACACGACGCCCACTGCCACGAGTTCGTCGCCGATTGCCATATGCGCGCGGCCACCGATCTCTTCACCCACACCTGGGATCCCGTTGTGCTGGCGGCTCTTCGCGCGGGACCGCGCCGACGCCGCGAGCTTCGCGCCGCGATCGGCGGCATCAGCGACAAGGTCTTGACAGACTCCTTGCGCCGTCTGCTCGCCAACGGTCTGGTCGAGCGCCACGCGCACGCCGAGGCGTATGCCCTGACCAGCCTGGGGCAGAGCCTGGTCGAAGGCCCGATGACGGCACTCGGGCGCTGGGTGAAAGAGCATGGTGACGCACTTCTCGAAGCCCGAGAGAGCAGTAACGCAAGCGGTTTGTGAGCGAGGCTTGACGTGGATCAAGCCGTCGTTCCTGTGGATGATGTACCGCTGCGGCTGGGGCACGAAAGCGGGTCAGGAGACCGTCCTGGCCGTCGAGATCACTCGCGAGGGCTTCGACTGGGCGCTGCGCCATGCGTGTCTGTCGAGCTACGACCGCGGAGTGCACCCCGACCGAGCCGCCTGGCAGCGTCAGTTGAAGCGTGCGCCCGCTCGTGTGCAGTGGGACCCCGAGCGGGACCTCCACCTGCGGCCCCTGCCCCACCGGTCCCTGCAACTCGGCCTGTCCGGTGAGGCCGTACGACGCTACGCGGACGAGTGGACGGTCGCCATACGCGACATGACCCCACTCGCCCGCGAGATCCAAGCCCTCGTCAGCAGTGGGGACCTGGACTCCGCCGCCCGACTGTTGCCCGTGGAATTCCCTTATCCCGTCGGCGACGAACTTCTTGCCCACCTTCACGGATGACGTCCTGGTGCACCCGACAGAACCGCCTGCGGCCGATGGGCTGTCGACCATGCGGGGCGGGCAGAACCGCTCATCTGGCCGATACCCGGAGCGGCATTGCACTCCATCCCAAGAGCTGACGGCCCGCACAGGCTTGGCCATTCGCTGCGGGCGGCAAGAGCAGCCCGCCCCCAGGCAGGGGCGTATGCGCCGGTGGCATCCACACCGCGAACAGCGATACCGGTGTGACTTGAGTACCAATAGGGTGCCTCCGTGACTGCCACGTTGAGTTCCACGAGAGCCCGCGCCGCGCTCCGCACATCGGCGCGTGTCTCCGCGGAGTTGATGCTCATACTCCTGATGCTCGCGGTGGCTCTGTGGGTGCTGGGCCGGATGTGGTCGGTGGTCTGGCCGCTCGTGGTCGGTCTGCTCATGACCACACTGACCTGGCCCTCGGCTCGTTTCCTGCGTCGTCACGGGTGGAAACCCGCCCTCGCCGCGTCGGTCGTGACCGTGCTGTTCCTCCTGGTCGCCGTGGGTGTCGTGGCACTGATCGCCGTGCCGGTGGCGTCCCAGTCGGGCGAGCTGACCGACGGCGTGGCCGAAGGCATCCAGAAGCTGCGCGAGTGGGCCGCCGGCCCGCCGTTGAACATCGGTGACGCCCAGATCACCAAGGCCTTCGACGCCGCGGTTGCCCGCGCTCAGGAGGGCCTCGGCAGCATGGTCGGCGCTGTCGTCACGGGGGTGAGCACCGTGGTGAACGGCGTGGTCACTGCCTTCCTGGCACTCTTCCTGATGTTCTTCTTCCTCAAGGACGGCCCGCGGTTCCTGCCATGGCTCGCCCGTCAGTTGCCCGGTCGGCTCGCCACCGACGTCCCGACCGTGGCCGCGCGCGGTTGGGACACCTTGAGCGCGTTCGTGCGGTCCCAGGCGGCCGTCGGCCTGCTCGACGCCGTCCTGATCGGCCTGGGCCTGTGGATTCTGGGGGTACCGCTGGTGCTCCCGCTGGCGGTGCTGACCTTCGTCTCCGCGTTCGTGCCGATCGTAGGCGCCCTTTTCGCTGGTTTCGTCGCGGTTCTTATCGCGCTGGTCTCCAACGGCCTGACGGACGCACTGATCGTGCTGGTCATCATCGTCGTGGTGCAGCAACTCGAGGGCAACGTGTTCCAGCCCATGATCCAAAGTCGGGGGCTTGGCCTCCATGCGGCCGTCGTTCTCCTGGCGGTGACCTTGGGCGGCAATCTGGCCGGCATCGTGGGCAGTCTTCTCGCCGTACCGATCGCCGCGCTGATCGGGGTGGTCTGGAACTATGTGCGCGACCAGCTCAGCGAGCCGTCACAGCGACCGGGGACCGACGAGTCGGACACGGCCGCCGTCCCGTCCTAGCAGGTACCTGCTGTGCCGACACGATGACTCCGCACGAACCATCGCCCCCCAGGGGCGGGTCACACAACGACACGGACTCGGCGGGACGGGAGCCAAGCTACTTGCCGTCCGTGCCGTACAGCTCGGTGCGGATCCGCTGGGTGGCCTTGGCAGCGAGCGAGACGGCGGTGTCCCTGTCACCCCCGGCGTTCACGATGGCGAGCACGCCGCCGACGCGCACGTCGACGGCGTATGACGGGCTGCCGTCGTACTCGTCGCCGCCGGTGACTCGCAGGATGTCCACCATCGCTTCGTCGCCGAGGGCGGCGATTTCCCGGGTGTGGTGGTGCTCCTGAACCGGGGCGGCATCCGTGTCGACGGTGACCTCGGGACAGAGCTCACGCAGCCGGCGCTGGATCTCCAGATAGCGCACGGTCCGCGCGGCGGGCATCGAGACCAACTGGACGGTGATCCATTGAGCGTCCTCGGTGACAGGTCCGAGGCGCACGGTCTGCATGGCGCTGGCGCCGTCGAAGCCGTTCTGCTCCTCAACCAGGTCCTCCGCCGGCTCGCACCCACCCCAGTCGCCATGTCCGTACGGCCCGAAGGTCCCCAGGTCGGTGCCGGTCACCTTCGCGCGCTCACCGAACGCCTCGGCGGACAGGAGCGCATCCTGCAGCCTGGCCTCGGTGAAGACGCGGTCCGGGTCGGCCTTGCCGTCGACCCCGGGCGCTGTGGAAGGGGCCCCCGACGGGTCCTCCGACACGGCGGAGCTCCCTTCGTCAGAAGGTGCCCCCGTGCCCCCACAACCGGCGAGAAGGGTCGTCAGCGTGACCGCCCCAGCGGCGATTCCCGCGTGTATGGCCGCTCGCACAGCGTCTTCTCCTGGTTCGATGAATGGTGGCTCACAGCTTAGGAGGGCGCCGAGAGCCTCGCCGGCGGTCGGCCTCGGCTCACATGGCAGCACAGGCTCGTAGGGACGGGGGTCTCCTGCCCGATCGGTGTCACGAAGGCGGACGGGTGACCACTGGCATAGATCCAGCACTACTGGCGCGGTTGTGGCAGGAACGCCGGCCGGCGGGTCCGCCCATCGGTCACACGTTACGCAGCACGTATGCGGACCACTGGGTGCGCTTCCACAGCCTCCCCGGCTCGAAGCGCTACCCGGAGTCCGAGGACGAGTACGCGATCGTGCTGGACCGGTACAACACGATCCTCGACGAACTGTTCATGGGCATGGACATCTTCGTGGTGACCATGGACTGGTCGTCCACGCCGGACGGTCCCGCCGGCTTCCCGACGCCACGACAGACGCTCCACCCCGACGGCATCCGATGGTGGACCGAGCCGGACGAGGAAGACCCGGACCCCGAGTTCCACGCCCACACACGTCTGTACGCCGACCAACGCCCCTGGGAACGCGGTTGCCTCGACGAGCTGCTGCGCGCCGTCGCGGACGACGCGCTGGGTGACGTGTTCTTCACCGATACGGAACTCCGCCGCATCCACCACCCGTACGACGGCGGCGCGGACGTCGTCCTCGCCACACCCGCCGAACGGGACCGGCTCCGCGACCGGCACACCGGCTGGCTCTCCAGCCACCCCGCCGGTCTGTGACGGAGGAGCGGGTGCCTTCCGCCTCGGCTCGAGCGAGACGCTGTGCTCGCTGCCGGGCATCGACCAGCCACAGGAGATCTATTGATTTTCGATAGAAAGCCATCGATAATCGATACATGCATCGTCTCTTCATCGCCGCGCTCCGCGTCGGCATCGCCTCTGCGATCCTTTTCGGGCTCTTTGGTCAGATCGTGGTGATCCCGTCGGCGGCAGCCGACGAGGTCGACCGGTTCCCGCCTTACGAGCCGTTCGCCACGCCCTACGTGATGGTGGCGATCGCCGGTGTCGCCTGTGTCCAGGTCGCGCTCGTCGCCACGTGGATGCTGCTCAACATGGTCGAACGCGATGCGATCTTCACGCCGCGGGCCTTCCGGTGGGTCGACACGATCATCGGGGCCTCCGTCGTGGCGACGTTCATAGCGATCGCGGCCACGGGGCATCTGGCCCTGGCCGACATACCCTCTCCGGACGACGGCATGGACGTCATCAGCGCGCTGGCCGCCGCCGTCGCGAGTGTCGGTGTGGGGGCGTCGTTCGCGATGCTCATCGTCATCATGCGAAGCCTGTTGCACAAGGCGACGGATCTGCAGACCGAGATCACCGAGGTGGTGTAATGGCGATCATCGTCGACCTCGACCTGCTGCTCGCCCAACGCGGCCTGTCGGTGGGCGAGTTCGCCGATGCCGTCGGCATCACACCCGCCAATGTCGCCGTACTGAAGAACGGCCGCGCGAAGGCGGTGCGGTTCACGACGCTGGACGCGATCTGCCGCGCGCTCGACTGTCAGCCCGGCGACGTGCTGCGCTGGGTGCCCGACGACGGCGCGGACGACGGCTGACGTCCACCGGTCAGCGCCCGCCCGCGCTGGGCTCGAAGGTCGAGAGGAGCTGCTGGAGGGCCTCCTGGTCCGGGCCGACGAACGGGGGTGAGCCGGCGGCGGCGCCCAGGGTGTCGAGCATCGCGCCGGTGATTCCCGCGGCCGGGGGCAGGTGTGTGGAGAGGATGAGATCGGGCTTCCTGTCCCGCAGCGGCTGGAAACTGTCGTGGTACTTCTCGAGGTCCACGTTCTGCACCCAGGGGCTGTCGACGGTGGCCCACAGGAGTTGCGCGGAGCGCAGGTCCTCCGCACCGACCTCGCGGGCGTCCCCCGCCTGGGCGAGTTCGGCGGAGGGCAGCGGCGCCCCGAAGCAGTCGGAGCTGAAACAGGTGCCCGACAGGTTGTCGAAGAAGCCGACCGTGGCCGGGTTGTCGAACAGCGGCGGCCTGAACCCCGTGAGCGTACGGTCTCCGACATCCAGGGACTGTCCCGGGTTGAGCAGGTAGGCGCGGTCGAGGGGCAGCGGATGCTCGCAGGACATGATCCCGGCCGCGATGAACGTGGTCACGACGCGCGCCTCCGGCGCCTCCGCCAGCAGGTCGAAGATCCCGCCCGTGTGGTCGCGGTCCGGGTGTGTGAGCCAGATCCAGCGCACATCGGAGGGATCCAGTACGGCGGCGACCCTCTCCAGGAAGTTCCGGTCGGGAAGGCCGAGGCCCGTGTCCACGACGACGGGCTGGCCGGCGTGCAACACGAAGGCGTTCACCGGAATGTGCCCGATTCCGGGCACGTCAAGGCTGTCGGTCAGGACACTGATGTCCGGGCGGACCTTGTGGACGGGCATGACACACACCTCAGGCCCCCCTGTGGTGGTGATCGCGCCGCGGCCTGGTTCCCTTCTCCATCGTCGGCCCATCCCTCGGTCGCCGCATCCTGGCGTACGGCGGGCCGGGCCGTCAGCCTCCGCTGCCGTACGGCCTGGTCAGGATCTCCAGGTTGTGGCCGTTCGGGTCGTCGAAGTAGGCGCCCCGGCCGCCGTCGTTCGTGTTGATCTCCATCGAGCGGCGGTGGTACGGGTCCGCCCAGTATGTGAGCCCCGCGGCCCGGATGCGGGCGAAGATCTCGTCGAAGTCCGCCTCCGAGACCAGGAAGGCGTAGTGCTGGGGCGTGATGGGCCCGGACGAGTCCGCATAGTCGAGAGTCACGCCGTTGGCGATCTCGACCGGGATGAACGGACCGAACTGAGGGCTCACCTCCAGCCCCAGGATGTCGGCGAGGAACCGGGCCGACGTCTTCTTGTCACGGGCGGCGACGATCGTGTGGTTCAGCTCGACGGACATGGCGAGGCCTCCTCGGCGCGAGCGGGGTACGCACGACATCGCAGCACGGGCGCGGGACGCGGCGTCCGCCAGGCGCCGGTACGACGTCAAGGACGTTCCCCACGCTAGGCAACCTTCCCCGACCCGCACCATCGGTCCTCCGGCCCCATCCGCTCCGTCCCGCGAACCGGGCCTCGAGTCCTAGACCGCCAGGGCAAGCGGTTAAGGTAAGCCTTGCCTTAGCAAGGATCGGAGTGGTGGTGCGCGGGTTCAGGATGAGGGCCGTACTGGCCGTGACCGTGGCCGGTGGGATGTTGCTCGCCGGTTGTTCGGCAGGCGGCGGCACCGGCGGTACGGCGAAGGGCGACGGCAGGTCCGACGGCTCGCGCAACCTGGTGGCCGGGGCGTCGAAGGGGCCGTCCGCCGCACCGAGCGCGCTCGCCGAGGGAATGGGATCCGACGCCGAGAAGGACGGCGCGTTCCCGCGGAAGGTAAAGCACTTCCAGGGGACGACCGGGATCGAGGCGGCCCCGAAGCGGATCGTGGTGCTCAGCACCGGTCAGCTGGACGATCTGCTGACCCTGGGCCTGGTCCCCGCGGCCGCCACACGCGGCGACAACGCCGGGCTCGTACCCGACTACCTCAAGGACGCCTTCCCCGCGTACCGGAAGCAGCTCGCGGGCATGACCGACGCCGGTACGCGTGCCGCGCCCAACCTGGAGTCACTCGCCGCCGCCAAGCCCGATCTGATCCTCGCCAACGACTCCCTCGGCGATCTGTACCCGAAGCTGTCGAAGATCGCCCCCACCGTCATCACCGCGGGCAACGGCATCAACTGGAAGCGGGACCTCCTTCTCGTGGGCGACGCCGTCGGCAAGGGGCGACAGGCGCGAAAGCTCCTCGACGACATCGCGGACGAGGCCGCCGAGCGGGGTGAGGAGCTGGGGGACGCCGAGATCTCGATGGTGCGGTTCACTCCCGACCGTACGCGGATGTTCGGAGTCTCCTCCTTCACCGGATCGCTCGCCGTCGACATGGGTCTCCAGCGACCCGAGGCGCAGCGGTTCGCCGCGATTTCGCAGGACATCGGGCCGGAGAGCATCGATGTCGCGGACGGGGACTGGATCTTCTACTCCGTTCAGGGCGACGCCGGCACGACGGATGCCGCGAGTGTGCTGACCGGGCCGCTGTGGAAGTCGCTGAAGGCCGTCGGGGCCGGGCACGCGGTGAAGGTCGACGACGACCCCTGGTACCTCAACGCCGGTCCGACCGCCGCACGCGTCGTCGTGGACCAACTCGCCGACACCATCGGCAAGTAGATGCGGGCGACCGTGGCCGAACAGGGGGGTGGGGCGACGTCCGGTGACCCCCGCGCCGACCGTCTCCCCCGGCGTCGGAGGCGTCGGAAGGCTCCCGGGTGGTCCGCCCGCACCGCCTGGGTCGTCCTCGCCCTCGTCGGCACCGTCCTCACCGCCGCGCTCAGCCTCTCCGTCGGCACCCGGCCCGTCCCCTTGGCCACCGTGCTGGACTCCCTCGTCCACGGCGGGAGTTCGCCGGACGCCCTGGTCGTACGCTCGCTGCGGGTGCCGCGTACGGTCGTGGGGCTCGCCGCGGGTGCCGCCCTGGGGCTGGCCGGGGCCGCGTTGCAGGCGGTCACCCGGAACCCGCTCGCCGACCCCGGCATCCTCGGACTGAGCCAGGGCGCGGCGGCCGGTGTCGTGCTCGCCATCGCGTTCGGGCTCGGACACGGCTTCGCCGGGTACGTCTGGTACGCCTTCGCGGGCGCCGTCGTCGCCGCGTGCGTGGTGTACGCCATCGCCGCGCGCGGACGGGGCGGGGCCTCACCGGTGAAGCTGGCGCTCGCGGGCACCGCGTTCGCGGCGATGACCGCCGGGGCCAACACCGTGGTCCTGACGTCGAGTTCGGCCACGCTCGACCAGTTCCGGTTCTGGCAGGTGGGCGCGCTCAGCGGACGGGACGCCGGAACGCTGGGGCGGATGCTGCCGTTCCTGGTCGCCGGCGGGCTGCTCGTGCTCGTCTGCGCCCGTGGCCTGGACGCGCTGGCGCTCGGCGACGACACGGCCCGCGCGCTGGGGCACCGTGTCCAGCTCGTACGTGCCACGGCGGCGCTCGGCGCGACGCTCCTCACCGCGGCCGCGGTCGCCGCCGCCGGTCCCATCGCCTTCGTCGGACTGGCCGTTCCCCATCTCGCCCGCCGTCTCGTCGCGGGCGGGCACCGCTGGGTGCTGCCCCTCTCGGCCCTCCTCGGTGCCGCGCTGCTGCTCGCGGCCGACGTGATGGGGCGGGTCGTCCGCGCCCCCGCCGAGGTCCCGGCCGGGGTGATGACGGCACTCGTGGGTGTGCCGGTTCTGGTCGCCCTCGTCCGCCGGAAGAAGGTGACCGCGTGACCGGGACGACCGCAGCCCCGCACACCGCGCACAACTCCCATGCCTCGCGTGACTCCCACGATTCCCACGCCTCCCACTGCCCCCACGACTCCCACGGCCGTCACACCGCCACCTCACCCTGCTACCCCCGCTCGGCCGGCCTCTCCGTCGTCCGCCTGGGCTGCTTCTCCCTCCTGCTGCACCGCCGCTCGGCCGCCGCCGTGCTGCTCCCCGTGCTCGCCGCGGTGATGCTGCTCTCCGCCTGCGCCGGGCAGACCTTCGTCGGGCCCGGAGAGGTGTGGCGAGCCGTCCAGGGGCACTCAGGGCCGTACGACCTCGTCGTCAACGAACTCCGTGTCCCGCGCATCGTGCTGGGGGCGATGGTCGGTGCCGCGCTCGGGATCGCCGGGGCGCTGGTGCAGACCGTGACGCGGAACCCCCTGGCCAGCCCGGACGTCATCGGCGTCGGGCACGGGGCGGCCGCCGCGACCGTGCTGGCCCTGGCCACCGGCCTGGTGGCGTCGCCCGCCGCGCTTCCCGCCGTGTCCGTCGCGGGTGGTCTCGTGGCCGCCGCTCTCGTGTACGTCCTGGCCTGGCGGCACGGCATGCGGCCCAGCCGGTTCGTGCTCACCGGCGTCGGCATCGGTGTCGCGCTCTCCGCCGTCGTCCAGCTCTATCTGACCGAGAGCGAACTGGCCGCCGCCGAGCAGGTCAAGCTGTGGCTGACGGGCAGCCTCAATGGTCGTGGCTGGGAGCAGGCGGGCCCCCTCGGTGCCGCGCTCCTGCTCTCCCTGCCCGCCCTGGCCTGGGCGAGCCGGGCGCAGAAACCGCTCGGTCTCGACCCCGACACGGCCGCCGCGCTCGGCGTCCGCGTGCACCGGGCCCAGCTCGGCCTCACCGCGCTCGGTGTGGTGCTGGCCGCTACCGCGACGGGGGCGGCCGGCCCGATCGGCTTCGTCGCGCTCACCAGTCCGCAGCTGGCCCGCCGTCTCACCCGCACCCCTCAGCTGCCCCTCGTGGGCTCGGCGTTGACGGGCGCGGTCGTCGTCGTCACCGCCGATCTGGTGGCCCGCACGCTGGTCCCGCCCCTGGAGATCCCGGTGGGCGCGCTCACCTCACTCGTGGGCGGGCCGTACCTGCTGTGGCTCCTGGGCCGTAGGACCGGCAGACGCGATCACGCCTGAGCCCTCGCCGACCTGGGCCGGCCGAACCCAGTCCGCCCGTACCGAACCAGCCCCGAACGCAACCCGGCCTACGCCACCCGAGCCAGATCCTTGCGGCGCACATACCGCAGGCCGCATATCGCCTCGTACAGCTCGCCGTCCTCGTTGTCGCCGACCGTGCCGCGGGACACGTGGCCGGTGAGGATGGATATCCAGGAGCGGAGCCAGTAGTACGGCTGGAGCGGCAGCCAGCACAGGCCCGAGAGCCAGCGCCAGGTGAGGCGGAACGGGCCGGAGCGGTGGCCGTCCGCGGCGCGCACCACGCGGACCCCGGTGAGCAGCTTGCCCACACTGGCCCTCGTCATCAGGGTCAGCAGCACCTGGTTGGCGAAGGAGGCCCCGGCGAGGATCCCGGCGTGAACACCGAGCGCGGCGCCCGCGGGCAGTCCCGGCAGCCACGCGCCCTTGTTGAGGGCCGCCGCCACGACGTACCAGAAGGACCAGACGAGGATGGCGTCCAAGGCCACGGCGGACATCCGCCGCACGTCGCTCGCCTCGCGGGGCGCGACCGCGCGCCCCGCCTGCCCCGGCTCGGGGCTGCGCCGGCGCCCCTCTGCGTACGGCTCCCGCAGGGCGTACGCGCCCTGATTCCCCCGTGGATCATGCATGCCGGCTCCCCCGTGTCCCCCGTCGATCAAGCACACGGCCATCATGCACGACCCCACTGACAACGAAGGGCCGGAGCCGTGTCACCGGCCCCGGCCCTCACCGAACCAGCACGCGAAGGTCAGATCGTTGCCGTGTCGATCACGAAGCGGTAGCGCACGTCGCTCGACAGCACCCGCTCGTACGCGACGTTGATCTCGGAGGCCTCGATCAGCTCGATCTCGGCGCCCAGGCCGTGCTCGGCACAGAAGTCCAGCATCTCCTGGGTCTCGCGGATGCCACCGATCATGGAGCCGGCGAGGGTCTTGCCACCGCCGATCACCGAGAAGAGGTTGAGCGCGACGGGCTCCTCTGGCGCCCCGACGTTCACGAAGGCGCCCTCGGTCTTCAGCAGGGACAGAAAGGCGTCCAGGTCCAGCGGGGCGGACACGGTGGACAGGATCACGTCGAACGAACCCCGCAGCTCCTCGAACGTCTTCGGGTCGCTGGTCGCGTAGTAGTGGTCGGCACCCAGCCGCAGCCCGTCGTCCTGCTTGCGCAGGGACTGCGACAGGACCGTCACCTCGGCGCCCAGCGCCTTCGCGATCTTGACACCCATGTGGCCGAGGCCGCCGAAGCCGAGAACGGCGACCTTCTTGCCGGGCCCGGCCTGGAAGCGCTTCAGCGGGGAGTACGTGGTGATGCCGGCGCACAGCAGAGGGGCGGCCACGTCCAGCGCGAGCCCGTCGGGGATGCGCACGACGAAGGCCTCGTCGACGACGATCTTCTCGGCGTAGCCGCCGTAGGTCGGCTCCCCGTTCTTGTCGAGGGCGTTGTACGTGCCGACGTTGCCCTTCACGCAGTACTGCTCGAGGCCGGCCTCGCAGTTCTCGCACTCGCGGCAGGAGTCGACCATGCAGCCGACGCCCACGCGGTCGCCGACCTGGTACTTGGTCACGCCGGAGCCGACCTCGGAGACGATGCCGGCGATCTCGTGCCCGGGCACCATCGGGAATATCGCCTCGCCCCAGCCCTCGCGGGCCTGGTGGATGTCCGAGTGGCAGATACCGGCGAACTTGATGTCGATCAGTACGTCGAACTCACCGACCTCGCGGCGTTCGATCGTGGTGCGCTCCAGCGGAGCCTTGGCCGCGGGGGCGGCGTATGCGGCGACAGTGGTGGTCATGCCGGGGGTTCTCCTAGGGAGTCGTCCTGCGCCCGGCCTGCCTTCCGGCCGGGTGCGGGCTCCAGCCTGCCGCAGCGCGCCGGGTTCACCCAGATCACGGCTCTGCGTACGTCCGCTGGTCCTACCACTGACGGGGTCAGGCTCGCAGTCGTACGACCGTGAATACTTGACGTATGGACGAAAAGCCCGAAGCCGTACCGGCCGCCCAGTCCGGGCACACTGCCACGCCCGGCGGTGACGCCGGGGGGACTCTGGACCGGCGGGCCGAGCTCAGCGAGTTCCTGCGCACCCGGCGTGCCCGGCTGAAGCCGGAGGACGTGGGGCTGCCGGACTTCGGCCGGCACCGCCGGGTGCCCGGGCTGCGCCGCGAGGAGCTCGCGCAGCTGGCGGGCGTCTCGGTGGCGTACTACACGCGGCTGGAGCAGGGCAACGGGCGCAACGTCTCGGCGGAGGTACTCGACGCGATCGCGCGCGCCCTGCGGCTGAGCGACGCCGAGCACGCCCACCTCACGCATCTCGCGAAGCCGAAGAGCCACAAGAAGAAGCCGTCGGCGCGGTCGCAGCAGGTGCGGGGCTCGCTGCGGCAGCTGCTGGACACGCTGGACGGCGTCCCCGCGTACATCACGGGGCGGCGCTCGGACATCCTCGTCTGGAACCGGATGGCGGCGGCCGTCTTCGGGGACTGGGCCGAGCTGCCCGCCCAGGAGCGGAACTGGGCGCGGTTGGTGTTCCTGCGGCCCGAGTACCGCGAGCTGTACGTGGAGTGGGAGTCCAAGGCGGCCGACATGGTGAGTTACCTGCGCATGGACGCCGGCTGCCACCCGGACGACCCACGGCTGTCCTCGCTGGTCGGGGAGCTCTCGGTGAAGAGCGAGGAGTTCCGGCGGCTGTGGGCCACGCACGACGTCAAGGAGAAGAGCCACGGGGTGAAGCGGATGCGGCACCCCTTGGTGGGTGAGCTCACCCTGTCCTACGAGACGTTCCGGCTGCCGGACGACGGTGAGCAGTCGCTGATCACGTACCACGCGGAGCCGGGGTCGCCGTCGGCGGAGGCGTTGCGGTTGCTGGCCAGCTGGGGGACGGACGCGCGGGCCTCCGGCCGGAGTGCGTCTGAGATGGGGCGCCCTGGGGTTGGGCGGCCGGAGTAGTCTCGTCTGCCCTGTTGCGGCGGGTTGTCGGGTGCGGGCTTGTTGTGGCTGGTCGCGTCTCGTCTGCCCTGTTGCGGCGGGTTGTCGGCTGCGGGCTTGTTGTGGCTGGTCGCGTCTCGTCTCCCCTGTTGCGGCGGGTTGTCGGCTGCGGGTTCGTTGTGGCTGGTCGCGCAGTTCCCCGCGCCCCTTAAAAGCCTTCGCGCGCCCGCCACCTCGACGCGCCCGCGCCACCACCACAGCACGCCGCCATCCCAGCGCGCACCCGCCACCTCGCACCCGCACCCGCACCCGCATTCACCCTCACGGCCGGTACGGCGGTGCCGAACCCCAGCCCCATCTCGGTACCGGCTGTTCGGCCGGCGGTGTCGCGTCCGGGCTCGAGAAGTAGACGGCGAGTCGGGTGCCCCACTCGGCGTAGGCGACGAAGGCGGAGCGGAACTCGGCGTCGGTCGGGAGGCCGGCCTCGTCCGCCGCGTCCTGCAGCAGGTTGACCCAGCGGCGGCGCTGCGGCTCGGTGATGCCGCGGCCCATGTGCTTGGCGACCATGTGTCCGTGGCCACCCTGGGTTTCCGAGTAGGTGGACGGCCCACCGAAGACCTCGCCGAGCCAGAGCGCGACGTGCTCGGCGTGTTCGGGGGCCAGCCCCTCGAACACCGGCGCCAGGAGGTCGTCCCTCAGCACCTTGTCGTAGAAGACCTCGGTGAGCCGGGTGAAGGCCTCGGTGCCGCCCGCCCAGGCGTACAGCGTCGGCACGGACGCGCCCGCGCCGCGTACGGTGGTGGGCTTGTAGTGGCGCATCTCCTCTATGTGGGCGACATACGGCCGGATCTCGGCGAGGAAGTCCTCGAACAGCTCCGACTTCCGGAACCCCTCCAGGTGGTCCTCGGTCGAGGTCCAGGTGATGCGGAGGACGTAGTGCTCGAAGTCCTCCTCGCAGCGGGACAGCTCGTAGTCGACGCACTGCGGTGCCGCCGCCAGCTGGGCCGCGGCCTTGGTGTAGGCGGCCAGGAACTCCGCCGACCGGTCCTCGGGGATCCGGTAGCGGATGTACTCCACGGTCGATGTGGTCATGTACCCACACAAACACGAACGGCCCGCCGGAGGGAGATCCTCCGGCGGGCCGCCCCGCGAATCAGCGGTCAGCGAACCTCACGGCTCACCTGACGTGGTACGACGGGCTCACTTGCCGTAGTACGCGTTGTAGATCGACACCGTCGACTTGTTGCCCTTCTTGTCGGCGATCTTGGCGTGGAACGAGATGCCCTTGCCCTTCGCCGGGTTCTTGACGGTGATCTTGCCGTTGACGACCTTGACCTTGGTCCACGTCTGGCCGTAGTCGTACGACACGTACGTGGTCAGCGACTTGAGGTTGCTGCCCGCGGCCGCGCCCTGGACGGTGACCGGGAAGGTGACCTTCTTGTTCTCCGGAGCGCGGCTGTAGAGGTCGAGCGGCGCGCCGAAGCGGGCCGTGGCGACCGGCAGCTTCGTCTGGGAGGTGGTCTTCTTGGACTTGAACTCCCAGCTCGTGTCGATCCGGGTCGAGGCCGCGGCCACCTTCACGGACCGCTTGATGGACGTGGTCAGCTTGTAGGTGGCCTCACCGGACGGGACCTTGAACTCGCCGCCGCCCTCCAGCGCGTCGTCGTTCTCGATGATCTTCGTGCCGTTGCGGTACAGCGTCGACTTCACCGACGTGTAGAGCGATCCGCCTGCGTGGGTCTTGCCGTCGGCGAACATCGGCAGGAAGCCGTTGATGGTGTTGCCGTCACGGGTGATGCCGTAGCCACCTCCGATCCGGGGACCGAAGACGCCGGTGTTGAACGTCTTCTCGTAGCTCTGGCCACCCTTGAACGTCTGCTCGGCACCGAGCGTGTAGCTCGCGTCGATGATCGGCCAGCCGTCCGCGTCGACCCCGGCGACCTGCTCGAAGTCGAGGCCCCACTTCACGCCGCCCGTGGTGGACACGTACAGCGTCCGGGTGCTGGGCAGCTTCTGCTGGATGCTGATCGCGGAGCCGCCGGAGCTGTCGGGCAGGTAGCCCCAGGCCGTGATCGAGCCCTTCTTGTCGGCGCTGGAAGCGCCGAGGTTGACCTTCAGCGTGGCCAGCTCGCTCTTCTTCCAGTGCTTGGTGTAGCCGGTCGCGAGCTGCTTGACCTTGGCGCCGGTGACGGCGTCGTACTCGGTCTTGTCACCGTTGGTCCAGTGACCGTCCCACTGCTGGTAGAGCGAACCGTCGGTGATCTGCGGACCGAGGTGGGCGGTGCGGAAGCCCTTGTAGGAGTCCAGCCACCAGCCGAACGAGTAAGTGCCGTCCGTCACGTCCACCGTGTAGTCGGGGGAGGCGAACTCGGACTTGGCTGTCGCCTCGGGAACCGTGACGTCGACCGGCTTGGCCTTGCGGGCGTCCAGCGTGATCGTGGTGTTCTTGGTGACGTTCAGCTTCGGCTGGGCCAGCCAGTCGGCGCCCTTGGAGAAGTCCTCCGGGTCCACGAAGAACGAGGAGTTGAGGATGTAACCGCCCTTGGGCACACGGATCTTGACGGTGCCGGAGGCGTCGTACGGGCTGTACCACTTCTCCTTGCCGAGGCCGGAGATGCCCGCCAGGTCAAGGTTGTAGTTCACGGCCGGGTTGCCCGCACGGTCGATCGCCTTGAGCGTGACGTCGTACGACTCCACCTCACGCTGCACCGCGGCGGCGGTGCGCACGGTCTGGCCGCCGCCGGTCGCCGTCACGTACGCGGAGTACGCGCCGTCCACGGTGCCACCCAGCTTGGTGTTGACCTTCAGGTCGACGGAGGCCGTGCCGCCCGCCGGGACCTTCACGGTCTTCGCGGCGAGGGTGAAGAAGCCCTCCGGGGCCGCCTGGCCCTTGGGGTTGGTGCCCGCCACGGACAGGTTGAGGGTGACGTCGTCCTTGCCGGTGTTCTTGTACGTCACCGGCTTGGTGACCGGCGTGTCGTCGGTGTGCGGCCACTGCTGCGTACCGAACGTCACCGACACGGGAGCGGCGAACACGGTCTGCTTGATGGCCTTGTCGACCTGGATCCGGCCCGAACCCTGCTGGAACGCCGTGTACTTGCCGCCCTTGGTCGACCCCGTCAGGGCGCCCTTGAGGTCGGTGTACGTCCAGTCGGGGTGCTCCTGCTTGAGGATCGCCGCCGCGCCCGCCACGTGCGGGGTCGCCATCGACGTACCCGAGATCGTCAGGTAGCCGGGCGGGTTCTCCCCGACCTCCTGCTCGATGACGCTGCCCTTGGCCGAGGCGGCGGTGATGTCCACGCCCGGCGCGGTCACGTCCGGCTTGATCTGGCCGTCCAGGCCGGGGCCGGTGCTGGAGAAGGACGCCAGCTTGTCGTTGTCGTCGACCGCGCCGACGGTGAGCGCGGAGGCCGCGGTGCCCGGGGAGCCGATGGTCTGCTCGCCGAACTCGCCGTCGTTGCCCGCGGCGATCGCGAAGAGGATGCCCTTTTCCTTGGAGACCTTGTCGACCTCGGCCTCCAGCGGGTCCACCTCGGGGGTGTCACCGCCGCCCAGGCTGAGGTTCACGACGTCGGCGCCCTGCGCGGCGGCCCACTCGATACCGGCGATGATGCCGGAGTCGTCACCGGAGCCGGTGTCGTCGAGGACCTTGCCGTTGAGGATCTTCGCGCCCGGGGCCACGCCCTTGTACTTGCCGTTGGACTTGGCGCCCGTGCCCGCCGCGATGGAGGCGACGTGCGTGCCGTGGCCGAACTTGTCGCTCGCGTCCGCGGCCGGGGTGAAGTTCTTGGACTCGATCACCTGGTCCTTGAGGTCCGGGTGGGTGGTGTCCACACCGGTGTCCAGGACGGCGATCTTGGTGCCCTTGCCGTCGTAGCCGGCGGCCCACGCCTTGGGGGCGCCGATCTGCGGTACGGACTTGTCGAGGCTGGCCTTGCGAACGCCGTCGAGCCAGACGTTGGCGATGCCGGAGGCGGTGGTGCCGTCGGTGTCGGTCACCGCGTTCCACAGCTTGGTGGCGTCGTCCTTCGGCGTGAGGACCGCGTCCGCGTTCAGCGTCTTGAGGGTGCGGCGAACGGTGGTGTCACCGGCGTCGCGGACGTCGGCGCGGGCCCCCGTGGCGGCTCCCTTGTAGCCGACGATGAGCTTCAGGCCCTTCTTCTGGGCCTTGCGGGTCGCGGACTTGTTCAACTCCGTGACGTCGAACAGCCGCTCGTCCAGCTTGCCCTCGGCTATCAGGCGGGCCGCGTCCGCCGGTATGACGAGACTGTGGCCGTCGGCCTTGCGCACCTGAGCGGGAATCCCGTCGCGACCCTTCGCGCGTTCGAAGCCGACGGGGTTGCCCTTGGCGTCGACCACGACACGGTCGCCGGTGATCAGCGTGATGCGGTGCTTGGCCGAGAAGTCGGCCGCCTTAGAGCTGCTCGCGAGCTCGGGCTTCGCGGACGCCGGGCTGGTCATGCCCGCCGCGAGTGCCACTGCTGCAGCCATGGCGATCGAGGCCGCACTCGCTCTCTTCACTTGTTTGCGCAAATCTCCCCCTGGAGCTGAAGTCCGGGCGAATCAGCCGTTCGCCCGGCCGGGGGAAGCCCCGCACACGCATGCGCGTACACCCCCCGTGCTACGCAGTATGACGGGAGGCTGACGCGTGCTCAATAGTGAGGCGGATGTAGGGAGTTGACGGGTTTGGTTGCATCTGTGATGCAAAATGACCGGATCACCGACAGTTGGCCGAAACACTCCCGGCGTACACCCCGGCGTGTGCCCGTCAGGCGCCCTCCTTCTCCCGCTCCTTCTCCTTCTCCCGCTCCTTCTCCTTCTCCCGCTCCTTCTCCCGCTCCTTCTCCTTCTCCTTCTCCTTCACCGTGACCCTGCCCTTGCGGATCGTCACGACGCGCGGGGCCTTCTTCGCGATCGACGAGTCATGGGTGACCATGACGAAGGTCAGCCCGTGCTCCTTCCACAGACGCTCCAGGACGTCCATAATCTCGTCGCGCATGGACTCGTCGAGGTTGCCGGTGGGTTCGTCCGCGAGCAGCACCTTCGGCCGCTTCACCAGTGCCCGGGCGATGGCCACGCGCTGCTGCTGGCCTCCGGACAGCTCCGCCGGCAGATGCGCGAGCCGTTCGCCGAGCCCGACCGACTCCAGCGCCTGGGCCGCCCGTTCGCGCCGCTCCTTCGTCCTCACGCCGAGCGGAACGAGCGCGGTCTCGACGTTCTCCTGGGCCGTGAGCGTCGGGATCAGGTTGAAGCTCTGGAAGACGAATCCGATGTTCTCGCTGCGCACCTTGGTGAGCTTCGCCTCGGACAGTCTCGCCAGGTCCGTGCCGTCGAGTTCGACACTGCCCGCGGTGGGCCTGTCGAGCGCGCCGAGCATCTGGAGCAGTGTGGACTTGCCGCCGCCCGTGGGGCCCTGGATGACCAGGCGGTCCCCGTCCGCGATGGTCAGGTCGACGCCGTCGAGCGCGTCGACGGTGTCCTTGCCCCGCGTGTAGCGCTTGGTGACGCCTCTGAGTTCGTACATCGTGCAACTCCTCGGATACGTATCGGATACGTAAGGGGGTCGGCCACGCAGGTGGCCGCGGGACGTCGGCTACTCGACGCGGCGGAGAGCGTCGGCGGGGCGCAGTCGGGAGGCGCGCCAGCCGCCGAAGGCGCCCGCGACGAGGCCACCGGTGACGGCGAGGCCGACCGCGAGGACGATGGTGGAGAGGCTGACGGGTGCGGTGAGCGCGACCTTGAGGGCCTCGGTGGCCGCCTGCCGCCGGAAGCCGCCGCCCATCCCGCCAGGGCCGGCGCCACCGGGACCGCCGCCGCCCGGACCGCCCGCACCGCCGCCGGAGGCGCCCACCTGTGCCTCCAGGGTGGGGCTGATCGCGGTCACGACATACGCGCCGGCCAGGCCCAGCGCGATGCCCAGCGCCCCGCCGACGAGCCCGTTCACGACGGCCTCACCGACGACCTGCCGGGTCACCCGCCCGGACTTCCAGCCCAGCGCCTTGAGGGTGCCGAACTCCCGTACGCGGCGGGAGACGGCCGAAGAAGTGAGCAGTCCGGCCACGAGGAACGCGGCCACCAGTACCGCGATGGACAGCCACTTGCCCACGTTGGAGGCCAGGTCGGAGGCCGTGGACAGGGACCCGGAGACCGTCTTGGCGAGATCGGCGGAGGTGGTGACCGTCGTGCCCGAGACGTTCTTCTGGATGCCCGACTTGACGGAGCCGATCGCTTGCGAGTCCGACACCTTGACGTAGATCGTGGTGACCTTGTCCTTGGAGTCGCTCAGGGTCTGGGCCTGCTTCAGCGGGATGTAGAGGTTGGCGGCGGCGTCCCCGCTGTCCGGGGTGGCGATGCCGATGACCTTGAACTTGGTGCCCTTGATGGTGACGGTGTCACCGACGGCGAGCTTCTTCTCCTTGGCGTACGACCGGTCGGCGACGACCACCTTGGCGTCGGTCTCGGAGGTCTTGAACGTACGGCCACTGGTGATCTTCGAGGAGGTCAGCGGGCCGAGGGCCGGCTGGGTGACGTCCGTGCCGTACACCGAGTAGTTGTTGACCTGGAAGTCGGCGCCACCGCCCTGGACGCGGCCCTCGGGCTGCCCACCCTGGCCGCCGCCCTGTCCGGCGCCGGGCTGGCCGCCGCCGCTCTGTCCCTGGCCCCGCTCCTGCTGGAACTCGCCCTGCCGGAACTGCCCGCTCACTTTGATGACCCGCAGACTGAGACCGCCGACGACGTCGGAAACCCCCTTCTGCGCACCGACCTTGCTCACGGTGGACGCGGCCAGGGTCTGGAACCCCTGGACCATCACGCGGTCGCTGCTCTGCTCCTCGTCGGAGTCGTTGCCGCGCGCGCCGAACTCGAACCTGGGCCCCTGGTTCTGGCCCGTCTGGCCCGTCTGGGCCTCGGCGGCCTTCGTGACGGTCATGTCCGTGCCCAGCCCGTACAGCGACTGGAGGACCTTGCCCTGCGCCTTCTCCATCCCGGAGGACACGGAGCTGACCACGATGACGAGGGCGATACCCAACGCGAGACCGGAGGCGACGACGAGGGCCGCCTTTCTGCGGCGGCGCAGTTCGCGCCTCAGGTAGGTGAGGAACATGGCGGCAAGCTAGGCACGTCCCGTGATGAACGGATAAGCCCGCCATAAGAGGTGGATGAGAAGGCTGTGGGTGGGCTTGTTTTAGCTGTGCGTCTCGTCTGCCGGGTTCTGTTGGTGGGCGGCTGCGGGTCGCTCGTGGCTTGTCGCGCAGTTCCCCGCGCCCCTTAAAAGCCCGGGCGCGCCCCTGCTGTTTCAGGGGCGCGGGGAACTGCGCGACAAGCCTCCCACCACCCGCACCCGAACACACGCCCAGACGCTCAAACGCCCAGACGCCCAAACGCCCAAACGCCCAAACAGCGACGACGGCGGCACCGGCCGCCAAGGGCCGGTGCCGCCGTCGTCAGGAAACGGTCTCGCGGAGCGCGCGGCTCAGGCCGCCGAACCCGCCTTCCAGGCGGCCCAGTCCATGTTCCAGCCGTTGAGGCCGTTGTCCGGGGCGATCGTCTTGTCGCCGGTGTTCTTGATGTCGACGACGTCACCGACGATCGAGTTGTTGTAGAACCAGGCACCCGCCGTGTTCGGGTCGTTGGCACCCTTGGTGTCCGAGAGGCCGACACACCCGTGGCTGGTGTTCACGCTGCCGAAGATCGACTTGGCGCCCCAGTAGTTGCCGTGGATGAAGGTGCCGGACGTCGACAGACGCATGGCGTGCGGCACGTCCTTGATGTCGTACTCGCCCTTGCCGTCGTCGTCCGTGAAACCGACCGTCGCACCGTTCATCCGGGTCTCCTTGAACTTCTCGGAGATCACCATCTGGCCCTGGTACGTCTTGTTCTCGGGCGAACCGGCGGAGATCGGGATGGTCTTGATGACCTTGCCGTCCTGCATGACCTGCATCTGCTTGGTCTTCGCGTCGACGACCGAGACCTGGTTGCGGCCGATCTTGAAGGTGACCGTCTTCTGCTGCACGCCGGTCACGCCGTCGGAGCCCTCGACCCCGTCGAGCGCCAGCTTCACGGTGACGGTCGAGTTCTCCTTCCAGTACTCCTCGGGCCGGAAGTCGAGCCGGTTCGGGCTGAACCAGTGGCCGACGACCTCCTGGCCGGAGCTGGAGGAGACGGTGATGCCCTTCTGCACGGCGGCCTTGTTGCTGATCGCCTTGTCGAAGTTGATCGAGACGGGCATGCCGACGCCGACCGTGGAGCCGTCCTCCGGCGTGAAGTAGCCGAGGAAGCTGTTGTTCGGCGAGACGGTGGTGAACGTGGCGTTCTCGTGCGCCGCGCGGCCCTCGGAGTCCTCGGCGGTGGCCGTGATCTCGTACCGGGTGGCCCGCTCCAGCTGGCCGCTCGGCTTCCAGCTCTTCTTGTCCGCGGATATCTCGCCGGCGACGGCGTTGCCTTCCTCGGTCTCCATCTTGACGGACGTCAGCTCGCCCTTGGCCACGGTGACCTTGGCGGCGTTGTTGATGGACGCGTTGTCCGAGCCGTCCTTCGGCGTGATCTTGATCTCGGCGACGGAGGTCTTCTTGGCCGCCGCCTCGTCGGCCTTGGCCTGCGAGGTGTCGCCGCCGGAGCCCGCCTTGTCGTCGCCTCCGCTGCACGCAGAGAGCACCAACACCCCGCCGAGCAGGGCGGACGCGACCGCGAGGCCCTTGCGCCGCCTACTGTTCGTCATCACACGCTTCTCCATCGTTGCCGAATCCCCAAAGCCCAAGAGAATCCCCGTACGGACACAAACGCCACGACCGGTTCCTCCCGTTCCACATCCCTCGGATGTGTGGGGCACACCACGTTCGGTCCGCGACGACCGGCTGACTGGTGCTGAGGTGGTCAGTGCGCCTCATGAGACGACAGAACCCCGGGCAGCGGTTGCCGCCCGGGGCTGTGAATCTCACCCGCGACGCGTCAGCCGGTCCCGTGTTCCTCTTCGTCCTCGTGCACATCATCCTCGTCCAGGCCCCAATCAGGCGAATCAGGGTCGTAGTCGATTTGCTCACTGCTCCAGGACGCCTGGGCCAGGTCGACCCCGGGTACCTCGCTGACCAGGTCGAACGGGTCGACGAGGTAGGCCAGGGCCTCCGCTGTGTCCTGCGTCACCGCGCCCTCGGCGTGTACCCGTTCGTCCGCCGCCATATCGACGGCCGACTCGATTCGGTCGAGCGCGGCCTTGGTCAGCGCGTCGGCGCCCTCGACCTCGACCACCAATTCCACCCGAAGCCGGACGAACTGTGATGTCTCAGAAGTGCTCATAGGCGGGAGAGTACGTCTCACAGCTCCCGTGACTTTCCCGTGACCCGCGACTTTCACTAACATCGCCCCACACGGCCAATTCGCCAGCTCCACAAGGGGATCGATATTTCGTGTCCGCCGCACGTCGATCGTCGTCCACCACACGTCGAACGCTGCTGACCGCCACCGCCGCGGGAACCCTTCTCGCCGCCCTGTGGTTCGTCCCGTCCGCGAACGCGACCCAGGACGGTCAGGACGGAACAGAACAGCGACAGATGACGACCATGAGCGCGGACACGACGACCGAGACGTCCACGGACGCGGTCATCACCTCCGACTCCTCCGGCTCCTCCGAGTCCACCCGGTCCACGGGTGCGGGGGCCCAGCTCGCCGACACCGGCAGCGTCGACACCACCCCGTACCTCGTCGGAGGCACGCTCTTCCTCGGCCTGGGCGCGGGGTTCGTGGCGTACTCGGTCCGCCGGGAACGTACGGCGCTTTCCTGAGCCGTACGCCCCGTGCGCCCCGCCTGAGGCCTCAGGCCAGCGGCCCCGTCACCGGCTCCACCGCCGCGACCAGACGCCCCTCCCGGACGAAGGCGTCGGCCGCCGCCAGGTCGGGGGCGAGGAAGCGGTCCGGTCCCGGGCCCTCGACGCCCGCCTTGCGGACGGCCTCCAGTACCGCCTGGGAGGCCGGGGCGGGGGTCAGACCCTCGCGGAGTTCGATGGCCCGCGTGGCGGCGTAGAGCTCGACGGCGAGGACGCGGGTCAGGTTGTCGACGGCCGTGCGGAGCTTGCGGGCCGCGGACCAGCCCATCGAGACATGGTCCTCCTGCATGGCCGAGGAGGGGATGGAGTCGGCGGAGGCCGGGACGGCGAGACGTTTCATCTCGCTCACCAGGGCCGCCTGCGTGTACTGGGCGATCATCAGCCCCGAGTCGACACCCGGGTCGTCCGCGAGGAACGGCGGGAGCCCGTGGCTGCGGTTCTTGTCGAGCAGACGGTCCGTGCGGCGCTCCGCGATCGAGGCGAGGTCGGCGGCCGCGATGGCGAGGAAGTCGAGGACGTAGGCCACGGGGGCGCCGTGGAAGTTGCCGTTGGACTCGACGCGACCTCCCCCACTCTCGGCTTCTCCCCCACTCTCGGCTTCGCTCGAGCGGGGGGACCCCCATGAGCGGGAGGTGCCCCCAGGCAGCACCACCGGGTTGTCCACCGCCGACGCCAGCTCCCGCTCGGCCACCACGCGCGCGTGGTCCATCGTGTCGCGGCCGGCGCCCGCGACCTGCGGGGCGCAGCGCACCGAGTAGGCGTCCTGGACGCGGGGCGCGCCCTCCTGGTGGTGGCCGGTCAGGCCGGACCCCTTGAGGACCGCGAGCATGTTGGCGGCCGAGGCGCCCTGGCCGGGGTGCGGACGGATGGCGTGGAGCTCGGGGGCGAGGACCTTGTCCGTGCCGAGGAGGGCCTCAAGGGTCAGGGCGGCCGTGACGTCGGCGGACCGGTAGAGCAGCTCCAGGTCGGCGAGGGCCATGACCAGCATGCCGAGCATGCCGTCCGTGCCGTTGAGGAGGGCGAGCCCCTCCTTCTCGCGGAGCTCGACCGGGGTGATGCCGTGGGCGGCGAGCAGCTCTCCGGCGGGCCGTACGACGCCGTCGGGCCCCTCGGCCTCCCCCTCGCCCATCAGCGTGAGGGCGCAGTGGGACAGCGGGGCGAGGTCGCCGGAGCAGCCCAGCGAGCCGTACTCGTGGACGACGGGGGTGATGCCCGCGTTCAGCACGTCCGCCATGGTCTGCGCGACCTCGGGCCGCACGCCCGTGTGCCCCGAGCAGACCGTCTTCAGACGCAGGAACATCAGCGCCCTGACCACCTCGCGCTCCACCCGCGGGCCCATTCCGGCGGCGTGCGAGCGGACGATGTTGCGCTGCAGCTGCGCCCGCAGTTCCTGGCTGATGTGCCGGGAGGCGAGGGCTCCGAAGCCGGTCGAGACGCCGTAGACGGGGTCCGGCTTGGCCGCGAGCGCGTCCACGATGTCGCGGGCCGCGACGAGTGCCGTCACGGCCTCCTCGGAGAGCTCGATCCGGGCGCCGCCGCGCGCCACGGCGACGACGTCGGCCGCGGTGACACCGGACGTCCCGAGCACCACCGGGTCCACAGAATGCATATCCATATTCAGGATCGTAGGGATTGAATCGTCGAATGTCACGACCGGTTCGGGGAGGAGCTCCTTACCGACCTCGGGGTGCCATCGGGTGCCGCCGGGTGCCACCTACCGCCTTTGGCCGCTCAGCGGCCCGGTGAGCTCACTCCGGCGGGCGGCCACGGATGCGTCGCCGCTCCCCCGAGGTCGCATCGGCCGCCGGAAGCCGGTCGGCCAGGCGCACCACCGGGTCGTCCGGGCCCGCACGGCCTGCCACCACCGGTCTCAGCGAGCCCTCCGCCTTCGCCCGGTACTGCGCGGCGTCCGCGAGGCGGAACAGCCGACGCGGGGACCGTACGGCACCGATCGGGTCCTGGGTCGAGGCCACCCCGCACGCGACGCCCTCGCCGAGTTCCAGCTCCGCCGCCCGGCGGCAGAGTTCGCCGGCGACCTTGACCACGTCGTCCGCCGGGGGCCCCGCCGCCAGCAGACAGAACTCGTCACCGCCGAGCCGCGCGGCCAAGGTGCCCGGCAGCATCGCCCCGCACAGCGACAGCACCGATCCGAACCTCTCCAGCAGACGGTCGCCGACCGCGTGCCCGTGCGTGTCGTTGACCCGCTTCAGCCCGTTCAAGTCACAGACGACGAGGCTGACGACCGTCTCGTCGGCCTTGTGCTGCTCCACCGCCTCGCCGAGCCGGACATCGACGGCACGGCGGTTGGCGAGCCCCGTGAGCGGGTCGGTGAACGCCAGCAGGCGGGCCTCCTCCAGCCGCTCGGACTGCACGATCCCGGCAGCGACGACGGCCGCGAGCACGGTCGCGAACTCCGCGTCCCGCGTACGGAACACCGCCGCGCCCGCCGGACGCGCGACATACAGCTCGCCCCACGCGCGCCCGTGCAGCACGACCGGGGCGATCACGCAGCAGCCCCGGCCGCGCCGGCGCAGAGCGGCGACGCGCTGGTGGCAGTACCCCTCCGCACCGGGCCCACCAGCCGGGCCCTCGACGGTCTCGACCCACGCGCTGGGCCCGATCCCGCCCGCCCAGCGCTCGTGCAGGAACTCCGTGATCTCCGGGAACTGGTGCACGGGGTAGGACTCGCCGTCGGGGAACTCCTCCTCGTCCGGAGCCCTCTTCCCCACGTTCACGAGCACCTTCAGCCTGCCGAGGTCGCGCTCCCACACCGACAGCGCGGCGAAGCTCCCGGCGAGCGCACGGCACGCACCCGCGGCCGCGGCGTGCCACGACTCACGGGGCGTGTGCGCGGCGGCCATCCCCTGCGCCAGCGCCACCACGGCCCGCAACCGCTTGTCCTCACCCATCACTCCAGGCTAGGGAGTTTTGCGGCGTTTTGAGGTATTGGTATGGCCGACCGCACGCACGGGCCGGGCCGCCGTCCGCTCGGCGCCGGTACTGGCCTACTCGCCCGGCCACTTCGGCGGCCGCTTCTCGTTGAACGCCGCCACACCCTCCGCCCGGTCCCCCGAGAACGCCACCGACCGCCACGCCGCGTCCTCGACCTCCAGCCCCGCCCGCAGATCCAGCCCGTGCCCGAGACGCAGGGCGCGCTTTGCGGCACGCAGGCCGACGGGCGAGTTGGCGGCCATCCGGGCGGCGAGGTCCAGAGCGCGCGTACGGTCCTGCCCCTCGTCCACCAGCTGGTCGACCAGCCCCAGCTCCCGCGCCTCGACGGCCTCCAGACGCCGCGCGGTGAAGATCAGCTCGGCGGCGCGCGCGGCCCCGACCCGGCGCGGCAGCAGCTGCGTGCCTCCCCCTCCCGGGATCACGCCCACCGACACCTCGGGCAGCCCGACCACGGCTGTACGGTCCGCCACGATCACGTCGCACGACAGCGCCAGCTCGAAGCCGCCGCCCAGCGCGAACCCGTGCACGGCGGCGACGGTGGGCATGGGCAGCTCCAGGACGCCCGTGTACGCGGCGCGCGTCACGGGCCGCTGACGCACCAGGTCGGCGTCGCTGAACGAGTTCCGCTCCTTCAGGTCGGCCCCCACACAGAAGGCCCGCTCATGGGTGGAGGTCAGCACGACCACGCGGGCGTCCCGGTCGGCGGCGAGGGCCTCGCAGGCGCCGGTGATGGAGCGGGCCATGTCGGTCGAGACCGCGTTCATGGCCTTGGGCCGGTCGAGAACGAGCTCCGCGACATGACCGTGCCGCCGCACCGCGACGTACTCCCCGAACCGCCGCTCGTCCCCTTGCTCCGCCATGACGCCCTCCGCTCCTCCGGTTAACGCGGGTTAACTTCCGATGTCCCCGATCATCGCAGTCCGGCCGCACCGGGGGAAGTACGGATGGGTCCCCCCGTTCGAGTGACACCCGACCCGTCTCCCGCTCCCCGTCCCCCTCAGGCGCATAGCGTGCGCACGCACAGCACGACGGGGCCGCGGGGCGCTTCGGGGAGGAACGGCCATGACACAGACCGCAACCGGGGCGGTGGCACTGGAGGCCGAGGCCGACGTCCTGCCCGTCCCCTCTCCGGCGCGCCCCGCCCGTGGACGGCACCGCAAGCCCCGGCCACGGCGGACGCTGTTCGCGATGAGCGGGCTCGCCCTGGCGGCGGGAGCGCTCAGCCTGGTGCGGCTGGTGCCCGAGTCGGTCGGCGGAGGCGGCACGGGCGCCACGGAGGCGGAGCCGAGGGCCGCCTCCGACGGCATCCCGGAGGGGACGGCCAACGCGGCGGCGACCATGGAGGCCGGATCGCCCCCGGCGGGTTCGGCGGGTTCGGCGGGTTCGGCTGATCCCGGCCCCACCGCTGTGCCGGGGGCCAGAAGCGAGGCGTCCCCCGGTGCGACGGCGGTGGTGATCCCGTCCTCCCCGCTCACGTCACAAGTCCCCGCCGCTACGGTCCCGTCCGCCGACTCGACCGGTATCCCCACGGCCCCCGTCGCCGACGCACCGGCCCCGGCGGCCACCGCGCCCGCCGTGCCCCGGCCCGCGCCGAGCACGACCGGCCCGGCTCCCGGACCCGACCGCCCGGACGAGCGGGACGAGCGGGATGAGAGGGACGGGCGTGATCAGGGGGAAGTGTGCGTCCCGGTCATAGGACTGTGTGTCGACACCGGCACCGGGCACGGATACGGAGACAGCCCGCTCGGCTGAGGCAGGCGCTAAGCGGGCGGGTTCGTCCGGCGCGTGAGCAGCCACGGCTCGACGACGCCGAGCCCACGCACCGGGCGCTGCCACATCGGCTGGAGCGCGAAGCGGTACGTCGGCGGCTCCTCGCCCTCCTTCTCGGCGGCGGCCGCGGCCTCGGCGGCCTCCGCCTCGGAGGCGGGGGCGTCACCGGTATGGATGACCTCCTCGGCGAACGCGGAGTCCACCAGCACCGTGTCCTTGGGTGCTATGGACGTCAGCCGGGAGGCCAGGTTCACCGTCGTACCGAACACGTCGCCCATGCGGGTCGTCACCGTGCCGAACGCGATACCGACGCGCAGCTCGGGCATCGTCTCGTCGTTCGCCATGGTCTCGATGAGCCGGAGCGCGATCTCCGCGGCGATACCCGAGTCGTCCGCCGCGTACAGCACCTCGTCGCCGAGGGTCTTGATCAGCCGGCCGCCGTGCGCGGCCACCAGGTCGGCGGCCGTGGTCTCGAAGGCCTCGACGAGCTCGCCCAGTTCCTCCTCCTCCATGCGGCGCGTCAGCCGCGTGAAGCCGACGAGGTCCGCGAAGCCGACCGCGAGCCGCCGGTCGACCATCTCCTCGTCGTCGGCGGCCTGCACGACCCGGCCGGTGGCGGCGGCGAGCTGGCGCCGCCAGACGTAGACGAGGAACTCCTCCAGCTCCGGCAGGAGCAGCTCCACCAGGGGGTACGTGACCTCGGTCCGGGTCATACCGGGTTCCGGCGGCTCGGTCAGCCCCTCCAGGAAGGAGTCGATCTGCCACTCGGCCAGCCGGGCCGTGGTCTGACCGGTCGAGCGGGCCACCTGCACGGCCATCGCCTCGCTGAGCAGCCCGGCCTCGACGAGACCCGAGAGCCGCCGCAGCGCGAGGACGTCCGCCTCGGTGAGCGCCCTGGCCTGGCCGATGTCCGCGAAACCCATGGCGCGCCAGAAACGGGTGGCCAGTTCCACGGAGACACCGGCGCTGCGGGCGGCCTGGAACGGGGTGTAGCGGCGCTCGGCGCCGAGGATGAGCGATTCGATGCGCAGGGCCAGGGGGTTCTCGGCGGGGTCGTCACCCTGCCCGTCGGGCCGGTTCGGCGCGTCCACCGGCCCCCGCGGCTCGGCCCGGTCGGCCGACGCGTCACTGGCAAACCCGGCGCTACGGCCCGGATCGCCGTCGGGAGCGGGGTGTGCACCCGTGCCGGAGCCCGTGTCGTCGACGGTCACGCCTGCTGCCCTTCCGATCTGCCACGGTCAGGTATCGACCGGCCTCAACTCTACGGCAGGTGTGCGCTGGCTCACTCCTTTGCCGTACGCCAGCGACCCTTACCGGCTGGGCCGGGAACACCCCGACTGGGGAGTCGTACGAGTTGATCGTCCCCAGCGTTCACCGGGCCACTCCGGGTACCCAGCCGTCCCACGAGTCACTCGGGTCGCAGATGGACGATGTCGCCCGCCCCCACCGGCTCCTGCACGCCCTCCTTCGTGGCCAGCACCAGGCGGCCGTCTCCGTCCACGGCGACGGCCTCTCCCACGAGCGAGCGGTCGCCCGGGAGCTCGGCGCGGACCGTGCGGCCCAGGGTGGAGCAGCCCGCCGCGTACGTCTCCTGGAGGCCGCTGGCGGCGGGGTCGCCTCCGGCGTCGCGCCATGTGCCGTACCACTGCTCCAGGGAGCGCAGGACGGCCCGTAGCAGCGGGTCACGGTCGGTGTTCGCGGCGCCCGCCAGGAGGAGGGAGCCCGCGGTGGGCACGGGCAGTTCGGCCTCGCGGAGCGTGACGTTGATGCCGATGCCGACGACCACGCCGTCCGTGCCCGCGCGCTCGGCGAGGATGCCGCCCGCCTTGCGTTCCTCGCCGCCCACCGTCACCAGCAGGTCGTTGGGCCACTTGAGTGCCGTGTCCACGCCGGCCGCGCGGGACAGGCCCGTCGCCACCGCCACCCCGGTCAGCAGCGGCACCCAGCCCCAGCGCTGGACGGGCACCTCGGCCGGCTTCAGGAGCACCGAGAAGAAGAGGCCGGAGCGCGGCGGGGCGGTCCAGACGCGGTCCAGCCGACCGCGCCCCGCGTTCTGCTCCTCGGCGACGAGGACCGCGCCCTCGGCCGCCTTGCCCGCCTCGGCGAGGGCCACGAGGTCGGAGTTCGTGGACCCGGTCCGCTGCACCACGTCCACCTCGGACCACAGCCCGCCCTCACGCACCAGCGCCCGGCGCAGCGCGGTCCCGCTGAGGGGAGGGCGGCCGAGATCGGACCAGCGGCTGCCGCCGGGCCCGTCGCCCTGGCCGCGGTCGTCGTCGTACGCGTCTGATGCATCTCGCGGGGTCATGAAACCCACCCTAGGTGTGGTCAACGCCGCACTGCCGAACCGTAGGCGCAGCACTACGCTACGGATGAGTAGCCATACACACTTCTGAGCACGCCACCAGCACGCCACTGAGCACGCCACTGAATAATCACTGAGCACGTCACTGAGCACGTCACTGAATAATCACTGAGCACGTCACTGAGCACGTCACTGAGTACGTCACCCTCACGTCCCCATTGAGCAGCCAGGGAGCCGCATCCCGATGTCCGAGCCGGAAGAGCGCCAGACGGTCGAGGAGACCGACATCCACACCACCGCGGGCAAGCTCGCGGATCTCAGGCGCCGCATCCACGAAGCGACGCACGCCGGCTCCGAGCGCGCCGTGGAGAAGCAGCACGCGAAGGGCAAGCTGACGGCCCGCGAGCGGATCGAACTGCTCATGGACGAGGGCTCCTTCGTGGAGTTCGACGAGTTCGCCCAGCACCGCTCCACCGACTTCGGCCTGGAGAAGAACCGCCCGTACGGGGACGGTGTCGTCACCGGCTACGGCACGGTCGAGGGCCGCCCGGTCGCCGTGTTCTCGCAGGACTTCACCGTCTTCGGCGGGGCGCTGGGCGAGGTCTTCGGCCAGAAGATCATGAAGGTCATGGACTTCGCGCTGAAGACGGGCTGCCCGGTCATCGGCATCAACGACTCCGGCGGCGCCCGTATCCAGGAGGGCGTCAGCGCGCTCGGCATGTACGGCGAGATCTTCCGCCGCAACACCCACGCCTCCGGTGTGATCCCGCAGATCAGCCTGGTCGTCGGCCCGTGCGCGGGCGGCGCGGTCTACTCCCCCGCCATCACCGACTTCACGGTCATGGTCGACCAGACCTCGCACATGTTCATCACCGGACCGGACGTGATCAAGACGGTCACGGGCGAGGACGTCGGCTTCGAGGAGCTGGGCGGCGCCCGCACCCACAACGCCACCTCCGGCGTGGCCCACCACATGGCGGGCGACGAGAAGGACGCCATCGAGTACGTCAAGCAGCTGCTGTCGTACCTGCCGTCCAACAACCTGTCCGAGCCCCCGGCGTTCCCGGAGGAGGCGGACCTCTCCCTCACCGACGAGGACCGCGAGCTGGACACGCTCGTCCCGGACAGCGCGAACCAGCCGTACGACATGCACACGGTGATCGAGCACGTCCTGGACGACTCCGAGTTCTTCGAGACCCAGCCGCTGTTCGCGCCGAACATCATCACCGGCTTCGGCAGAGTCGAGGGCCACCCCGTCGGCATCGTCGCCAACCAGCCGATGCAGTTCGCCGGCTGTCTCGACATCGACGCCTCCGAGAAGGCCGCGCGCTTCGTGCGCACCTGCGACGCCTTCAACGTCCCCGTCCTCACCTTCGTGGACGTCCCCGGCTTCCTCCCGGGCGTCGACCAGGAGCACGACGGCATCATCCGCCGCGGCGCCAAGCTGATCTACGCCTACGCCGAGGCGACCGTCCCCCTGATCACGGTCATCACCCGCAAGGCCTTCGGCGGCGCGTACGACGTCATGGGCTCCAAGCACCTCGGCGCCGACCTCAACCTCGCCTGGCCCACCGCCCAGATCGCCGTCATGGGCGCCCAGGGCGCGGTCAACATCCTGCACCGCCGCACCATCGCCGCCACCTCCGAGGAGGAGCGCGAGGAGGTGCGGGAGCGCCTGATCCAGGAGTACGAGGACAGGCTCCTCAACCCCTACGCGGCGGCCGAGCGCGGCTACATCGACGCCGTCGTCTTCCCGTCCGACACCCGCTCCCACATCGTGCGCGGACTGCGTTCCCTGCGTACGAAGCGGGAAAGCCTGCCTCCGAAGAAGCACGGCAACATTCCCCTGTAGACCCGGACCCTGGACTCCTTAGGAGCCGACATGACGATCAAGGTCGTACGGGGCAACCCGACCCCGGAGGAGCTGGCCGCCGCACTGGCGGTGGTCCGGGCGCGCGCCGCGGCGGCGGCCTCCGAGCCGTCCGGCGCGCCCCGCCCCCGCGACTCCTGGGCCGACCCCTCCCGCATCGCCGCCCACCGCGTGCCCCAGCCGGGGCCGACGGCGTGGGGCCGCACCTACTGGCCCAGTCAGGCCTACTAGTCACCACGGGCCGCACAAGTTGAGTACGCGTACTCAGGCGCCGGAACGAGTGCTACCGCAGCATCGGTGACATGCTGTGGTCCGACCCCGAGAACGAGCCGCCCAAGGAACTGCGTGACACGCAGGACATGTTGCGGCGGCTCGGCGTTCTCGTGGCGCTGGCCATGGTGCTCGCGATGCTCGTGCTCGGCGTGAGGTGAGGCGGCTGAAGCGGCTGAAGCGGCCGAGGTGAAACGGTGCCCCGGGCCGTGCCCCGGGCCGCGCCGATACCCTGACGGCATGACTGATCAGCCGCGCCGCCGACTCGTGCTCGCCTCCCAGTCCCCCGCCCGGCTGGGCCTGCTCCGCCAGGCGGGGCTCGACCCCGAGGTGATCGTCAGCGGGGTCGACGAGGACGCCGTGACCGCCCCCACCCCCGCCGAACTCGCGCTCGCGCTGGCCGAGGCGAAGGCCTCCGTCGTGGCGGCGAAACCCGAGGTCAAGGGCGCCCTGGTGATCGGCTGCGACTCGGTGCTCGATCTGGACGGCGAGGCGCTCGGCAAGCCCGCCGACGCCGAGGAGGCCACCGCGCGCTGGAAGTCGATGCGCGGCCGTGCGGGCACCCTCCAGACCGGGCACTGCGTCTGGGACACCGCGAGCGGACGGTACACCTCCGGTACGGCGTCCACCGTGGTCCGCTTCGGCGAGCCGACCGACGAGGAGATCGCCGCGTACGTCGCCTCCGGGGAACCCCTCTACGTGGCCGGGGCGTTCACGCTCGACGGCCGCTCGGCGCCGTTCATCGACGGCATCGACGGGGACCACGGCAACGTCATCGGGATCAGCCTCCCGCTGGTACGGCGCCTGCTGGCCCAACTGGGCGTGGGCATCACCGAGTTGTGGACGCCCAGGGAGAAGTGACGGGAGCGCGGAACCGGGACGGGCCAGGGGCGCGCGGTCAGGGTGTGCTGGGCGCCGGGGGCGTGACCGGGGCGGAGCCGCCGTTGCCCGGCGAGCCGCCACCGGGTGCCCCGCCCTCGCCCTTGCCGCTCTCCGGGCCGCCCCCGTCGCTCTCGGGGGCCGCGTCGGCCGGGCCCATCTGACGGTCGTACGTCATCAGCGTGAGCAGCACCAGTCCGAGCACGACCATCAGAGACGCGAACGCGCCCCAGCCCACCAGGCCCACGGCGAACGCGCCGAGCAGCCCGTGCACGACGGCCACGCTGATCAGCAGGATGCGCCAGACGCCGCTCGCGGGCCGGTCGCGCAGGGCGACGAGCAGCGCGGCGAGACCGCACACGGCGAAATAGAGACCGAAGACCACGCCACCGGCCTTCGACGAGGTCGACATCGCGGCCGGGTCGAGCCCGGCGAGGGACATGTCCTGGCGGTCGACCACGATGCCGAGGAACCAGTTCAGCCAGGCGATGAACCCCGCCTCGACGAAGAGCACTAGCGCCGTGACCACCGCCACCGGTCTCCGTATCACCGGTCCCACCCCACTTCCGCTGCCGCCGTCCGCCGCTTGGAGCACGCGACGCCCGTTACCGCTAGTACCCATCAGGACATCGCGAACGCTACTAACGGGTAAACCCAGGGACAAGGGTTCCCGCGCGGGCAAAGAATCATTGGGCCATTAGTAGGGACTCCACAAAGAAACCCATCGTGGCGCAGCGCGGCCTCATAGAGACCTTGACCACATCGGAGGGCTAGGGTTTTCCGGTGGAGTCCTGTGCGGTGCGGTGCGACAAGGGATTTCGCAGGTTGAGCGAGCCTCCACTCACGCTCCGTGTGGGCAAGCTCACCATTGAGGACGGGTCGAAACGCCGTGTCGGCAGTCCCTAAACTCGGCTTGTTTCAAGGAGAGGGAGCCATCGTGCGCAAGGTGTTGATCGCCAACCGTGGCGAAATCGCTGTTCGCGTCGCCCGGGCGTGCCGGGACGCGGGGATCGCGAGCGTCGCCGTGTACGCCGACCCGGACCGGGACGCCCTGCACGTCCGCGCGGCGGACGAGGCGTTCGCGCTGGGTGGTGACACCCCCGCCTCCAGCTACCTGGACTTCGCGAAGGTGCTGCAGGCGGCCAAGGACTCCGGCGCGGACGCCGTCCACCCCGGTTACGGCTTCCTCTCCGAGAACGCCGACTTCGCGCAGGCGGTGCTGGACGCGGGCCTGATCTGGATCGGCCCGCCGCCGCAGGCGATCCGCGACCTGGGCGACAAGGTGGCCGCCCGTCACATCGCCCAGCGCGCCGGCGCCCCGCTGGTGGCCGGCACGCCCGACCCGGTCTCCGGCGCCGACGAGGTCGTCGCGTTCGCCGAGCAGCACGGTCTGCCGATCGCGATCAAGGCGGCGTTCGGCGGCGGCGGGCGCGGCCTGAAGGTCGCCCGCACCCTGGAAGAGGTCCCCGAGCTGTACGACTCCGCCGTGCGCGAGGCCGTGGCCGCCTTCGGCCGCGGCGAGTGCTTCGTGGAGCGCTACCTGGACCGCCCGCGCCACGTGGAGACCCAGTGCCTGGCCGACACCCACGGCAACGTGGTCGTCGTCTCCACCCGTGACTGCTCCCTCCAGCGCCGCCACCAGAAGCTCGTCGAGGAGGCCCCGGCACCCTTCCTCTCCCCGGAGCAGAACGCCGAGCTGTACCGCGCCTCGAAGGCCATCCTGAAGGAGGCCGGCTACGTCGGCGCGGGCACCTGCGAGTTCCTCGTCGGCCAGGACGGCACCATCTCCTTCCTGGAGGTCAACACCCGTCTCCAGGTAGAGCACCCGGTCACCGAGGAGGTCACCGGCATCGACCTGGTCCGTGAGATGTTCCGCGTCGCCGACGGCGAGGAGCTCGGCTACGACGACCCGCCGCTGCGCGGCCACTCCTTCGAGTTCCGCATCAACGGCGAGGACCCCGGCCGCAACTTCCTGCCGGCCCCCGGCACGGTCACCACCTTCGACCCGCCCACCGGCCCTGGTGTCCGCCTGGACGCGGGCGTGGAGTCCGGCAGCGTCATCGGCCCCGCCTGGGACTCACTGCTCGCCAAGCTGGTCATCACCGGCGCCACCCGCCGGCAGGCCCTGCAGCGGGCCGCCCGGGCGCTGAACGAGTTCACCGTCGAGGGCATGGCCACGGCCATCCCGTTCCACCGGGCCGTCGTCACCGACCCGGCCTTCGCCCCCGAGCTCACCGGCGGCCAGGACCCGTTCACGGTCCACACGCGCTGGATCGAGACCGAGTTCGTCAACGAGATCGCCCCCTTCACCGCCTCCGCCGACGCCGTCGAGGCCGAGACGGACGACGAGCCGGGCCGCGAGACGATCGTGGTCGAGGTCGGCGGCAAGCGCCTGGAGGTCTCCCTGCCGTCCTCGCTCGGCATGTCCCTGGCCCGCACCGGCCTCGCCGCGGGCGCCAAGCCGAAGCGCCGCGCCGCGAAGAAGTCCGGCCCGGCCGCCTCCGGGGACACGCTCGCCTCGCCGATGCAGGGCACCATCGTCAAGATCGCCGTCGAGGAGGGGCAGGAGGTCAAGGAGGGCGACCTGATCGTCGTCCTGGAGGCCATGAAGATGGAGCAGCCCCTCAACGCGCACAAGGCCGGCACGATCAAGGGCCTCGCCGCGGAGGTCGGCGCCTCCGTCACCTCCGGTGCGGCCATTTGCGAGATCAAGGACTAGTCACTCGGTGGCCGAGGGCGTCTCGTCTGCCGGGTTCTGATGGTGGTCGGGTGCGGGGTTCGTGGTGGCTTGTCGCGCAGTTCCCCGCGCCCCTTAGAAGCACGGCCCCCGCACCCGGCATGACAACGCGCCGCCACCGCGACGTACCAGCAGCCGCGTACGCGCGGAAGGGGGTGTGCCGGGAGGTGTCCGCCCGCAGCGGCCGGCGTCCGCCGCCGAGCCCCTCACGTACCCACGGCACCGCCGGACCGAGGACGGAGACCTCCCGGCGCGCCCCCGACCCAAGAACAAACGCGTAGGCGCCCAAGCCACGACGGTGGGGCAGATACCCGACGACCGGCGGCGACGCGCCCCTCCAGGGGCGCGGGGAACTGCGCGAACAACCACAACGCACCCGCAACCGCCCACCGACAGGAACCCGGCAGACGAGAACGCACTCGAGGCGAACCACCCACAGCGAGAGCAGGTGACGGCCATGGCGAGCGGAGCGCCCCCACGCCCGATGCGGGCCGACGCGCGCCGCAATCACGAGCGTCTCCTCGCCGAGGCGCGGGCCGCCTTCGCCGCGCACGGTACGGACGCGTCCCTGGAGGACGTGGCGAAGCGCGCCGGCGTCGGTATCGGCACCCTCTACCGCCACTTCCCGAACCGTTACGCCCTGATGAGCGCGGTCTTCGAGGATGCCGTGGGCCAACTCCTGGCCCGCTCGCGCGAGTTGCTGGACGACCCGCAGCCGTGCGGCGCCCTGGTGACATGGCTGCGCGACATCATCAGCCACGCGGGCGAGTACCGCGGGCTCTCCCGGGCGCTCATGACCGTCTCGTACTCCGCCTCGCACGACAGCGGTGACGACGGCGAGAACGGCGGTTCCGAGCTCGCCCGGTGCGGCGACCCGATCCGTGAGGCGGGCAGCGCCCTGCTGGCCCGGGCGCAGGAGGCGGGCGCCGTACGCCCAGGGGTCTCGATCGGCGACCTGCTCCAGCTGACGCACGCGATCGCCCTCGCCGCGGAGGAGACCCCCGCCGACCCCGACCTGGCCGACCGCCTCCTCACGCTCACCGTCCGGGGTCTGAAGCCGTAAGGGAGAACGGGGATCGTCAGCGGCGGCGGAGGTCCGCCACCCTCGCCCGCTCGGCACCGGCGGACTGCTCACCCGGGACCGCGGCCGAGCGGAGCAGCGGACCGGCGCCGGGGACCTGACGGCGCGGACCGGGGAGCGGCACGTCCCGGCGCCGCCCGGGTGCCGGGACGGGTTCACCTCCCGCGTTTCCCGAGGCCCCGGCGACCGCGATCTGGACCCCCTGGTCCGCGAGCGCCTGGAGTTCGGTGCCCGCACGGTCGTCGTGGGCAGGGGGCTCGTCGGTGACCAGCCGGGTGATCACGTCGGTCGGCACGGTCTGGAACATCGTGTCCGTACCGAGCTTGGTGTGGTCGGCGAGGACGACGACCTCGGCGGCCGCCTGGACGAGCGCGCGGTCGACGGACGCCGACAGCATGTTGGACGTGGACAGGCCCCGCTCGGCGGTCAGTCCGCTCCCGGAGAGGAAGGCCCGCGAGACCCGCAGCCCCTGGAGGGACTGTTCCGCTCCGGAGCCGACCAGGGCGTAGTTGGAGCCGCGCAGAGTGCCGCCGGTCATCACGACCTCCACACGGTTGGCGTGGGCCAACGCCTGGGCCACCAACAGCGAGTTGGTGACGACGGTCAGCCCGGGGACCCGCGCGAGCCGGCGTGCCAGCTCCTGCGTGGTGGTCCCCGCCCCGACCACGATGGCCTCGCCCTCCTGGACGAAGCTCGCGGCGAGGTCGGCGATGGCCGTCTTCTCGGCGGTCGCGAGATGAGACTTCTGCGGAAAGCCGGACTCCCGCGTGAACCCGCCCGGCAGTACCGCACCGCCGTGCCGGCGGTCGAGGAGTCCTTCTGCCTCCAGTGCGCGCACGTCCCGCCGTACGGTCACTTCGGAGGTCTGGACGACGCGGGCGAGTTCACGGAGCGACACGGCCCCGTTCGCTCGCACCATTTCGAGGATCAATTGACGACGTTCTGCAGCGAACACGAAACTGACAGTAACGCGGGCGACCGTCTGCTTTCAGCAGTTTGCGCCGAATAGCAGAAGTTGTTCGCATGGTAGGGCGCGAAGTGGTATATGGACCCGATCCGGACCACCCAAGCCGCCCCAAAAACAGACAACTCCCCACCAACGGTGGGGAGTCGATGTCCTGTGCTCAGACCTCGCCGCCGGACTTCCGGGTGTGCAGCTGTCGTGCCACCTCGGCGATCGAGCCCGACAGGGAGGGGTACACGGTGAAGGCGTTCGCGATCTGTTCGACGGTCAGGTTGTTGTCGACCGCGATCGAGATGGGATGGATCAGTTCCGAGGCGCGCGGTGCGACGACGACACCACCGACGACGATCCCGGTGCCGGGCCGGCAGAAGATCTTCACGAAGCCGTCCCGGATGCCCTGCATCTTGGCGCGGGGGTTGCGCAGCAGCGGCAGCTTCACGCCCCGCGCGTCGATGAGCCCGGCGTCCACGTCGGCCTGCGAGTAGCCGACGGTGGCGATCTCGGGGTCGGTGAAGACGTTGGAGGAGACCGTCTTCAGGTTCAGCGGGGCCACCGCGTCACCCAGGAAGTGGTACATGGCGATACGGCCCTGCATGGCGGCCACCGACGCGAGGGCGAACACCCCGGTCACGTCACCGGCCGCGTACACGCCGGGAGCGGAGGTCCTGGAGACCTTGTCGGTCCAGATGTGCCCGGACTCGCGCAGCTTGACGCCGGCCTCCTCCAGGCCCATGCCCTCGCTGTTGGGGATGGCGCCGACGGCCATCAGACAGTGCGAGCCGCTGATGACACGGCCGTCGGCGAGCGTGACCTCGACCCGGTCCCCGACCCGCTTGGCGGACTGGGCGCGGGAGCGGGCCATGACGTTCATGCCGCGCCGCCGGAACACGTCCTCCAGCACGGCCGCGGCGTCCGGGTCCTCGCCCGGCAGCACGCGGTCCCGGCTGGAGACGAGGGTGACGTGCGATCCGAGCGCCTGGTAGGCGCCCGCGAACTCGGCGCCGGTGACACCGGACCCGACCACGATGAGCTCCTCGGGCAGCTCGTCGAGGTCGTACACCTGCGTCCAGTTGAGGATGCGTTCGCCGTCGGGCTGGGCGTCGGGCAGCTCGCGCGGGTGGCCGCCGGTGGCGATGAGCACGGCGTCGGCGACGAGCGTCTCCTCGCTGCCGTCGGCGGCCCGCACCACGACCTTCCGTGACCCGTCGAGGTCCTGCTGCCCTTCGAGCCGCCCGCGCCCGCGCACGACGCGCGCGCCGGCGCGCGTCACGGACGCCGTGATGTCGTGCGACTGGGCGAGCGCGAGCCGCTTCACACGCCGGTTGACCTTGCCGAGATCCACACCGACGACACGCGCGGGCGTGTCGATGTGAGGGGTGTCGTCGGCGACGATGATCCCGAGTTCCTCGTACGACGAATCGAAGGTCGTCATCACCTCCGCGGTGGCGATGAGCGTCTTCGACGGCACGCAGTCGGTGAGCACCGACGCGCCGCCGAGGCCGTCGCAGTCGACGACGGTCACCTCCGCGCCGAGCTGGGCGGCCACCAGGGCCGCCTCGTATCCACCGGGTCCGCCGCCTATGATCACGATCCGAGTCACGTACCCCATTGTCCCGCACGCCCGGAACGCGCACTGCGTCGGGGGCGGCAGACACCCGTGTGACGGGGGAGGCGCACGGCGCGGCTGCCGTACCCTCGGTCCATGTCGCTCTACGCCGCGTACGCCGGCAATCTCGACGCGCGGCTGATGTCCCGCCGCGCTCCGCACTCGCCGCTGCGCGCCACCGGCTGGCTGAACGGGTGGCGGCTGACGTTCGGCGGCGAGCACATGGGCTGGGAGGGCGCGCTCCCGACGATCGTCGAGGCCCCGGACTCCCAGGTCTTCGTCGCCCTGTACGACATCGCCCCCATGGACGAGGCCTCCATGGACCGCTGGGAGGGCGTCGGCCTCGACGTCTACCGCCGCATGCGCGTCCACGCCCACACCCTGGAGGGCCAGGAGCAGGCCTGGACCTACGTCCTCAACGGCTACGAGGGCGGCCTGCCCTCGGCCCGCTACCTCGGCGAGATCGCCGACGCCGCGGAGTCGGCGGGGGCGCCGCACGATTACGTGATGGAGCTGCGGAAGAGGCCCTGCTGAGGCCTCCGGCGGTTGGGCGGGTGCGTCTCGTCTGCCGGGTTCCTGTCGGTGGGCGGCTGCGGGTTGTTTGTGGCTGGTCGCGCAGTTCCCCGCGCCCCTCAAGGGGCGCGCTTCCCCGCCGGTCGTCGAAGGTCTGCGGCGCCGCGGCGGCTGGTGCGCCTACGCGTTTGTTCGTGGGTCGGGGGCGCGCCGCGAGGTCTCCGTCCTCGGTCCGGCGGTCCTGTGGGCGGCCAGCTGCTCGGTGGCGGACGCCGGCCGCTGCGGGCGGACACCTCCCGGCACACCCCCTTGGGTACATACGCGGCCGCGGGCCGTCGAGCCACCGGAAACGACAAGACAACGATCGCCGGCCGGTCACCCACGACGTCTACGCGCGTAGGCCAGGACCGGTTACTCTCATCGCGTGAACGCATCTTCTCTTCCGGACGACATCCAGGGCGACCCGTACGAGGCCGCCGACGCCGCCGCCGCGCGCCTGCGTGAGCTCACGGGCGCCGAGACCCACGACGTCGCCCTCGTGATGGGCTCCGGCTGGGCCCCGGCCGTGGAGGCGCTCGGTGCCCCCGAGACCGAGTTCCAGGTCACCGACCTGCCCAGTTTCCCGCCCCCGGCGGTCGAGGGCCACGGCGGCAAGGTCCGCTCGTACCGCATCGGTGACAAGCGCGCGCTCGTCTTCCTGGGCCGGACCCACTACTACGAGGGTCACGGCGTCTCCGCCGTCGTGCACGGGGTGCGCACCGCCGTGGCCGCGGGCTGCAAGACGGTCGTCCTGACCAACGGCTGCGGCGGCCTCCGCGAGACCATGCGCCCCGGCCAGCCGGTCCTGATCAGCGACCACATCAACCTCACGGCGACGTCCCCGATCGTCGGCGCCAACTTCGTCGACCTCACCGACCTCTACTCGCCGCGCCTGCGGGCCCTCTGCAAGGAGATCGACCCCACCCTCGAGGAGGGCGTCTACGCGCAGTTCACCGGCCCGCACTACGAGACCCCGGCCGAGATCCGCATGGCCCGCGTCATCGGTGCGGACCTCGTGGGCATGTCGACGGTCCTGGAGGCCATCGCCGCGCGTGAGGCGGGTGCCGAGGTGCTGGGCATCTCCCTGGTCACCAACCTCGCGGCCGGGATGACGGGTGAGCCCCTCAACCACGAGGAGGTCCTCCAGGCGGGCCGCGACTCCGCCACCCATATGGGTGCGCTGCTGACCCGGGTCCTGTCGCGCCTCTGAGGGTTCCCCCGGGGCCAGGCGGTCTCGTCTGCCGGGTTCCTGTCGGTGGGCGGCTGCGGGTTCGTTGTGGCTGGTCGCGCAGTTCCCCGCGCCTCGCCGCGCGCCCCCGACCCACGAGGGAACGCGTAGGCGCCCAAGCAACGTTGGCGGGGCTGATACCCGACGACCGGCGGGGAAGCGCGCCCCTTGAGGGGCGCGGGGAACTGCGCGAACAACCACAACGAACCCGCAGCCGCGAGACACCCCCAACCACCCCTCCCCAGGCGCCCAGCCCCCCACCCAGGCACCCTGGAACCACCCGCACCCGCAGCAATCCCGCACCGCACGAACGAGAGAGGACCCCGACGTGCAGGACGAACTCATCGCACGGGCCCAGGCGTGGCTGACCGAGGACCCCGACGCGGACACCCGTGAGGAACTCGCCAAGCTCATCGACGCCGAGGACACCGCGGAGCTCGCCGCGCGCTTCAGCGGCACCCTCCAGTTCGGCACCGCGGGCCTGCGCGGCGAACTCGGCGCCGGGCCGATGCGCATGAACCGCTCCGTCGTCATCCGCGCCGCCGCCGGTCTCGCCGCGTACCTCAAGAAGAAGGCCCAGCCCGAGGGAGCCGAGCAGGCCCAGGGCGACAAGGAACCCGCCGAGCCCGCCCTCGTGGTCATCGGCTACGACGCCCGCCACAAGTCCGCCGACTTCGCCCGCGACACCGCCGCGGTGATGACCGGCGCCGGTCTCCGCGCCGTGCTCCTCCCCCGCCCCCTCCCCACCCCGGTCCTCGCCTTCGCCATCCGGCACCTCGGCGCCGCCGCCGGCGTGGAGGTCACCGCCAGCCACAACCCGCCCCGCGACAACGGCTACAAGGTCTACCTCGGCTGGGGGCACCCCCGGACGGAGTCTGGGGGAGGCTCCCAGATCGTGCCCCCGGCCGACGCCGAGATCGCCGCGGAGATCGCCGCCGTCGCCGGCCTCACCACGGTCCCGCGCCCGGACACCGGCTGGGAGACCCTCGACGACACGGTCCTCGACGCCTACCTGGCCCGTACGGACGCCGTTCTCGCCCCCGACTCCCCCCGTACCGCCCGCACGGTCTACACGGCGATGCACGGCGTCGGCAAGGACACCCTCCTCGCCGCCTTCGCCCGGGCCGGCTTCCCGGCCCCCGCACTGGTCGCCGAGCAGGCCGACCCCGACCCGGACTTCCCGACGGTCGCCTTCCCCAACCCCGAGGAGCCGGGCGCCATGGACCTGGCGTTCGCGAAGGCGCGGGAGACGAACCCCGACCTGGTCATCGCGAACGACCCCGACGCCGACCGCTGCGCGGTGGCCGTGAAGGACGGCGAGGGCAAGGACGGCGAGGGCAGGGGCGGCGAGGGCGCGGACGCCGGCTGGCGCATGCTGCGCGGCGACGAGGTCGGCGCCCTGCTCGCCACCCACCTGGTCGGCCGCGGAGCGAGGGGCACCTTCGCCGAGTCGATCGTCTCGTCCTCCCTCCTCGGCCGGATCGCCGAGAAGGCGGGACTGCCGTACGAGGAGACGCTCACCGGCTTCAAGTGGATCGCCCGCGTGGAGGGCCTGCGCTACGGCTACGAGGAGGCGCTCGGCTACTGCGTGGACCCGGAGGGCGTGCGCGACAAGGACGGCATCACGGCCGCGCTCCTGATCACGGAACTCGCCTCGGTCCTGAAGTCCGAGGGCCGCACCCTCCTCGACCTCCTGGACGACATCGCGGTCGAGCACGGCCTGCACGCGACGGACCAGCTCTCGGTCCGCGTGGAGGACCTGTCCCTCATCGCCGACGCCATGCGCCGCCTGCGCGAACAGCCCCCGACCGAGCTCGCGGGCCTGTCCATCACCAGGTCGGAGGACCTGACCCAGGGCACCGACACGCTCCCGCCCACCGACGGGCTGCGCTACACCCTGGACGGCGCCCGCGTGATCGTCCGCCCGAGCGGCACGGAGCCCAAGCTGAAGTGCTACCTGGAGGTCGTGGTCCCGGTCGCCTCACACGCCGGCCTCCCCGCGGCACGCGCGAAGGCGACGGACCTGCTGACGACGATCAAGCGCGACCTCTCGACGGCGGCAGGCATCTGACCCGAACGCCTGGCGGCACCGCGTTCCGGGCCGTTCCGGGCCGTTCCGGGCCGTTCCGGGCCGCCAAGTGGCTCGCCGGTCCCAGCGACACACCGCGTTCACGGCGTGTCGCTGGGACAGAGAAACCACTTGGTCCCGCCCTCTGCGATCAGCCCACCGCGATCAGCCCAGCGCGATCAGGATCGCCAACAGCACCGCTCCCGCGATCGCCGGCCCCATGACCTCCCACGACCACCGCACGCTCGGCTCGCCCTGTGAGTCCGCTGCCTTGGCCCGGGCCTCGCACAGCTCGCGCAGGTCGTCCATGACCTGGTCGGACGGGGCGCGCACGGGCCCGGTGGCCAGGGACGTCCGCCCACTGAGGTCCGTCTCGGTGGCCGTCCGGCCGTGCTCCGCGCGGGCCTGACGGCGGTTGGCGCGCTTGCGGGCGCGGAGCGAGACGGGGACGGACCAGAGCTGGTACTTGGTGCCGGACTCGTCGACCACCTCGTTCGAGAAGCCGGAGCGCAGCGAGGCGACGGTGCCCCAGGGCAGCACGATCACCCGGAACGGGTTGCGCACCCGCAGCCGGTCGTCGTTCGCGAAGACGGCGGGCCGCACCGAGAAGGCGATCACCAGCGGGACGACGCACAGCAGCGTGGCGAGCGCCAGCCACGGGGTGCGGCCGTGGCCCGTGACGATGGCGTCGCCGCCGAGCCAGGCCGCGATGGCCAGGAGCAGCACACCGCCCGCGATCCCGCCGGGCGAGCGGTAGGCCCGGTCGTTGTACGCGGGCTTCGGGGCCTTCGCGGGAGGCGCGGACTTCGCGGAGTTCGCCGGCTTCGCGGAATTCGCCGACTTCGCGGGGTGCGCGGAGGCCGCGGACTCCGAAGAATCCGAGGGCTCCGAGGGCTCCGAGGGCTCCGAGGGCTCCGGATCGGGTGACTGGTGGTCGGAGGTGCTCATGCCCCCGATTCTGCCCGACGCCTCCGACGGCGCCCCGTCCTGGGCCGCCCCACAGGGCTGTACAGCCGCTACGCGCGTAGATATGCTCGTCTGGTGACCATGTCCACAACCGCACCCCACGCACTCGCCGACGTCACCGCGTCCGACAGCACGTTGCGCCGTTTCCTCCACGGGCTGCCCGGCGTCGACGCGGTCGGCCTGGAGGCGCGCGCAGCCTCGCTCGGCACCCGTTCCATCAAGACGACCGCCAAGGCGTACGCCATCGATCTCGCGATCTCGATGGTCGACCTGACGACGCTGGAAGGCGCGGACACCCCGGGCAAGGTCCGGGCGCTCGGCGCCAAGGCGGTCCGCCCCGACCCGACCGACCGCACGGCCCCCGCGACCGCGGCCGTGTGCGTGTACCCCGACATGGTGGCCGTCGCGAAGGAGGCCGTCGCCGGCTCGGACGTGAAGGTCGCCTCGGTCGCCACCGCGTTCCCCGCGGGCCGCGCCGCGCTCGGGGTGAAGCTGGCCGACGTGCGCGACGCCGTGGCCGCGGGCGCGGACGAGGTCGACATGGTCATCGACCGCGGCGCGTTCCTCGCCGGCGACTACATGAAGGTGTACGACGAGATCGCCGCGGTGAAGGAGGCCTGCGGGACGAGTTCCCGCCTGAAGGTCATCTTCGAGACCGGCGAGCTGTCGACGTACGACAACATCCGCCGTGCCTCCTGGCTCGGCATGCTGGCCGGGGCCGACTTCATCAAGACCTCCACCGGCAAGGTCGCCGTCAACGCCACGCCCGCGAACACGCTCCTCATGCTGGAGGCGGTGCGCGACTTCCGGGCGCAGACCGGGGTACAGGTGGGTGTGAAGCCCGCCGGCGGCATCCGGACCAGCAAGGACGCGATCAAGTTCCTGGTCCTGGTCAACGAGACGGTCGGCGAGGACTGGCTGGACAACCACTGGTTCCGCTTCGGCGCCTCCTCGCTCCTGAACGACCTGCTCATGCAGCGCCAGAAGCTGGCCACCGGCCGCTACTCCGGCCCCGACTACGTGACGGTGGACTGATCACGATGGCATCCGTATTCGAGTACGCCCCGGCCCCCGAGTCCCGCGCGATCGTCGACATCGCGCCCTCGTACGGCCTGTTCATCGACGGCGAGTTCACGGAGGCCGCCGACGGCAAGGTCTTCAAGACCGTCTCGCCGTCCACCGAGGAGGTCCTCTCCGAGGTCGCCCAGGCCGGTGCGGAGGACGTCGACCGTGCCGTCAAGGCGGCCCGCAAGGCCTTCGAGAAGTGGTCGGCGCTGCCCGGCAGCGAGCGCGCGAAGTACCTGTTCCGCCTCGCCCGGATCATCCAGGAGCGCAGCCGCGAACTGGCCGTCCTGGAGACCCTGGACAACGGCAAGCCCATCAAGGAGACCCGCGACGCCGACCTCCCCCTGGTCGCCGCGCACTTCTTCTACTACGCGGGCTGGGCCGACAAGCTCGACCACGCTGGGTTCGGCCGGAGGACGACAGATGGGCACAGCGGCGCGAACCCGAGGCCGCTGGGCGTGGCGGGCCAGGTCATCCCCTGGAACTTCCCGCTCCTGATGCTGGCGTGGAAGATCGCCCCGGCCCTGGCGGCCGGCAACACGGTCGTCCTCAAGCCCGCCGAGACGACCCCGCTCTCCGCGCTCTTCTTCGCGGACATCTGCCGTCAGGCGGGCCTGCCCAGGGGCGTCGTCAACATCCTTCCCGGTTACGGCGACACAGGCGCGGCGATCGTCGCGCACCCGGACGTCGACAAGGTCGCCTTCACCGGCTCCACGGCCGTCGGCAAGGAGATCGCGCGGACCGTCGCCGGCACCCGCAAGAAGCTCACGCTCGAACTCGGCGGCAAGGGCGCCAACATCGTCTTCGACGACGCCCCCATCGACCAGGCCGTCGAGGGCATCGTGACGGGCATCTTCTTCAACCAGGGCCAGGTGTGCTGCGCGGGCAGCCGCCTGCTGGTCCAGGAGTCGATCCACGACGAGCTGCTGGATTCGCTCAAGCGCAGGCTCTCCACCCTGCGCCTCGGCGACCCCCTCGACAAGAACACGGACATCGGCGCGATCAACTCGGCCGAGCAGCTGGCCCGGATCACCGCGCTCACCGAGCAGGGCGAGGCGGAGGGCGCCGAGCGCTGGTCCCCGGCCTGCGAACTCCCGTCCTCCGGCTACTGGTTCGCCCCGACGCTCTTCACGAACGTCACGCAGGCGCACACCGTCGCCCGCGACGAGATCTTCGGCCCGGTGCTGTCGGTCCTGACCTTCCGCACTCCGGACGAGGCGGTCGCCAAGGCCAACAACACTCCGTACGGCCTGTCCGCCGGCATCTGGACGGAGAAGGGTTCCCGCATCCTGGCGGTCGCGAACAAGCTCCGGGCGGGTGTCGTCTGGTCCAACACGTTCAACAAGTTCGACCCGACCTCGCCGTTCGGCGGCTACAAGGAGTCGGGCTTCGGCCGCGAGGGCGGCCGCCACGGCCTGGAGGCGTACCTCGATGTCTGACAAGTCCGAGAAGACGACGAAGGCGGAGAAGACGGAGAAGGCGGAGCCGCAGCGTCTGAGCGTCTTCAAGACCTACAAGCTGTACGTCGGCGGGAAGTTCCCGCGTTCCGAGAGCGGCCGGGTGTACGAGGTGACGGACTCGAAGGGCAACTGGCTGGCGAACGCGCCCCTTTCCTCCCGCAAGGACGCCCGTGACGCGGTCGTCGCGGCCCGCAAGGCGTTCGGCGCCTGGTCGGGCGCGACGGCGTACAACCGCGGCCAGGTCCTGTACCGCGTGGCGGAGATGCTGGAGGGCCGCAAGGCGCAGTTCGTCCACGAGGTCGCCGACGCGGAGGGCCTGTCGAAGGCGAAGGCGGCGGCGCAGGTGGACGCGGCGATCGACCGCTGGGTCTGGTACGCGGGCTGGACCGACAAGATCGCCCAGGTGGTCGGCGGCGGCAACCCGGTCGCGGGTCCGTTCTTCAACCTCTCCTCCCCCGAGCCGACCGGTGTGGTCGCGGTCCTCGCCCCGCGGGAGTCGTCCTTCCTGGGCCTGGTGTCCGTCATCGCCCCGGTGGTCGCGACCGGCAACACGGCGATCGTCGTGGCCTCCGAGACGTACCCGCTGCCCGCCCTGTCCCTGGGCGAGGTGCTGGCCACCTCCGACGTACCGGGCGGTGTCGTCAACGTGCTGTCGGGCCGTACGGCGGAGATCGCGGCCCCCCTCGCGGCCCACCAGGACGTCAACGCGATCGATCTCGCGGGCGCCGACGACGTCCTCGCGAAGGAGTTGGAGATCGCGGCGGCCGACAACCTGAAGCGGGTCCTCCGTCCACAGGCTGTGGAAAACTCCGACTGGTCGGCGACTCCGGGCATCGAGCGCATGACCGCGTTCCTGGAGACGAAGACCGTCTGGCACCCGACGGGCTCACTGGGCGCGTCCGGTTCGTCGTACTGAGCCCACAACGGGCCCATAGGGGCGCGGGCGGGGGCACCCTGCGGTGCCCCCGCCCCGGAGCGACCGTCGGCCTCTCACCCGTGCAGCAGGCCCGGGATCTGCCCCAGCAGCGGAATGCCGCCCACGGACGAGGACTGCGCCACCGGCCTCGTCACCTCACGTGTCGTCACCTGCCTGAAGTCGGCGACCTGGGTTTCGGCGCCGTTGTCGAGCGGGTCGACGCCCGTGCCCGACAGCGGGTTGGGCTTGAGGTCCTCGGCCGGGCCGGTGATGTGCCGGACCGTACCGGTCGCGGCCTGGGACGCGGCCTTCGGGTCGATCTCGCCGGGGCGGCCGTCGGGCACGGCGCGCGCCGCCTCCACGACGGGTTCGGCGTCCGCGGCGGTGGCGCCGGCGCCCGCGCCGAGGGCGACCGACGCGGTCGTGAGGGCCAGCACCGCGCGCCGGGTGGTCGAGGGGCGGGGGGCCGAATGTCGTGCCATGGCTGGTGCCACCTTCACTTGCGCTGGGTAATGGTACGGACACGAAGGGTAGTTGAGATGTGATGTGCGCTCCACCGACGACCCGCTGTCTCGGCGGGAGCCGCGCGATGCCTCACACTGGACTCTCGTGAGTTCGCATCCTCCGATACCGACCAGGGTCGTCCTGCTGTCCGGCCCGTCAGGGTCCGGCAAGTCCCTTCTCGCCGCCCGTTCCGGCCTGTCCGTGCTCCGGCTGGACGACTTCTACAAGGAGGGCGACGACCCGACGCTGCCGCAGGTGGAGGGCAGTTCGGACATCGACTGGGACCATCCGCTGTCCTGGAGCGCGGACGACGCGGTGGCGGCGATCGAGGAGCTGTGCCGCACGGGATCGACGACCGTCCCGGCGTACGACATCTCGCTGAGCGCCCGCACCGGCACGGAGGCCCTTTCCGTCGGCCCGGCGCCGGTGTTCATCGCGGAGGGCATCTTCGCCGCGGAGATCGTCTCCCGCTGTCGCGCACTGGGACTCCTGGCCGACGCCATCTGTCTCACCCGCGGCCCGGTCACCACGTTCCGCCGCCGCTTCCTGCGCGACCTGAAGGAAGGCCGCAAGTCGGTGCCCTTCCTGCTGCGCCGCGGCTGGCGCCTGATGCGCCTGGAGCGTTCGATCGTGGCCCACCAGACGGCCCTGGGCGCGCATCCCTGCGACCGGGACGAGGCCCTCGGTCGACTGGCGGAAGCGAGCGCGGGGCGGGGCGTACAGGCCCGTACGGCCGCGTAGGAGACCAGGGCCCACGCACACGAAAAACGGGCGCACACGAAAAGCGGGACTGGACGGGCCCCCCGGCCCTCCAGTCCCGCTCCTCTTGTGCTCCCCGTGATTCCCCGTTCCCCGTGTTCCCCCGTGTTCCCCTGATTCCCCCGGGCGTTGTTTCCCGTTTTCCCCGTGTCCCCCGTGTCCCCCGTTGCCTGGCGAACCCCGTTCCCCCGTTGTCCCCCAGGTAGTGCGGCGGCGCTCCCCAGCGCCACCGCCCCCCGTTACTCGTTTCCCCCGGACCTTCAGGCGACGAGCTCGCCGAAGGACTCCTCCTCGTCACGGCCGAAGCTGAGGACCTCGTCCTCGCGCAGCCGCCGGAGCGACCGCCAGATGCTGGACTTCACCGTGCCGACACTGATGTCGAGGATCTCCGCGATCTCCGGGTCCGTGCGGCCCTCGTAGTAGCGAAGGACCAGCATGGTGCGCTGGAGCTCGGGGAGCCGGGCGAGCGCCTGCCACAGGACCGCGCGCAGTTCGGTGCCGCGCATCGCGTCCGTGTCGCCGGGCGTCTCCGGCAGTTCCTCGGTCGGGTACTCGTTCAGCTTGCGGCGGCGCCACGCGCTGATGTGCAGGTTGGTCATGGTGCGGCGGAGGTAGCCCCCGACCGCGGCCTTGTCGCTGATCCGGTCCCACGCCCTGTACGTCGAGAAGAGGGCGCTCTGGAGCAGGTCCTCGGCCTCGAAGCGGTCGCCGGTCAGGTGGTAGGCGGTTGCGTACAGGGAGGCGCGGCGCTCCTGGACGTAGGCGGTGAACTCCGCCTCCGACACCGAACGACGCTCCCCCGTGACCTCCCCGTACGCGGTTCCCCCGTGAGCTCCCGCCCCCGTTCCCCCGTGAGTCCCCCCCACGCGGGCGTCAACCACCGTCATGTACACGGTGTGCTGACGCCCGGTGCCGCGAGCGCACCCCCGTCCGGTCACGGCACCGGCCTTCTCCGTGCTCCGGGTCACGTCGTGAAGACGCGTGACAACTGCGCTAGTGCTGGTGCTCTGCAGCGTGTTCATCTCGCGCCCCCCGTCGTGGAGTTCCGGTTCTCTGTTTCTCTGTGGCTCGTCGGCCCCGCCCTCTCGTTTCCCCCGGGACGGTGCCTCCTTGCCTGTGCCGAAAAGCTTGCCGAGCCCACTTCATGGCCGTGTCCGCCGACTGTCACAGACCTGTCACAGGGGGTCTTCCTCACTCGGAGCACAGCCGGATCGCAGCCGGATCACAGAGAAGAGCCGTACGGCTACGCAGACGGAGGGACGACGAAGGGATCATGTGCGGGTGACGGGCAGGACCCGGCCAACAGTCGAAAGACGACCGTGCCATGGGCCAGAATGTGCCCGTGCCTTCCCTGTTGCTGATCGAGGACGACGACGCCATCCGCACGGCCCTGGAGCTCTCACTGACGCGCCAGGGGCACCGTGTCGCCACCGCCGCGAGCGGCGAGGATGGTCTCAAGCTGCTGCGCGAACAGCGGCCCGACCTGATCGTTCTGGATGTGATGCTGCCCGGCATCGACGGCTTCGAGGTGTGCCGTCGGATCCGGCGCACCGACCAGTTGCCGATCATCCTGCTGACGGCGCGCAGCGACGACATCGACGTCGTGGTCGGGCTGGAGTCCGGCGCCGACGACTACGTGGTCAAGCCCGTGCAGGGACGGGTGCTGGACGCCCGCATCCGGGCCGTGCTGCGGCGCGGCGAGCGCGAGGCCAACGACGCGGCGACGTTCGGCAGCCTGGTCATCGACCGGGCCGCGATGACGGTGACCAAGAACGGCGAGGACCTCCAGCTCACCCCCACCGAGCTGCGGCTCCTGCTGGAGCTCAGCCGGCGGCCCGGGCAGGCGCTGTCCCGCCAGCAGCTGCTGCGCCTGGTCTGGGAGCACGACTACCTCGGTGACTCGCGGCTCGTCGACGCGTGCGTGCAGCGGCTGCGCGCCAAGGTCGAGGACGTACCGTCGTCGCCGACCCTGATCCGTACCGTCCGCGGCGTCGGCTACCGGCTGGACACGCCTTCGTGAGTGATCGGCAAGGGAGGGTCCGCGGCTGGTCCGGGGCCCGTAAGGCGGTTTCGTCGGGTCTGCGCTTCACCAGCCTGCGGTTGCGGCTGGTCGTCGTGTTCGGACTCGTGGCACTCACGGCCGCGGTGTCGGCGTCCGGCATCGCGTACTGGCTCAACCGCGAGGCCGTGCTGACGCGCGCGCAGGACGCGGCGCTGGACGACTTCGAGCGCGAGATGCAGAGCCACGCCAGCACACTGCCCGTGCATCCCACGCAGGGGCAACTGGCCTACGCGGCGCGGCAGATGGGCGACGGCGGGCAGCGGTTCAGCGTGCTGCTGATCGCTGAGGGCGCGAGCGGCGGGACCGTGCAGGGCAGTTCGGGCAAGTCGGCACTGGACGACTTCACGCTGAGGGACGTGCCCGAGTCGCTGCGGGAGGCGGTCGCCAAGAAGCAGGAGAACTCCGCCGGCGACAAGAACGAGTACCACCTGTACTGGCAGCGGGTCATCGACGGCGACACGCCGTACCTGGTGGGCGGTGCCCAGGTGATCGGCGGCGGCCCCACCGGCTACATGCTCAAGTCGCTGGAGCCGGAGGCCAAGGACCTCAACTCGCTCGCCTGGTCGCTGGGCATCGCCACGGGCCTCGCCCTGATCGGCTCGGCGCTGCTCGCACAGGCCGCCGCGACGACCGTGCTGAAGCCGGTGCAGCGCCTGGGTGTGGCGGCCCACCGCCTCGGCGAGGGCAAGCTCGACACCCGGCTCCGCGTCTCCGGAACGGACGAGCTGGCAGACCTCTCCCGGACCTTCAACAGCGCGGCGGAGTCCCTGGAGAAGCAGGTCGCCGACATGAGCGCCCGCGAGGAGGCGTCCCGTCGCTTCGTGGCGGACATGTCCCACGAGCTGCGCACGCCCCTGACGGCGATCACCGCCGTGACGGAGGTGCTGGAGGAGGAGCTGGACGCGGAGACGGGCAGCGTCGACCCGATGATCGAGCCGGCCGTCCGCCTCGTGGTCAGCGAGACCCGCCGTCTGAACGACCTGGTCGAGAACCTCATGGAGGTGACCCGCTTCGACGCGGGCACTGCCAGGCTGGTGCTGGACGAAGTGGACATCGCCGACCAGATCACCGCCTGCATAGACGCGCGCGCCTGGCTGGACGCGGTGGACCTGGACGCCGAGCGCGGCATCATCATCCGCCTCGACCCGCGCCGCCTGGACGTGATCCTCGCCAACCTGATCGGCAACGCGCTCAAGCACGGCGGCTCGCCGGTACGGGTCTCGGTCCGTGAGGAGGGCGACGACCTGGTCATCGCCGTCACGGACCACGGCCCGGGCATCCCCGAGGACGTCCTGCCCCATGTCTTCGACCGCTTCTACAAGGCCAGCGCCTCCCGCCCCCGCTCCGAGGGCAGCGGCCTGGGCCTGTCCATCGCCATGGAGAACGCCCACATCCACGGCGGGGAGATCACCGCGGCGAACTCCCCCAAGGGCGGCGCCGTCTTCACTCTCCGGCTCCCCCGGGACGCCTCCCCCCTGATCACCGAGCACCAGCCGAGCACCACGGAGGGGAACGGCGGATGACAGCGCGAATAGTCGGGCGCCGCCTCTGGTCGACCAGGGGTCTCCGGGAGGCCGACCGCAGGCCCACCGGCAGGCTCCGGAGGGCGGTCCGGCCGTGGCTCGTGGCCGGGACGCTGGCGGCCGTGCTCACGGGGTGCGGGATCCGGTCCACGCAGGTGCCGACGGACTTCGGGCCGGCTCCCTCACGGGTGCCGTGCACGTCGGCGGGCTCGGACATCGCCCCGCAGACCTCGCCCGGCATCCCGGTGCAGGTCTTCCTGCTCTGTTCCAAGCAGCTGGTCGCGGTCGGCCGTTCCGTGAACCTCCCCGACGGCACCCCCGACGCCCAGCGGCGCGTCCTCGTGGCGCAGGGACTCCTCGACGAGCTCTCCGAGCAGCCGTCCGCGGCCGAGGACCAGGCCGGGTACGACACGGACGTCCAGACCGGTCTGCGGGTGAGCGGTCCACGGCCGGGCGACCCCGAGGACGCACTGCGGCTGTCCACGGTCCCCGAGCAGCTCACGGCGTACGCCCTCGCCCAGATCGTCTGCACCTTCGCCGACTCGGCGGCGGCCGAGGGTGACGGCTCGGTGGTCCTCGGCGGCCCTCCCGGCACCGAGCCGCTCCGACGCTACGAGTGCACGACGGAGGTCCGCTCGAACCCGGGCGCCGAGAAGCCACCGTCGTCGCAGGCCGGGACCTCCTGAAGGGGCCCTCACAGGGGTGCCCGGCCCTACGTATGGCGCTACGTATGGCGCTACGTATGGCGCCACATGTGGCGCATCCCTCACCTGCCCGAGCCGGCCGAGGCACCTTCGCGGAACCGATCGAGCCGGGAGGCGCGTCTTGGGGTGCGTGCAGCGTCAAGGTTCGAACGGCGGCAGCGCCGGGATCCGGGTCCGTGTGGCGGGAGGTGTCCTCCTCGTCGCACACCTCGCGCTCGTCGCCTGGGTCACGCTGCGCCCGCTGGACGTCCCCTGGGTGAGCGCCGCCAACCTGCGGCCGTTCGCGGGGATCAGAGCGGATCTGGCGCTGGGATGGCAGGAGGCGGCCCGCCGTATCGGCGAGGGGCTCGCCCTCCTCGCGCCCCTGGGTGTCCTGCTGCCGATGGCGGACGGCAGGCTCACCGTCTCCCCACTCGCCTCGCTGGCCCGTACGGTGGCCGCCGGAACCCTGCTCTCGTTGGGCATCGAACTGCTCCAGACCGGGGTGCCCGGCCAGGTCGTCGACATCGACTCGATCCTGCTGAACACGCTCGGTGTGGCCCTCGTCCACCTCGCGGTGGTCCCCGTCGTACGGGCCCGGCTGCGCCGCAGGGCCGAGACCAGGCACCGGGCCGCCCTCCCCAGGGAGGAAGCGCCTCAGGGGCGCACCCCGACGATTCCCAGGGTCGGAATAGCTCCTTAGAGTGACGCTTCGTCCGCTTCGTCACCGTAGCGTTGAGGGTGTCAGGACGACGGGGCCGCCACCGGGGAGGCCCGGTCCACGGTTGACGAAGGAGCCCTCATGAGCCGCCTTGCCCGCCCCACCGACGGCCGGATGATTGGCGGAGTGTGCGCAGCGCTGGCACGGCGCTTCGGCACCTCCGCGACCACGATGCGCGTGATCTTCCTGCTGTCGTGTCTGCTCCCTGGCCCGCAGTTCCTGCTCTACATAGCGCTGTGGATCCTGCTGCCCTCGGAGGACAAGGCCCGCACGGCCTGGTGACCGGCACCGCCCGGTGACCGGCACGACAAGGGGCGCACCCACCGAGGGTGCGCCCCACACGCGTCCGCACGAAAGCCGAGAGTGCGTTACTTGCCCTTGCCCTTGGCCTTGCCGGACAGGCCCTGCAGCGGCAGCCCTCCGAGCAGCCCGGCGGCGGGGTTGGTCGGACCGCCGGTGAGCACCTTGTCGGTGGTGGGCTGCGCGGACTCCAGGCCGGCGCCGAGGGCGGACTGCCCCTGGGTGAGCGCCCCACCGGCACCCGGCAGCGTCTTGGTGACGTTCCCCAGCGCCCGGCTGGCGTCCGGCGCGGCCGGGGCGGCGTTCGCGGCACCCGCGCCCGCGGCGGCGATGGCGGCACCGAGGGCGGCGACTCCGAGGGTCTTGGCAGCAGACTGCTTCATGTTTGATGCGTCCTTGAATGCGTGAGTACGGGGATGTGAGCGGTCCCGAAACGTAAACACCGATGCCCCGGGCGAGGCAAACATGGAAAAGCGGCCGGAGCATCGCGCCCCGACCGCTTTCCGAAACCTTCCTTCAGCCCTCGTTCACCACAGAACCGCTGGTCGAGGCGGTCTGCCGGAACAACCATTCGGACTTCAGCTCGGCATATCCGGGCTTGATCACGTCATTGATCATCGCCAGCCGTTCATCGAAAGGAATGAATGCCGACTTCATCGCATTGACCGAGAACCACTGCATGTCGTCGAGCGTGTAGCCGAAAGCGTCGACAAGGTGCTCGAATTCCTGGCTCATGCTGGTGCCGGACATCAGGCGGTTGTCCGTGTTCACGGTCGCCCGGAAGTGCAGGCTGCGCAGCAGCCCGATGGGGTGCTCGGCGTACGAGTCGGCGGCGCCCGTCTGGAGGTTGGAGCTCGGGCACAGCTCCAGGGGGATGCGCTTGTCGCGGACGTACGAGGCGAGGCGGCCGAGCTTCACCGAGCCGTCCTCGTGCACCTGGATGTCGTCGATGATCCGTACACCGTGGCCGAGCCGGTCGGCACCGCACCACTGGAGCGCCTGCCAGATGGAGGGCAGCCCGAAGGCCTCGCCGGCGTGGATGGTGAAGTGGTTGTTCTCGCGCTTGAGGTACTCGAAGGCGTCGAGGTGACGGGTGGGCGGGTAGCCGGCCTCGGCGCCCGCGATGTCGAATCCGACGACGCCCAGGTCGCGGTAGCGGTTGGCGAGTTCGGCGATCTCCAGGGCGCGGGCCGCGTGCCGCATCGCGGTGAGCAGGGCGCCGACGCGGATGCGGTGACCGTTCTCCTTCGCCCGCCGCTCCCCCTCACGGAAGCCCTCGTTGACGGCCTCGACGACCTCTTCGAGGCTGAGCCCGGACTCCAGGTGCTGCTCGGGGGCGTAGCGCACCTCGGCGTAGACGACGCCGTCCTCGGCGAGGTCCTCTGCGCACTCGGCGGCGACGCGGACGAGCGCCTCACGGGTCTGCATGACGGCACAGGTGTGGGCGAAGGTCTCCAGGTACCGCCCCAGGGAGCCGGAGTCGGCGGCCTCGCGGAACCAGACGCCGAGCTTGTCGGGGTCGGTCTCGGGGAGTCCCTTGTAGCCAGTGGCGTTGGCGAGGTCGACGATCGTGCCGGGGCGCAGCCCGCCGTCGAGGTGGTCGTGCAGCAGCACCTTCGGCGCCCGGCGGATCTGGTCCGAGGTCGGGGTGGTACCGGTTTGGGCAGTCTGGCTCGTCATCTCCGCACTGTAACGCCTACGCGCGTAGATCTCCTGTGAAGAAGATCTGCCGATACCCAACGGTGACCGTGCGGACAGGTGGCGTACACCGTTACTTCTGACACTGTTCTGTCATGGCACAGCAAGCAACGCCGTTGCGCGGCCCCAGACTTGGGCGGGTCCTGGGGCCGGAGCCGCCGGCCGTGAGCGGGGTCGTGCTGCTCCTCCCGGGTGGCGACGAGATCTCGGAGCGCAGGCCCTCGCCGATGATGGCGGCTGCCTCCGTACGCGCCCTCGGCCGCCGGCTGGCCCGCGCCGGGCGCGACGAGGGCCTGGTCGCCCACGTGGTGCACTACCGCTACCGCGGCTGGAACGGCAGTGAGGCACATCTGGCGCACGACGCCTCCTGGGCCGCCGACGAGGTCGTACGGCGCTACGGGGACGTCCCGGTCTGTCTGGCCGGAGTGGACATGGGCGGGCGGGCCGCACTGCACGCGGGCGGGCACACGGCCGTCAACTCGGTCCTCGCGATCGCCCCCTGGCTCCCCGAGGACGACGTGGCCGCGCCGCCCGAACCGGTGAAACAACTAGTCGGCCGGCGGGTCATGATCGTGCACGGCACCAACGACCACCGTACGGACCCGGAGCTGTCCTTCCGGCTCGCGGCGCGGGCGAAGAAGGCCAACCGGGACATCTGCCGGTTCGAGGTGCACTCCGACGGGCACGGGTTGCACCAGCACCGGGAGGAGGTGCACGCGCTGGCGGAGGACTTCGTGATGGGCACGTTGTTCGGGCGGGTGTTCGCCCGCCCTGTGGAGGACGCGCTGGCGGCTCCGCCGCCGTTGGGGCTTCGTATGCCGTTGGCCTCCGGCTTTGGGCGGGCTCGCTCCGGGAGGGGTGGCTGAGGTTGTTTGCGCGGCTGCCGGTTGGTTGTGGTTGCTCGCGCAGTTCCTCGCGCCCCTGGAGCAGTTCCTCACGCCCTTGGATACGTGGGCGCGCCCTCAGTCCGGTAGGAGCCGGCCCCTTCGCGATAGCAGGAACCTCTTGAAGGCCGCCACCGGAGGGGTGTCCGGGTGGCCCGCGAGCCACGCGACGCCGATTTCGCGGGCTGCGCGAGGGGCCGTGACCGTCAGTTCGGACACTCCCGGGCGGGGTACGGCCGGTGGGGGCAGCAGGGCGACGCCGAGGCCTGCGGCGACCAGGCCACGCAGGGTCTCTGCCTCCTCTCCCTCGAAGGCGATGCGGGGCTTGAAGCCCGCCTGACGGCACAGGTCGTCGGTGATGCGGCGCATGCCGTAGCCGGGTTCGAGGGTCACGAAGGTCTCGTCGGCGGCCTCGGCGAGGCGGACGCGCTTGCGGGAGGCGAGGCGGTGGTCGGCCGGGACGACGAGGCGCAGCTTCTGTTCGTCGAGGCGGCGGGCGACGAGGTCGGGGGCGTCCGGGACGGGCGACGTCAGGCACAGGTCCAGCTCTCCGGCCCGCAGCCGTTCGATCATGGCCTCGCCGTAGTTCTGGACGAGGCTGAAGCGGACGCGCGGGTGGTCCGCGCGGAAGGCGCGGATGAGTGCGGGGACCGTCTCCGAGCCCATGGTGTGCAGGAAGCCGAAGGCGACCTTGCCGGTGGCGGGGTCGGCGTCGGCGCGCACCTCGTCGGCGGCGCGTTCGATCTCGGCGAGCGCGCGCTCGACGGAACCGAGGAAGGTACGTCCGGCGAGGGTCAGGGACACCGTGCGTCCCCGGCGGGCGAACAGGTCGACGCCCAGGTCCTGCTCCAGCCGGACCATGGCGCGGGACAGCGTCGACTGCGGGACCTGCATCTCCTGCGCGGCCCGGGTGACGTGCTCGGTGCGGGCGACCCCGGCGAAGTACGCGAGGCGCGGGGCGAGCACCGCGACGATGTCTTCTGTGTCACTGGACGGTGACAGGTGGGCTTCTGACCTCTGCTGATGCACCATGGGAACGATTATGAGGGTTCCATGCATTGGACGGATGAGTGATGGGTCCGTACGTTCGAGGCATGCCTTCCGTCAGTACCGAGGCGTCCACCACCGTGGACGCCGTATCGACCGCGTCCGCGTCCACGCCTGCTTCCGCTCGTGTCGCGTCGGCTTCGCCCGCTTCGGCTTCGTCCGCTTCTGCAGCAGCATCCGCTTCTGCTGCGTCCGCTTCCGACTCCCGTATGACCCCGGGTGGGCCCGGCTACCGCCGGATGAGCCTGGCGTTGTTCCTCGCGGGTGTCGCGACCTTCGCCCTGCTCTACTCCACGCAGGCGCTCCTGCCGCTGGTCTCCGGCGACTTCGGGGTGACCTCGAGCGCGGCGAGCTGGACGGTGTCGGCGGCCACGGGGGCGCTGGCGCTGTTCGTGCTCCCGATGAGCGCGCTGTCGGAGCGGTTCGGGCGGCGTGCGGTGATGACGGCGTCGCTGGCGGTCGCGGTGTCCGTCGGACTGCTCGTGCCGTTCGCACCGAACCTGGGCACCCTGGTGGCGCTGCGGGCGGTGCAGGGCGCGGCGCTCGCCGGGCTGCCGGCGTCGGCGACGGCGTACCTGGCCGAGGAGGTCCGTCCGAAGGCCCTCATCACCGCGATCGGACTGTTCGTCGCCGGCAACAGCGTCGGCGGCATGAGCGGCCGGGTCATCACCGGCTGGGTCGCGCAGGAGTGGGGCTGGCGGGCCGCGGTCGGCGCGATCGGTGCCGTCGCGGTGGCGTGCGCGGTGGCCTTCCGGCTGCTCCTGCCGGCGCCGCGGCACTTCACTCCGGGTTCGCTGCGGCCGCGGGTGCTGGCCCGTACGGTGCGTGACCACCTCTCGAACCCGCTGCTGCGCAGGCTGTACGCGATCGGCGCGCTGTTCATGACGGTGTTCGGCGGGGTCTACACGGTGATCGGTTACCGCCTGACCGACGCTCCCTTCTCGCTGCCGCAGGGCATCGTGGGCTCGATCTTCCTGGTGTACCTGGTGGGTACGGTGTCGGCGTCGACGGCCGGGAAGCTGGTGGCGCGGCTGGGACGGCGCGGGACGCTGTACCTGGCGGGCGGGACGACGGCCTCCGGGCTGCTGCTGTCCCTGGCCGACGCGCTGCCGCTGGTGCTGCTCGGGCTGGTCCTGATCACCGGCGGCTTCTTCGCGGGGCACGCGGCGGCGTCCTCCGCCGTGAGCCACACCGCCAAGCACGGGCGGGCGCAGGCCTCCGCGCTCTACCAGTCCGCCTACTACGTCGGGTCCAGTGCCGGGAGCACGATCGGAGCGGTGGCGTTCCACGCCGGGGGATGGAGCGGCACCGTGGGGGTCGGACTGCTGGCGGTGCTGGGTGTCGTGACGATCACGGTGGCCGGGTCGCGTGCGGCGCGGGTGGAGGCGCGGCGGGGGGCTGTGGCGGTGCGCTGAGCTGCCGCTGAGCGGGTCCACGCGGAGTTTCGCTCCGCGGGGGTTCGCTCCGCGGGGGTTCGCTCCGCGGGGGTTCGCTCCGTGGGGTTTTCTCGCCCCCGCCGCCCCTACCCGTCCCATCCCCGGGGCTCCGCCCCGGACCCCGCTCCTCAAACGCCGGAGGGGCTGAACCACCCACCCCAGACACCCCCGAACCTGCGGGTTCATCCGCTCCGGGGGCCGTTGTCAGTGGGCTGCGGTAGCTTCCGAAGTGCTGGGTGCGAAGAAGCACACCAGGGAGCAGCCACAGGGGTGGGTGGGCATGAGCAACGGCACGGCGACAACGACAGACCTCGACGTCCAACTGGAGAAGCACCGCGTCGAGCTGACCGGGTACTGCTACCGGATGCTCGGCTCGTCCTTCGAGGCCGAGGACGCGGTGCAGGACACCCTCGTCCGCGCCTGGCGGAGCTACGAGAAGTTCGAGGGCCGCTCCTCGCTCCGCTCATGGCTGTACCGCATCGCGACGAACGTGTGCCTGGACATGCTGACGGCGGGGAACAAGCGGGCACGCCCCGTGGACCTCAGCGACTCCACCCCCCTGGCCCAGGCCGCGCTCTCCCCCCGCCCCGACAACACGTGGCTGGAGCCCGTCCCGGACGCCCGCGTCCTGCCCACCAGCAGCGACCCGGCGGAGGCGGCGGTGGCGAAGGAGTCCGTGCGGCTGGCCTTCGTCGCGGCCCTGCAGAAGCTGCCCGCCAAGCAGCGTGCCGTGCTCATCCTGCGCGAGGTGCTGGCCTGGAAGGCGAGCGAGGTCGCCGAGCTGCTCGACACCTCGGTGGCGTCGGTGAACAGCGCGCTGCAGAGGGCACGGGCGACCCTCTCCGAGAGCAACGGCCAGGAGGCGGCGGGCACCGTCTCCGACCCGCTGGACGAGGAGCAGCAAAAGCTCCTGGACCGCTATGTGGCGGCCTTCGAGGGGTACGACATGGCGGCGCTGACCGCCCTGCTGCACGAGGACGCGGTCATGACGATGCCGCCGTTCGACCTGTGGCTGCGCGGCACGGACGACATCACGGGCTTCATGACGACGCTGGGCGCGGCCTGCGCGGGCTCCCACCTGGTGCCGGTCGCGGTGAACGGCCTGCCGGGCTTCGCCCAGTACAAGCCGGACCCGGAGAAGGGCGGCTTCTCCCCGTGGGCGATCCAGGTCCTGGAGATATCAGAGGGCCGGATCACCGGGTTCCACTGCTTTCTCGACACCGCCCGCTGGTTCCCGCTCTTCGGACTGCCCCTCCACCTCGAAGGCGAGGCCGACAAGACCGAGTAGCGCGCGCAGCGCCGGGTCGGGGTCCCGCAGCCGGATGCGGCCCCCCGCGCGCCGGGCGGCGAGCTGAAGCCGGGCGAGCAGGTCAACGGCGTCCAGCCCCGGAGGGCCGATCCCGGCGACGTCGCACACCACGACGCCCGCTCCTGTGGCGGTCAGCCGCGCGCGTACGTCGGCGCAGAGCCGGGGTATCTCGTCCCTGGTGACGGGGCCCGGCAGCACGAGTACGGGGGGTGTCGTGGCATCCACGTTCGGTAGACCGTCCTGGGGCTCGTAACTCATCGCGTCTCGTCACGGATCATGGATGGGATCCAGGGCCGTGGGCGTCCGACGCGTGCTGGCGGGCCCCGCGGTCCGGCAAGGATCACATTGACCGGTACCCCGCCTTCCCCGGAGGGTTGGGTGTATGCCCCATGGATCTGCTCCGCCTGCGATACCCGACGGTCTCCTCCGCCTCCGCGCCGAGGGGGCCCTGTGCAGGGGGTACTGACGGGGTTCGCGGTGATCGCCGTCGTCATCGGCGTCGGCTTCGTCATCGGACGGCGCGGCTATCTCGGCGAGCACGGACGGGAGGTGCTGACCAAGCTCGCGTTCCATGTGGCCTCACCGGCCCTGCTGTTCACGACGCTGGCCGAGGCCGACCTGTCGGTGATCTTCTCCAACCGCCTGCTCGTCACGGCGCTGAGCACGGCAGCGGCGGCCGGAGTGTTCGTCGCGGTCGGTGTCGTACGGCACTGGGGCATCGGCCGGACGACGATCGGCGCGCTGTGCTCCAGTTACGTCAACTCCGGCAACCTGGGCATCCCGATCGCCGTCTACGTGCTCGGTGACGCCTCGCTCGTGGCGCCGGTGCTGCTGTTCCAGGTGATCGCGCTGACGCCGGTCGCGCTGACGATCCTGGACCTCGCGGGCCCGGGTGAGAAGCTCCCGCTGTGGAGGCGGCTGATCACGCCGTTGCGCAACCCGATCGCGGTGGGCTCGCTGGCCGGTGTCGTGGTCTCGGCGTCCGGCGTGACGGTGCCGGGGCCGGTCATGGACCCGTTGACGCTGATCGGCAACATGTCGGTGCCCGCGGTCCTGCTCGCCTTCGGCATCTCCCTGTGCGGCAGCACGATGCCGGGCCGCGGCTCCGACCGCCACCCGGTCTTTCTTTCGGTCGCTTTGAAGTCGGTGGGCCAGCCGGTGGTGGCCTGGGCCCTGGCGAGCGGGGTGTTCGGTCTGCGCGGGGCGCCCTTGCTCGACGTGGTGGTGACTTCGGCGCTCCCGGCCGCGCAGAACCTCTTCACGTATGCGAGTCGCTACCGCGTGGGTGAGGTACTGGCCCGGGAGTCCATTCTGCTGTCGACCGTGCTGTCGGTGCCGGTGTTGGTGGTGGTGGCGGCGTTGTTGGGGTGATGCGGAGCCATCGCTCAGCCGAGGGGCAACACACTTGTGTCGAGGTCGAGGCCGAAGGGATCCGGCAGCGTCAGCTTCTCGCCGTACTCCACTGAGGCGAGGACACGGTAGGTGCCGTTCTTCGGCTCGCCGTACAAGGTTGCGGTGGGGCGTCCAGAGTGCCAGGGGTCCAGGAGAAGGTAGAGCGGCACGCCGGCTTGCGCATACCCATGGGTCTTCTTGATGCGGTCGTGGTTTGCGTTGTTCTCAGACGTGATTTCGACGACCAACTCCGCCTCCTGCGCAGGCACACGTTTACGCCCTCGTACGGACTCAATGGGGAGCACTGCCAGATCGGGGATGAAGATGTCCTGGACTGCCGGTACCTCGAGGCCCAATGTCTGGAAGATCTCCCACTCCTCCGGGAGCCTGGTGTACAGCCGCCGCTGAAGCAGGGCTGCCGTGATGTTGTGGTCTCCAGAGGGCGGAGGTGGCACGGTGACGACCCCTTCAATGATCTCCACCTTGCTGCCCTCGGGAGCGTCCGTCTCCTCCCAGACACGGACGATCTCGTCCCAGCCCGTCCCCCTCGGGGACCCGGGCTCGACGCTGAGTGCGCTCAGTCGGGTAGCCGGAGGGCGTTGCCGCCCTCCGGCCCCCTCAGAACCGGACGTGCGGCTGTTCACCGCATCCGGCTCAAGCGGGCCCCTGGAGTCACGCGGGTCGGTCATCTTGCTTGGCCCTTCTGTGGTCGCCGGCATGGTGCTGGCGATGGCAGTCGGCGTGTACGAGGCGAAGATTCGTCCGCTCGTCCGAGCCGCCGTCGCGCCGGTAGATGAAGTGGTGCTTGTGCAGCGGCTTCATCGATGCCGAGAACCAGGCGGCCCACTCGCGCGGGTTGTCCGGTGTGTACTCGGCATCGGGGATCAGGGGCTGTTCACACAGCGGGCAGATCCCCTTCTGACGGGATGCGAGGGTGATGGTCCACCTGTCGGCGGTCCCGGGCATCCTTTTGCGTCGGCGGTTCGCCCGGTACTCGGCCAGCGATGGATCGTCAGGTGAGTTGCCTTCCTTGACGATCACGTGCCGGACGATCCTGGTCCAGTTGAACTTGTAGAGGTAGGTGCCGGTGTCCCGGTCACCGAAGACCCACTGGTCCTTCCGGGTCGAGTTGAAGACGCCGTAGTGCTTGGCCAGTCGCCAGCTCTTCGGCTTGTTCGGGTGGGAGTGCTTGACCCACTTCTGCGTGAGCGTCCACACGTAGAAGTCCAGGGACTTGAAGGTCTCCTTGGACACCACCGTCCGGTAGTAGGTGGCCCACCCCTTGATGATCGGGTTGAGCCTCCTCACCACGGCTCCAGCGTTCGCCCCTCGCAGGCCGATCACTTCACTGCGGAGCCGTTCCCGGACCCTCTTCACAGCCGCCTTGCTCGGCTTGATCAGCAGAGTCCCGCTGTATCTCCGGATGTTGAACCCGAGGAAGTCGAATCCTTCTTCAAGGTGGAGGACCGATGTCTTCTCCTCGTTGAAGGCGACCCCGCGCGGGGCCATCCAGCGAGCCAGCTGCTCCTTGACTCGGCGGGCTTCGTCTTCGCTGTGACAGAACACCGCGAAGTCATCCGCGTACCGGACCAGGACCGGAGCATCTCTTCGAGACTTGTGGGAACGTCCCTCTGTGAGGTGCCCGGCCGCCGTTTCCATGCCGTGCAAGGCCACGTTGAGCAGCAGCGGGCTGATCACACCACCCTGAGGAGTCCCCTCATCGGTGGGCGAGAATCGTCCGCAATCCATCACCCCCGCCTTGAGCCACCCCCGGATCGCTTCCCGCGCAGGGAAGGTACCGATGAGGCCCATCAGGTGGTCGTGCGAAATGCGGTCGAAAGCCGCTGTCAGATCAGCGTCGAGCACCCATAACCGCTTGGCCCGTCTTTGGCCTGCGATATTGAAGATGGCGCCGATCGCGTCATGACAGCCCCGGCCGGGGCGAAAGCCGTAACTTCGCTGCTCGAACCGGGCTTCCCACTCAGGTTCCAGTGCATTCTTGACGCGGGCCTGGCGGACCCGGTCACGGATCACTGGAATACCCAAGGGTCGCTGCTTTCCGTTGGCTTTGGGAATGTACACGCGCCGGACGGGCAGGGGCTTTCCAGGCGAGCGCTCCGCTGCGATCTCAGCGGCCAGTCGCCCTCGCGCGCTCGGAGTGAGCGCACGCTCCTGGTCGATCCCTGCTGTCCGACGGCCTGTGCTCTGCTGCGTTACCCGCTTCACGCTCACGAGCGTGTTCGAGTGGGACCGCAGCATCAGCTTCTGCAAGTTGCGGACCTTTTTCAGGTCCCCTTCCTGCGCGGCTGTGAAGATGCGCTGCCTCAGCCGCCGTACCGACGCCTCCGCCTTGGCCCAGTCGATGCTGTGCCAGGTCTGGGCGTGGTCCTCCGGTCCGTTCGCCGTCGTGGGAGGCATCGCCGCCGCAGCGGCCACTGCCACACCTGCCTTCGGCATCCAACTTGCCCTTCGGTTCGGGGTTCTTCGCAGTTCTTCTTCACGGGCCTACCTGATCCGCGTGGGCTCCCTTTCGGGCCGGGGCATCGGCCCCGTATCCGACGAGTTATAGGGCGGCTGAGGAATCCGCGTCCTTTTCCTCTGGGCTTTCGCCCCATCGGCGTTCGCTTCTCGGATCATCCTGTCCCGCTGGAGGCTTGGTCCTTCGTTACCTCCGGCTTACCGGGATCAACTCCCGGACTCCAACGGGGTTTCCACGTTCCGCTCCCACAAGATGCGACCGGGGTGGGCTCCCTCTTAATCCCGGGCCCGACGGTGTCCTCCCCCTTCGGCGCCAATCCTCCGGGGTCGTCGCGCGCTCTTCCGCGCCAGGGCCTGTCTGCCACCGACAGCTCACCATCGACGCGGCACAGGAGTTACGAGATTTCGTCAAGGGTTCATTCGCATTAGCCCGTCCGGCCTTCCCCTCGCCTGTTGCGGCCCGATGGCCGTGCCGCTCTTGGGCTTGCGCTTCCGGCTTCACACCCCGCCGTTGCCAGCGACGCATGCGGAAGTGGGGACGGACCTTGGACACTGGTCCGGGATGACCTGCTCATGACCTTCTTTCCTCGTACAGGCCATCCACTTGGGTGGAGCGACTTCGTGTCGCACTGGCGGTCTCCTATCGGTCGTCACCGATCCCAGCATGCCGAACGGGACCGGTGGCGGTCCACCGATCCCGTTCATCCGAAAGAGAAAAGACCAGGTCAGGCGATACGTTCCAGCACGACGGGCGACGGCGTGTACGCCGTCCCGGGCGCCCCGATGTCGTACGAACCCTCCACCGCCTCCAGCGCGTAGGAGAACCGCTCAGGCGTGTCCGTGTGCAGGGTCAGCAGGGGCTGGCCCTCCGTCACCGCGTCGCCCGGCTTGGCGTGCAGTTCGACGCCCGCCGCCGCCTGGACCGGGTCCTCCTTGCGGGCGCGGCCCGCGCCGAGGCGCCAGGCGGCGATGCCGATGTCGTACGCGTCGAGGCGGGTCAGGACGCCGGAGGCACTCGCCTTCACCACGTGCTGCTCGCGGGACGTGGGCAGGGCGGCGTCCGGGTCGCCGCCCTGGGCCGCGATCATGCGGCGCCACACGTCCATCGCCGAGCCGGCGGCCAGGGCCTTCGCCGGGTCGGCGTCCTTCAGCCCGGCCGCGTCGAGCATCTCGCGGGCCAGGGCCAGAGTCAGTTCCACGACGTCCGCCGGGCCGCCGCCCGCGAGGACCTCCACCGACTCCCTGACCTCCAGCGCGTTGCCCGCGGTCAGGCCGAGCGGGGTGGACATGTCCGTGAGCAGCGCGACCGTCCGTACGCCGTGGTCCGTGCCCAGGCCGACCATGGTGGAGGCAAGTTCGCGTGCGTCCTCGATCGTCTTCATGAAGGCGCCCGTGCCGACCTTGACGTCCAGGACCAGCGAGCCCGTGCCCTCGGCGATCTTCTTCGACATGATGGAGGAGGCGATGAGCGGGATCGCCTCGACCGTGCCCGTGACGTCCCGCAGTGCGTACAGCTTCTTGTCCGCGGGAGCCAGGCCGTCGCCCGCCGCGCAGATCACCGCGCCCACGCCGTCCAGGACGGACAGCATCTCCTCGTTCGAGAGCAGGGCGCGCCAGCCGGGGATCGACTCCAGCTTGTCGAGGGTGCCGCCCGTGTGGCCGAGGCCCCGGCCCGAGAGCTGCGGGACCGCCGCGCCGCAGGCCGCCACCAGCGGGGCCAGCGGGAGCGTGATCTTGTCGCCGACGCCACCCGTGGAGTGCTTGTCGGCGGTCGGGCGGGCCAGGGACGAGAAGTCCATGCGCTCGCCGGAGGCGATCATCGCGGCCGTCCATCGGGCGATCTCCCGGCGGTCCATGCCGTTGAGGAGGATGGCCATGGCGAGCGCGGACATCTGCTCGTCGGCGACCTCCCCGCGGGTGTACGCGTCGATGACCCAGTCGATCTGTTCGTCGCTGAGCCCGCCGCGGTCCCGCTTGGTGCGGATGACGGAGATGGCGTCCATGGCCATGAGGTTCCTTCCGAGGTTCCGAAGGTGACTTCCGGGTGACTTCCGGGGTTCCGGAAGTGAGCGGCCCCTCCGACCGGTCGTCAGGAGGGGCCGCACGGGTGTTACTTCCTGAGATGGCCGGGGCCGAACGCCTGCGGCAGCATCTGGGACAGCGGCACGATGCCCTCCGGGGTCTCCAGGAGCAGGTCCGGGCCGCCGAACTCGTACAGCAGCTGGCGGCAGCGGCCGCAGGGGACGAGGATCTCGCCCTGGCCGTCCACGCACGTGAAGTGCGTCAGCCGGCCGCCGCCGGTGTTCTGCAGCTGCGAGACCAGCCCGCACTCGGCGCACAGCCCGAGGCCGTACGAGGCGTTCTCGACGTTGCAGCCCGAGACGGTCCGCCCGTCGTCGACCAGGGCGGCGACACCGACCGGGTAGCCGGAGTACGGGGCGTACGCCCGGGACATCGCGTCCCGGGCGACCGTACGCAGCTCGTCCCAGTCGACGCCCTCGCCGCCGTTGCCCCCGGCGGGCGAGGTCACTTGCCCTGTCCCTTCCGGTACGGCAGGCCGTCCGCCTTGGGCATACGCAGCCGCTGGGCGGAGAGCGCGAGGACGATCAGCGTGATGACGTACGGCGTGGCGGAGACGACCTGGTTCGGCACCTCGTTGGTGGTCGCGTACCACGTGAACACCAGCGCGCCGATGAGCAGGGTGACCGCGGAGGTGGTGTACCTCTTCCGCAGCGCCAGCAGGACGGCGCCGATGACCAGCAGGAGCGCGCCGAGCAGCAGCAGCGCGTGGACGTTCTCGGAGCCGCCGCGCAGGTTGAGGCTGTCGGTGTAGCCGAACAGGCCGGCGCCGAGGGCGAGTCCGCCCGGCATCCAGTTGCCGAAGATCATCGCGGCGAGACCGATGTAACCGCGGCCGCTGGTCTGGCCCTCCAGGTAGAAGGGGTTGGCCACGATGGACAGGAAGACGCCGCCGAGGCCGGCCAGGCCGCCGGAGATGATCACGGCGAGGTACTTGTACTTGTAGACGTTGACGCCGAGCGACTCGGCGGCGACCGGGTTCTCACCGCAGGAGCGCAGCCGTAGGCCGAAGGCGGTGCGCCACAGGATCCACCAGCTGCCGGGGATCAGGGCGACGGCGATCAGGGTCAGCCAGGAGACGTTGGTGACCAGTCCGCCGAGCAGGCCGGCGATGTCGGAGATGAGGAACCAGCCCTTGTGGTTGAGCTCGCTGAGCGCGTCCGAGAGCCCCGGCACCGTGAAGTCTCCGAGGGAGTCCACCTGTGGGGACTGCTTGGCCGAGCCGCCGGGCTTGCCCTCGAAGGCGAGGGGGGCGAGGTAGCGGGTGGCGCCGAGGGCGAGGATGTTGATGGCCACACCGGAGACGATGTGGTTGACGTTGAAGGTGACGGTGACGAGCGCGTGCACGAGGCCGCCGAGCGCGCCGCCGATGATGCCGACGAGGACACCGGTCCACGGGCCCCACTGGTAGCCGGCCCAGGCGCCGAACCAGGTGCCGAGGATCATCATGCCCTCGAGGCCGATGTTGACGACGCCCGCCCGCTCGGCCCACAGCCCGCCGAGACCGGCCAGGCCGATCGGGACGGCGAGCTCCAGCGCGGTGGACATCTGGCTGACGTTGGTGATGCCGTCGGCGCCGGTGATGATGCGGACGATCGAGGTCAGCGCGAGGCCGCCGGCGATGATGATCAGCAGGACGGGCAGCGACAGCCTGCGGCCGGCCGGGGCGGCGGGCTGCAGCGTGGGCTGGTTGACGTCTGTCGCGGTGGTCACGGTGGTCATCGGCCAGCCACCTCCTTCTGGGCCTTCTGGGCGGTGTTGTCGGTGGCGCCGAGGACGAGACCGGCGGCGAGCTCCGCGCCGACGCGGCGCTGCTGGCGGCGCAGGCCCCACTCGCGCACGGCCTCGTACGAGACGACGACCGCGAGCACGATCAGGCCCTGCATGATGACCGCGATTTCCTTGTCGTAGTTGTGGAAGTCCAGCTCGGGCGAGGCCTTGTCGAGCCAGGCCCACAGCAGGGCCGCGAAGGCGATGCCGGTCGGGTTGTTGCGGCCGAGCAGGGCGATGCCGATGCCGAGGAAGCCGATGCCGGTGGGGAAGTTCAGGCTGTAGGTGTGCGTGTCGCCGAGCAGGATCGGCAGGCCCGCGAGACCGGCCATACCGCCGGAGATCAGCATGGCGGTGAGCACCATGCGCCTGGGGTCGACACCGCTGGCCGCGGCGGCGCTCTCCGAGGCGCCCGAGGCGCGCAGGTCGAAGCCGAAGCGGGTGCGGTTGAGGACGACCCAGTAGACGACGCCGAGCAGGACGGCGAGGAACACCATGCCGTAGATCTCGCCGGCCGCGCCCAGGTCGATGCCGGGGACCCAGCCGGACTTGTGCATCTCGCCGGTGGTGTTGTTGTTGCCGACCTTGACGCCGAAGACGCTGGGCAGCCACAGGTAGGCGATCACGGAGGTCGCGATCGCGTTGAGCATGATCGTCGCGACGACCTCGCTGACGCCGCGGGTGACCTTGAGGACACCGGCGATGCCGGACCAGAAGGCGCCGGTGAACATCGCGGTCAGGATCAGCAGCGGGATCTGGAGGAACGCCGGGAGGTTCACATGGGCGCCCACGACCGCGGCGATCATGGCGGCGAGCTGGTACTGGCCGTCGACACCGATGTTGAACAGGTTCATCCGGAAGCCGATGGCCACCGCGAGCGCCGCGATGTAGTACATCGAGGCCTGGTTGATGATCAGGACCTGGATGTCGGAGTACGTGGCCTGCTCGAACATCAGGGTGTACGGCTCGACCGGGCTCTTGCCCGAGGCGATCAGCACCACCGAGGACAGCGCGAAGGCCACGGCGAGCGCGATGACCGGTCCGGCCACGGCGAGGAGCACGCGCTCCTTGTCGAACTTCTTCATCAGCGGGCCTCGTCTTCCGGCGCGTCTGCGTCTTCCGGGATGTCTGCGTCTTCCGGGGCGTCCGCGTCTTCCGGGCCGTCCGCGTCTGCCTGGGTCTTCGCCGGACCTTGGGATGGGGTGTTTGCCGTGCCTTGGGAGGGCACTTTCACGGAGCTCTCGGCCCGGGGTTCGGCCGGAGGCGCCGCCGGGCCGTCCGCCGAGGTCGCAGCGGGGACATCTGCCGAGGTCCCTGCGGGGCCGTCCGGTGAACCGTCTGCCGAAGTCTCCAGCGGGGCGCCCACCGAGGTTTCCACCGGGCCCTCAGTCGGAGACTCCAGGTGGCCCGTGGCCGCGCCCGTCATGGCCGAGCCGAGTTCCTCCGGGGTGATCGTGGCGGGGTCGGCGTCGGCGACCAGCCTGCCGTTGTAGATCACCCGGAGCGTGTCGGACAGGCCGATCAGCTCGTCCAGGTCTGCGGAGATCAGCAGCACGGCCAGGCCCTCGCGGCGCGCCTCGCGGATCTGGTCCCAGATCTGGGCCTGCGCGCCGACGTCCACACCCCGCGTGGGGTGGGCGGCGATCAGGAAGCGCGGCTTGTGGCTCATCTCGCGGCCGACGATCAGCTTCTGCTGGTTGCCGCCGGAGAGCGAGGCGGCGGTGACGTCGATGCCGGGCGTGCGGACGTCGTACTCCTTGACGATTCGCCGCGTGTCCTCCTGGGCGGCCTTCGGGTCCAGCCAGAAGCCCTTGGCGTTGGGCGCCTCGGTGACGTGGCCGAGGATGCGGTTCTCCCAGAGAGGGGCCTCCAGGAGCAGGCCGTGGCGGTGGCGGTCCTCGGGGATGTAGCCGATGCCCTGCTCACGGCGCCTGCGCGTGGTCCAGGTGGTGATCTCCTCCGCGGCCAGCGTGATGGTGCCCGAGTCGGCCGACTTGAGGCCGATGAGCGCGTCGACGAGCTCGGTCTGGCCGTTGCCCTCGACGCCGGCCAGGCCCAGGACCTCGCCCGCGTGGATGGTGAGGGTGATGTCGTCGAGGAGGGCCTTGCCGCCGGGGGCCTCCAGGCGCAGGTCCTTGACGGTGAGGACCGGGCGGTCGGTGACCGTGGACTCGGCGGTCTCCGGGGTCGGCAGCTCGCTGCCCACCATCAGCTCGGCGAGCTGGCGCGGGGTGGTCTCGGCGGGGACGGCCGTGCCCACGGTCGTGCCGCGGCGTATGACGGTGATCTCGTCGGCGACCGACAGCACCTCGCCCAGCTTGTGGGAGATGAAGATGACGGACAGGCCCTCGGACTTCAGCTCCCGCAGGTTCGCGAAGAGCGCGTCGACCTCCTGCGGCACGAGCACGGCGGTCGGCTCGTCCAGGATCAGGGTGCGGGCGCCGCGGTAGAGCACCTTGAGGATCTCCACGCGCTGACGGGCGGCGACACCGAGCTCCTCGACGAGGACGTCGGGGCGCACCCCGAGGCCGTACCGTTCGGAGATCTCCTTGATCTTGCGGCGCGCCTTGCCACCGATGCCGTACAGCTTCTCGCTGCCCAGCACCACGTTCTCGAGGACCGTGAGGTTGTCCGCGAGCATGAAGTGCTGGTGGACCATGCCGATACCGCGGACGATGGCGTCGGCGGGACTGCTGAAGGTCACCTGCTCGCCGTCGATCGCGATCGTGCCCTCGTCCGGCTTCTGCATGCCGTAGAGGATCTTCATCAGCGTCGACTTGCCGGCGCCGTTCTCGCCGACGAGGGCGTGCACGGTGCCCTTGCGGACGCTGAGGTGGATGTCGTGGTTGGCCACGACGCCTGGGAATCGCTTGGTGATCCCGGCGAGTTCGACGGCGGTCACCTGACCGTTGACCGCCGCCCCGGCCGGAGGGCTGCTGGACGCGTTGATGGCGCACTCTCCTGTGGAAGGGGGTCGTCTACGCGTGTAGCACCCCTATGGCAACGAAACGAGGTGACGCACCGTCGACAACGGGGTACAGGGCGAAGACTCCCCGTACCCCGTTGAGCGGATGTAACCCCGCGGTTACTGGCGGCCCCGGAGGAAGAGCGGGTGCGTTCCCGCGTCGCTCGGTGCGTGCTCTCGGTGTGCCGGGCGAAGGTCCTCGTAGCGGAGCTACTTGGGCCTTTGGCCGGTGCGGCGAGAGTGCGTGCCGGGCGGCGTGGGGACGTGCCTGAACTTCCTCCGGGGTCGCCTGCTGCTCGAAGTCCTGCTGTGTCAGCTGGTCCTGACCTTGATCTCGCCGCTGATGATCTTCTCCTTGGCCGTTTCGATGGCTTCCTGGAGCTTGGTATCGGCCTTGAACTTGGGGTTGGAGTCCGCGAGGCCGACCTCACCGGTCTTCAGATCGCCCCGTACGATACCGGTCTCCGGCTTGCCGTCCTCGACCGACTTCGCAAGGTTGTACACCGCCTTGGCCACGTCCTTCGTCGCCGAGGTGAGGATGTGGTCCTTGTACTTCGCGAGGGCCTGCTGCTGGTACTGGTCGGAGTCGACGCCGATCGCCCACACCTTGTTGGCGGCGGCGGCCTCGATCACGCCCTGGCCCGACAGACCGGCCGCCTGGTAGACGACGTCGGCCTTCTTCTCGATCTGGCTCTCGGCGGCCGTCTTGCCCTTGTCGGGGCTGGAGAAGCCACCCTCCTCCGCGGTCTGCGTGAGGTACTGGGAGAGGACCTTCGCCTTGGGGTTGGTGTCCTCGACGCCCTGCTTGAAACCCGCCTCGAACTTGTGGATCAGCGGGATGTCCACGCCCCCGACGAAACCGACGGTGTTCGTCTTGGTCGCCTTGGCGGCGGCGACACCGGCGAGGTACGAGGCCTGCTCCTCGGAGAAGACCAGGTCCGCGACGTTCTCCGCCTTGATGGTGGAGTCGTCGACGATGCCGAACGTGATGTCCGGGTACTTCGCCGCGGCCTCCTTCACGGCCGCCGCGTAGGCGTAGCCGACGCCGATCACCGGGTTGTAGCCCTGCTTGGCGAGCGAGACCAGGCGCTGGGTCTTGTCCGCGTCCGTCTCGCCCTCGGTGGGCTCGACGTCCGTGGTCTCGTAGCCGAACTCCTTCTTCGCCTTCTCCAGGCCCGCGAAGGCGGCGTCGTTGAAGGACTGGTCGCCCTTGCCTCCGACGTCGTAGGCGATGGCGAGGCCCTTGTTGCCCTTGGAGTCCTGGGAGGAGGCCTCCGTGGAGGTGCCTCCACAGGCGGAGAGGGCGAGGGCGAGGGACGCGGTCGCTGCGCCTGCGACCGTGAGGCGGGAAACCCGGCGCATGTGTCAGTGCTCCTGTCGTACAAGCGCCGGAAGGAACGTGCTCCGTGCTCCACTGCTTCGGCGCGTGGTGGTTCCGCCGCAGAGTAACGCGCGTAGACCTCCGGGTGAAACCCTGCGGTACGGCTTGTTATGGGGCCGAGACGCTCCGCTGGGGGCGCGGGCTCCGGTCGCGCCGTTGGTGGTGACGCATCGTCCGGGGCTGCGGGCCCGTGTGTGGCTGGTCGCGCAGTTCCCCGCGCCCCTTACGGGGCACGTCCCCCCGAACGAGAAGCGGGCGAGCGCCAGGGCGCCCGCCCGCTTCCGGCTGACCGTCGGTTACTCGGTCTTGACCTTGATCGTGCCGTCGACGATGGCCTTCTTGGCCTTGGCCACGGCGTCCGTGAGGCCGGAGATCTTCGCGAGCTCGGGGTTGCTCTCGGCCAGGCCGACGCCGTTCACCTTCAGGTCGAAGGTCTGCGTGCCGGTCAGCGGCTTGCCGTCCTTGACGGACTTGGCCAGCGTGTACACCGCGCCACCGACGTCCTTGAGCGCCGAGGTCAGGATGTAGTTCTTGTACTTGGCGAGGGCCTGCTGGTTGTACTGGTCGGAGTCGACGCCGATCGCCCACTTCTTCTGGGTGGCGGCGGCCTCGATCACGCCCTGGCCGGAGAGGCCGGCGGCCGCGTAGAGAACGTCGGCGTTCTTCTCCAGCTGGGCCTCGGCGGCGGCCTTGCCCTTGTCGGGGCTGGAGAAGCCGCCCTCCTCGGCGGTCTGCGTCAGGTACTGGGACAGGACCTTCACCTTGGGGTTGGTGTCCTGGACGCCCTGCTTGTAGCCGGCCTCGAACTTGTGGATCAGCGGGACGTCCACGCCACCGACGAAACCGACGGTGTTCGTCTTGGTCGCCTTGGCGGCGGCGACACCGGCGAGGTACGAGGCCTCGTTCTCGGCGAAGACCAGGGAGGCCACGTTGTCGCCCTCGACGACCGAGTCGACGATGCCGAAGCTGACCTTCGGGAACTTCGCGGCGACCTCCTTCATCGCGGGCCCGTAGGCGAACCCGATACCGATGACGGGGTTGTAGCCCTGCTTGGCCAGGGAGGTGAGGCGCTGCACCTTGTCGGCGTCGGTCTCGCCCTCGGTGGGCTCGATGTCGGCGGTCTTGTAGCCGAACTCCTTCTTGGCCTTCTCCAGGCCGGAGTACGCGGCGTCGTTGAAGGACTGGTCGCCCTTGCCGCCGACGTCGTACGCGATGGCGAGACCCTTCTTGGCCCCGCCGCTGTCGCCGCCGTCGTTCCCGGCTTCGCTGCTCGTACCGCCACAGGCAGTGGCCGCGAGGGCCAGCGACGCGACCCCCACCGCGACGCGGGTCAGTTTGGATATCCGACGCATCGTGAAGTTCCCCATTCTCCAAAGCCCCGCAGTGGGTGCTTGTTCAGCTCCCGCCGTGGGTGCCGTGTTCGGCGCACATTAACGCGCGTAGACCGCCGAGGGAACGGGGTACCGCGTGGCCGTTATCCATTCGTGCCGATGGCCGGTTAAGTCCCGGTGAACCACGGTCTCGAATGGTGCGATGAGGGCATAACGCCCACGAATCGCTCTCACGCCGCGTACGCGGGCGCGACCCGTGGGTGACGGCGGGAGGCGTAAGGCGGGAGGGGTGACGGCGGGCGCCGGTCGACGGCCGGTCACCCCTCCGGGCCCGGCTACCCGCTACCGCCCGGGGTCGAGAAGGGCGGCCGCGGTGAACAGCTCCACGCCGACCGTGATGGCGTGCTCGTCCGCGTCGAAGTCGCCCTGGTGCAGGTCGCGGACCCGGCGGTCGCCGGGCCGGCGGACGCCGAGACGGGCCATGGCACCCGGGACGTGCTCCAGGTACCAGGAGAAGTCCTCGCCGCCCAGGCTCTGGTCGGTGCTCTCGATGGACTGCGCGCCGCACCGCGAGGTCATGGCGTCCCGCAGCAGCTCGGTGACGACCGGGTCGTTGACGACCGGCGGGACGCCCCGGACGTAGTTGATCACGGACTTGGCCCGGTGGAGGGTGGCGATCTCGTCGATGGCGGCGTGCACCAGGTCGGGCGCCTGCCGCCAGGCCTCGAGGTCGAGGCAGCGAACGGTCCCGGAGAGCTCGGCGTGCTGCGGGATCACGTTGCAGGCGTGCCCGGACTCGATGCGCCCCCAGGTGACGGCGAGGCCGCTGCGGGCGTCGACGCGGCGGGCGATCACCGCGGGCACGTCGGCGGCGACGCGGGCGACGGCGGTGACGAGGTCGGTGGTGAGGTGGGGGCGGGCGGTGTGACCGCCTGGGCCGTCGAGCGCGACCTCCAGCCGGTCGCAGGCGGAGGTGATGGGCCCGTTGCGCAGCCCGATCCGTCCGGCGTCCACCCTCGGGTCGCAGTGGACGGCGATCATCCGCCCCACGCCCTCCAGCACACCGGACTCGATGGCGTCGGCGGCGCCGCCGGGCAGCACCTCCTCGGCCGGCTGGAAGAGCAGCCGTACGGGCCGGGGCAGCCGCCCCTGCCGGTGCAGCTCGGCGAGGACGAGGCCGGCGCCGAGGACGACGGTGGTGTGCACGTCGTGGCCGCACGCGTGCGCCCGGTCGGGCACGGTGGACCGGTAGGCGCAGTCGACCTTCGTGTCGGGGATCGGCAGAGCGTCGATGTCGGCCCGCAGGGCGAGCATGGGCCGCCCGCCGTCCCAGTCGCCGATGTCACACATGAGTCCGGTCCCGGCGTCGAGCACGCGTGGCGCGAGCCCCGCCTTCTCCAGGCGGGCCTTGATCGCCGCGGTCGTACGGAACTCCTGGTTGCCGAGCTCGGGGTGCATGTGAAGGTCGCGGCGGAAGGCCACGAGTTCCGTGCGCAGGGCATCCGTCAGGGTGCCGGGAAGCGACGCTTCCCCGGGCAGATCGGCCTCGGACTCTCGGGACATCAGTTGGTTCACCCTAAGAAGAGTAGGGCGATCGGGCCACTGCCTAACCCACGATCAACAAAATTTCAGCCTGTCAGGTAAGAAAATCTGGCCGGGTGGCGCATGGCGATCACGGGCGTTGGGTATATCTGAGCGCCTTTTCGGGCGGTGGGAGGCGGCGCCACGGCTCGCGGCCGCCAGGCCGCTCAGTCGGTCGCCTCATGTCCCTCGCTCGTCTCTCCGGCCTCCTCGGCGCTCTCCCCGTCCTCGGCACTCTCGGTGGGGACGGCGAACCCGGAGGTGTCCAGCTCGAAGTCGAAGGGTGCGGGTACGTGGAGGGGCCGCCCGAAGGGCACGTTCGTCCGGGAGCGGTAGCCCCTCGGCGACGGGTCCCAGAAGGCACTGATCTCCTGCACCTTCATGTCGAGCAGGAGATACACGGGGACCACGCGCCCGTAGGCGTCCAGCTTGTCGAGCCAGTCGACGTCCTTGGTGGAGTCGGAGGTCAGCTCGGCGACCAGGGAGAGGGCGGCGCCGTCGGCGTGACGGCCGTCGGCGTCGAAGGCGGATTCGTCGGCGACGTGCAGGTCGGGACCGAAGGCGCGCTCGGTCCCTGGGATGGAGAAGAGGAACGGCGCGACGTCGACGTCATGCCCTTCTGGCGCGTAAGGCTCCAACTGCCGCCGCAGGGACTTCATGACCCGCTTGTAACGCAGCTTCGACCACGGCGACACGACGATCTTCCCCCGGATGAGCTCGGCCTTGTAGCCGTCAGGTGTGTCCAGTTCCTCGATGGTCCGGAGCATGTCCTCGAAGGCTCCGGACCCGGATGCCTCTATGGCCGCCGGGCGCTCGATCATGGTGGTCACCGCGGTCCTCCGCTGGGTACAGGGCGTGTCACGGCTTCACGGTAGCGCCAGGAGAGACGCGCGGCCCGGCATGCGCCCTGCTGCACCCGTACGAGGTACCTGAGCGTGCCGGAGGCATCGTGAGCCCGGCGGCCGGTCACGCCGCGGCCTTCGCGTCCGCCACCGGCGGTGCCTGGAGTTCGAACCAGAGCAGCTTCCCGCCCCACCCGGACAGACCGTCACCGAGCAGGCACCCGCCCCACCGGTGGGCCCACTCGCGCACGAGAAGCAGCCCGCGCCCGCCGAGAGATCGCTCGTCCGGCTGGCCCACCAGGGCACCCGGCGAACCGCTACGGACGGGCGGCCTGTCGAACGGTGAGGGTACGTACGGGTCGGTGTCCCACACGGTGACCCGCACGCCGCTCCGGACCTCGCCGTCCAGCCCGTCAAGCCCGCGCAGCCGCAGGGCGGCGGGCCCTCTGGTGTGCTGGTACGCGTTGGTCACCAGCTCGGAGGCCAACAGCTCGGCGGTGTCGAGCAACTCCCCCATCCCGTACGCCGGGAGCACGGCCCGCAGGGTCATGCGGGCGATGCGCGGAGCGCGTGGGTCATGGGGCAGGTGCAGGGCGTAGGACCAGGCGGGGGTCGGTGACGGCGATACGGTGGCCATGAACGACTCCTTCGGGGAGGGGACTTGGACTGCTCGACGGCTTTCGGCCTATAGGGAGGGGCAGTTGGGCGACCGAGGAACACCGTAGGCGTAACGTGGACTGCATTCCATGAAAGACGGGGAATGCAGTCTCTGATTCCCGCATGTGGGTGACCTCTGAAGCATGCGTACGACTAGGAGAAGCCGCCGATGCCCCAGCCGAGCCCTCTGCCGACCGCCCGTCGGCGCCGCCTCGGTACCGAGCTCCGCAGACTGCGCGAGCGCACCGATCTGAGCGCCACACAGGCCGCCGCGCTGGTGGGCGCCACCCAATCCCGTATCAGCAACATCGAAGCGGGACGTTACGGAGTGAGCGCCGACCGCGTACGCACGCTGGCTCGGCACTACGACTGCACGGATGGTGAACTCGTAGACGCCCTAGCCGCGATGACCGGGGAGCGGCGGCGCGGCTGGTGGGAGGAGTACCGAGACATCCTCTCGCCCAGGATGCTGGACCTGACGGAAGTGGAGTACCACGCGACCGCCCTCCGCGTGGCTCACGTCATCAACATCCCCGGCTTGCTCCAGACTCCGGATCACGCGCGGGCGCTGTTCGCACAGACAGTCCCTCCGCTCAAGCCGCATGAGGTCGAACACCGGGTGTCGCACAGGGTGAAACGCCAGGAGGTACTGCACCGCGAGCAGCCGCCTCCGTACACCGCGACCATCCATGAGGCTGCCCTGCGCATGCGATTCGGCGACCGGGCCACGACCTGCGGCCAGTTGACACATCTCGTCGAGATGAGCGAACTGGACCACCTAACACTTCTGGTGGTGCCCTTCGACGCAGGCCCCTTCCACACGTCGGGCCAGGGCTTCGACTACTTCCACGGCCCCGTGCCCCAGCTCGACACAGTTCAGATCGATACCGACCACGGTGGTGAACTCATCGACTCACCAGCCCAGTTGGAGCGCTACCGCCTCGTACTGGACCGCATGTCGGCCGCCGCTCTGGACCCGGCGACGTCACGCGGCTTCATCGCCCGCCTGATCAAGGACCTGTAGAGGAGCCCGCACATGCACGAACTCCGTTGGCAGAAGTCGTCGTACAGCCAGGAGGCTTCAGCCTGCGTCTACGTCGCCACCGCCCCCGACACCACCCTCCACCTCCGCGAGAGCGACGAGCCGGACATCGTCCTCCACACGAGCCGCGCAGCGCTGGCGGCTCTCATAGCGGCCGTCAAGCGGTCCTGAAGAGAGTCGCTCAGCTCGCGGTAACTGCCGGCACCACCGACAGAGAGCCAGGGCCTCGCCGCGTATGAGGAGTCACTCCTCTCCCGTACGACCGGCCGCCCGCCCATGCAGCACCAGCACCCCCGGCACCACAGCCGCCAGCACCGCGACCGCCGCCAGCGCGGGCACCAGCGCCACCACCGGCCCCGCACACAACAGGACCAGCCCACCGACCAGAAGGGGCACGGATCGGCCTCCGCCCGTGCGGAGCAAGATGACCGCCGCCGCCAGCAGGAAGACGCCCACACCCCCCGTCAGCGCCCACGCCACCACCCCGTGCAGCGGCTCGGAGAGGTCGTAGTCCTTGGTGTCGGCGACCTGTTGGAGGGCCTTCTTCATGCCGAGGGCCGTGATCACGACGCCGGCGACGAGGGGGAGGTGGAGGAAGGTGTAGACGTCGCGGGCCAGGCGAGTGCGGTCGTCGCCGTCCAGGGCGGCCAGGTGGTGTTCGGCGGGCTCGGCGAGGCGCCGGAAGTACAGGCGCCACAGCCCCACGACGACGAGCAGGCCGGCCGTCGACGCCGCCAGGACCGGGGCCGTGACCGGGTAGACGCCGACGCCGACGCCGATCGCCACGATCGACTCGCCCAGCGCGATGATGACGATCAGGCCGTGGCGTTCGGCGAAGTGGCCCGGTGAGGCGACGCGCCAGCCCGAGGAGCCGGTGACGTAGATGCCGAGGTAGTCGATGAGTACGGCGCCCAGCCAGATGAGGATCTCCGTGAGGCCGGAGAAGGCGCTGCCGATGAGGAGCAGGACGAACGGCGGTGCCACCGAGAGCAGCGCGGTGCGGCGGATCGTGGTGTGCAGGGCCTGGTCGGCCGGGTCGGAGATCCAGTACGTGATCAGGTGCAGGATCCGGACGGCGCCGTAGCAGAGGACGAAGACGAGGGGCGCCGACAGGCCTCCGGGCGCGTCGGCGTAGACCTTGGGCACGGTCAGCGAGACGGCCAGGACCACCGCCATCACCGCGACCAGCACGCCGAACATCGCTCCGGAGTCGGCCCGCACGACATTGCCCAGCCAGGCGAAGCTGCACCAGCACCACCACAGCAGCGCCAGGACCACCATGCCGCCGAGCAGCCGCAGGGGGCCCGGGTCGGCCGCCATCAATGCCGTGACCTGAGTGATCGCATACACGAACACCAGGTCGAAGAACAGTTCCGCCGGTGTCACCCGGTGGCCGTCCTCCGTGGCCACCATCCGTCTGTGCTCGCTGCGCGCCATGGCTCCCCGTTCCCCCTCTTGGCCGAACCGTCCGGCCCCGCGCGGAACGATACCCGGGGGTTACCGAGGGTAGGCGGGCGTGCCCGAGCCGGGGCGCCGCGAACCGCGTCAGGTGGCGGCTCCCGCTTCTTCACTCAACTCCCTCTTGTTGACAGTATGTTGTGTGGGCTCTGAGGGCAGACGTGTGATGCGTCGGACGGACGGGCGGGGGAGATACACGTGGAGATCAGGTTCTGGGCCGAGGGCAGCGACCAGGACGGGGATCAGAGGCAGGACGTACGGTCACTCCACGAGTGGCTCAGGGACGATCGCGATCTGCGGCTCGGCGGGGTGCGGATCGAGGCCGTCGTGGCGGCCGCGCCGGGGCGGATGGGGATCGGACCCGAGGAGATCGGGGCCCTGTGTGGGGTGGTGTCCCTGGGCTTCCAGGTCGCGGACAGCGTTCGGGCGTGGCGTCAGGCTCGCCGCCCGACCAGCACCGTCATGGTCGCTGTTCGCGGTGGAGATCCGGGACAGGCGGAAGCGATCGAGGAGGCGCTGCGCGAGGCAGGGTTCCTTCCGCAGGACCGCGACGAGCCTCCCCCGTCCTCGGACGACGAGTCCGGTGGCGACGAGCCCGGCGACAGCAGAGGCAATGGAGACAGCGGCGGCGACGGAGACAGACCGTGACCGAGCCCGCCGTCCCCGCGGCCTCCGTCCCCGACCCCACCCCTGCGACACGGACCGCCGAAGCACCCCAGCGGCTCGACCCGGCCAGGTCGGTCTGCCTGCTGATCGGGGTCGACGCCTACAACGGCTCCGCGAATGACGGCCTGGAGAAGCTCAACAGCGTCAAGCACAACCTGGCCCGTCTCCGGGAGGTCTTCCTCGACCAGGACATCGGCGGGTTCCCCGAGGGCCGCGTCATCACCGTGCCCAACCCGGCCCAGGCGTCCGACATCACGGACGCCGTCGAAGAGGCCGGTACGCGTGCCGAGGACACGCTGATCGTGTACTACGCGGGTCATGGCCTGCTGGGCACCGATCAACGCCTGTATCTGACCCTGCCCAAGTCGCGACTCGGCCGTCCGGCGGGATGGATGGACACCCGCCACCTCCGGGGCGCGATCGAGCAGAGTTCCGCCCGGCGCGTCGTCCTCATCCTCGACTGCTGCTTCAGCGGCAAGTGGATCCAGGACGAGGGAGAGTCGTACTCCGCCCCGGACAGCGCGGAACTGGCGTTGAGCACCCTGACGCAACTCGACGCCGGCACGTACACGTTGGCGTCCACGGCACACAATCGGCTCTCCCACGCCCCCGACCCGGAGAACTGCTCAGCGTTCACCGGGGCCCTGGTCGACGTCCTCGGCAAGGGCGACACCAAGAGCGGCGAGGTGCTCACCCTGGGCGAGGTGTTCCGGCTCGTCAAGAAGACGATGAGCACCATGAGCCTGCCGGAGCGCCAGGAACCACGCGCCAAGGACGAGAACGGGCTCTCGACCCTCGGCTTCGTACGCAACGCGGCGAAACGTCCCCTCCCAGAGCCCGCTCCCCTGCCCGAGCCCGCCCCGGCCCTGCCGCCCGGGCGCCTCCGCCGAAGGCTGCTGGTGACGCTCGCCGCGGGGCTCGCCGTCGGCGTCGCCCTCGGTTTCGCGGCACCGCCCACCTGGGACCGCCTGCACCCGCCCGCGCACCAGAAGGCCCGCGGCGACTGCTCGTCCCGGGCCGCCCTGCTCGACCACTCCGACGCACTCGACAAGCAGGAGGTCGACAACGAACCGGTCACCGGTCTGTCGGGCCTGGCCTTCGCTCCCGGCCGCCACGGCACGGCGTACGCGATCGCCGACAACGAACCGGGGCGGATCTTCCCCGTCGACATCGGCACGCCCGAAGCCCTGAGGCCGCGGGCCCAGAGGGCCACGACCCTGCGGACGGCGAACGGCGGCGACTTCGGCCGGTGGTTCGACGGGGAGGCACTCGCCGTGGAGAAGGGAGGGAAGACAGCGCTCGTGGCCGCGGAGACGGGACCCGCGATCCGCCGGTTCAACCTCACGACCGGCCGTCAGGTAGGGCCCGACCTTCCCCTGCCCAAAGATTTCCGCACCTGGCCCGACGGCGGCGCCGTGGCGGGCCGCACCATCGAGTCGCTCGCCCTCACACCGAGCGGCAAGCACCTGTACGTGGGGCTTGAGTCACCGCTCGCGCAGGACGGCGACGACCGGGGTGAGGGCCTCCTGCGCATCCAGCGCTACACCGGCACCCCCGGTGGTGACTACGTCCCGGACCGCCAGTACGCCTACCGCACCGACGAGGGGCTGAGCCTGGTGGAACTGGTGGCGGTGGACGACGACCGGCTCCTCGCACTGGAGCGGCAGTACGCGGTGGGCCTGGGCAACGCGATACGGGTCAAGGACCTCTCGCTGCCTCCCACGGCCGTGGACGTTACGGGGACGAAGTCGCTGTACGACCTGGCCGCCGATGTCTTCGTGCCGCACTCGCTGCTGTTCGACCTCCGCGAGTGCCCCGCGGGCAGTCCCGGTGAGGTGACGCTCAAGGGGACGCAGCCCAACCCGCTGCTGGGCAACGTCGAGGGCATGGCACTGGGCGGCACGCTGGGCGACGGCCCGTACCGGGGGCGGCGTTCCCTGCTGATGGTGGTCGACGACAACCGCAGCGAACAGCAGATCACCCGCTTCTACTCGCTCGCCGTGCGGCTCTGAAAGACCACCGGGGTCACCGGGGCCACCGTCGTCACCGGGGCCGCCGGCGCTACGCCGTCCTCACCACCGACACCGCCGACAACCGGTGCACGTCCCGCGCCGTCCCCGTCACCCCCGACAGGAACCCCTGCGCGCGCGGTGAGGCGTTCTCCGTCAGCCAGGTCGGGTCGATGTCGCAGACCGCGACCTTGACCTCCGTGCCCGCCAGAGCCAGCGGCAGGGTGTGGACGACCGTCGACGGGAAGCTGAGGATCGTGCGGCCGATGGGGCCGCGGCGGGCGATCAGCTCCAGGGGGAGGTCCGGGCGGACCACCTCAAGGCCGGTCTCCTGGACCAGCCGGTGGAGCTTGTCGGAGCTCTCGCGGCGGTGGGCGAAGTAGCGGGTCGCACCGTGTGCACGGGCGAGGGTGCCGACCGCCTGCAGATAGCGGTCGCCGTCCACGACGCCCGTCTCCACCAGGGACGTGCCGACCAGGTCGGAGCCCTTGGTGATGCGCGGCGGGCCGAAGCGGGCGCGGGTCCAGGCGAAGTCGTTCGCCGTCACCGTGACGCCGTCGGGGGTCTCCTCGATCGGCATGGAGGAGAAGACCTCCACGTGCCGGTCCCCGCCGGGGGTGAGGCGATGGCGGGCCTTGGAGGAGACCGGGGCGAAGAGCAGGTCGCGCGGGCCGGGGCGGCCGCCCTTGCGGTGCCAGCGGACCAGGCGTTCACCGCGGGCGAGCTGGGAGACGAACTCCATGGTGGCGGTGCCGTCGTCCACGACCACCAGCTCGTTGGCCCGGGTGATGGTCAGCAGGAGTTGTACGTAGCGGGAGAACGGGTCGCCCATGACGACCCGGCTCGCTCTGCGGAGCATCGGGGCCAGGCCCGCGATGGTGTGGAACGGGGCCGTCGTGCCGCCCCGCGCCTCCTCCCACCGCACCTGGTACCCCTCGTCCCGCGCCAGCTCCGTCATACGGCGCAACTGGCCCCGGGTCATGGGGTCGTTGGGTGAGAGGACGACAAGGGTGAGCCCCGCGCCGGTTCCTCCACCGGCGTCCCGGAGCGCATGGGCATGCGCCCACTCCAGCACGTTCAGAAGCTGTACCGGACTCTCGACGAAGGCGAGAGTGTGGGGGCCGGCGGTTCCGGCGCGGGGGCTCATCGACGTTCTACCGTCGCTTCCCTTGAGGTGGGGGTGGAGGGGATCAGACCGCGACCGGCTCGCCGGCGGCGGCGGCGATCTCCGCCTCGGCGACGACGCCCTGGACGCGGCGCAGCTTCTTCATCGGGCCGAGCTCGGAGTCGTACACCTTCTTGACGCCGTCACCGAGGGACGCCTCGATGGTGCGGATGTCACGGACGAGGCGCGTGAGGCCCTGCGGCTCCACGGAGGCGGCCTGGTCGGAGCCCCACATGGCGCGGTCGAGGGTGATGTGGCGCTCGACGAAGGTGGCGCCGAGGGCGACCGCGGCGAGCGTGGTCTGCAGGCCCGTCTCGTGGCCGGAGTAACCGATCGGGACGTTCGGGAACTCGGCCTGGAGGGTGTTGATGACGCGGAGGTTGAGCTCCTCGGCCTTCGCCGGGTACGTCGAAGTGGCGTGGCAGAGAAGGATGTTTTCGCTGCCCAGGACCTCGACCGCGTGGCGGATCTGCTTCGGGGTCGACATGCCGGAGGACAGGATGACCGTGCGGCCCGTCGCGCGCAGGGCGCGCAGCAGCTCGTCGTCCGTCAGGGAGGCGGAGGCGACCTTGTGGGCGGGGACGTCGAACTTCTCCAGGAAGGCGACGGCCTCGGTGTCCCACGGGGAGGCGAACCAGTCGATGTTCTTGGTCTTGCAGTACTCGTCGATCTGGCGGTACTCGTCCTCACCGAACTCCACGCGGTGGCGGTAGTCGATGTAGGTCATGCGGCCCCAGGGGGTGTCGCGCTCGATGTCCCACTGGTCGCGCGGGGTGCAGATCTCCGGGGTGCGCTTCTGGAACTTGACCGCGTCGCAGCCGGCCTCGGCGGCCGCGTCGATCAGCTTGAACGCGTTCTCGAGTTCGCCGTTGTGGTTGATGCCGATCTCGCCGCAGACGTAGACGGGCTGGCCGGGACCGGCGGTACGCGAACCGAACGCGCGGAGACGGGAGATGGAGCTGACAGAGCTCATGACGATCTGTTCCTTACTTGGTGAGAGGGTCGAGAGAGTCGAGAGAGGGTCCGAGAATCCAGCTGGCGATCTCTCGGATCGCGCCGTCGCCACCGGGGACGGTGGTGACCGCGCGTGCGGCGCCGCGCACGACGTCGTGGGCGCTGCCGACCGCCACGGGCCAGCCCACGAGGGCGAAGCACGGGAGGTCGTTGACGTCGTTGCCGACGTAGAGCACGCGCTCTGGCGCGATGCCCTGCTCCTCGCACCACTGCTTCAGTGCGAGGTCCTTGCGGTCGATGCCGTGGAGGACCGGGATCTTGAGCTTCCGGGCCCGGGCGGCGACCACAGGGTTCTGTTCCGTGGACAGGATCAGCATCTGGAGGCCGCTCCTGCGGAGGGCCGCGATGCCGAGTCCGTCCCCGCGGTGCACGGAGACGAACTCCCGTCCGTCGGAGTCGATCAGCACCCGGTCGTCGGTCTGGGTGCCGTCGAAGTCGAGGACGACCGCGTCGATGTCGTCGGCGGTCGGGAGGGCGCCGGGGCGGTCCGCGTCGAAGAGCGGCGCGAGTGCCTGGGCGCGGGCGAGGTCGTGCGGGTCGTCGATCTCCAGGACCCGCGCGGGGTCGGTGCGGACGAGTTCCGTGTGGCCGAAGAAGCGGTGCTGGTGCTTGCGCAGGCCGACCGCGTCCATGGCGTACGCGGCGCCGGTCTCCAGCAGGTCCTGCGGGCGGTCCTGGCGGCGGGGGCGGAACGACTTGTCGTGGTTGACGCCGTAGCCGCCGTCCGTGTCCGTGGGCCGGGTGACCGTCGTCGTGCCGCCCACGGCTCCCGTGCGGGCGGGCTCGACGACCGAGGGCTCGTCCGCCGTGTCCCGCCAGATGAACCCGTGGAAGGGCGCGACGGTGAGGGCGGTGTCGGCGCCGTGCTCCACGACCGCCCGCGCGACCCCGTCGACGTCCTCGCGGAGGATGAACGGGCTGGTGCACTGGACGAGCAGGACGACGTCGACCGGCGAGCCGTGGAGCGCCTCATGGGCGTCCATGGCGTGCAGGACCGCGGCCTCGGAGGTCGCGGTGTCGCCCGCGATGGCGGCGGGGCGCAGCACGACCTCGGCGCCGGCCTCGCGGGCGGCGGCCGCGATGGCGTGGTCGTCGGTGGAGACCACGACGTCCGTCACCAGCCGGGCGGCCAGGCACTCGCGCACCGTGCGGGCGACCAGCGGGACGCCGCCGACCGGGGCGAGGTTCTTCGCGGGGACGCCCTTGGAGCCGCCGCGCGCGGGAATCACGGCGAGCACGCGGCGTACCGAAGCCGCTTGGCCCGCTTCCGAGTTGGGCATGGCATGTACTCCTTGCGAGGGGATCAGGGGGTGCGCGGCTGGCCCGTCAGCGGTGTGGGCCGCGGTGCCGTCAGCGGCATCGGCCGCGGGCAGGCCGGGCGCGGGCAGCGCCTGGGCCGTGCGGTCGGCCCGCTCGGCCGCCGCCTCGGCCGTAGCCGTACGGTCCGCCCGCTCGGCCATCGCCTCGGCCGCGGTCGCGGGCCGCCCGCCCGCAGGACCGGTCGCAGGCAGCCCGGCCACCTCGGCCGGAGCCGTACGGTCAGCTCGCTCGGCCGCCGCCTCGGCCGCAACCGTGCAATCGGCCCGCTCGGCCGCCGCCTCGGCACCGGCTCCGGCCCCAGTCGCGGCCTGCGGGGCAGCGACCCTGGCCGCGCTGATGGCGCGGGCGACCGCTGTCTCGGCCGCGTCGGCGGCGGGCGCGCCCACCGTGTCGGCCGGCGCTTCGGCGGCGGACACCCCCAGCATCTCGGCCGTGCTCACAGCTCCCCCATCCGCCGGATGACGGGCGCGACCCGCTGCACTCCGTGCCGGTACGCGCCCCGTGCCGCCCGGCGCACGATCTGCCGTACGGGGCTGGGCTCCTTGTCGGCGGCCGGGGCGCCGGGCAGTGGGGCGCCGTCCGGGCCGAGGTGGTGGCGGGCGAGGATGCCGGGCAGGTAGCCGGGCGCGGTGACGGGCGTGTAGTACGGGTTGAGGGGCGGGAGCTGCGCGGCGAGCAGCTTGGCGATGCGTTCGCGTGCCGCGTCGAAGGCCGTCTCGTACGAGCCGTAGGCAGCGACTCCCTGGCGGGTGACCCACGCGGCGTCGGCCGTCGGCTCGTGCCCGGCGTCGAGCTGGTCCCAGGAGGCGAGGCAGCCGGAGCCCACGAAGTGGTGGTTGCCCAGCGTCTCGCGGATCCCCAGGTCGGTGAGGACCACGGTGGGGATACGGCGGTGCAGGGACTCCAGGGCGGCCGTGGAACTGATCGTGACCAGCAGGTCGGTCCGGTCGAGGACCTCGCCCATGTTGCCGTAGACGAGGCGGAAGTTGGGCGGCAGGTCGATCCGCTGGGCCAGCTTCTGGTACGGCAACTCTTCGATGTGGGTGGTGTGTTCACCGGGCTTGGAGCGCAGCTTCAGTAACACCTCGCGCTCCGGGTGCAGCCTGGCGTGCTGGACCAGCCGGTTCAGCAGGTACGTGCGGTCCTTGCGGCTGTCGGGCACGGAGGGCTGGGCGGCGAAGACGACCGTGTAGGGGTCGTGCTTGGCGTAGGGGGCGCCGCCGAGGAACGGCAGGGCCACCTCGGTCACCGACGTGGCGTCGGCGCCCACTCCCTCGTACACGTCCCGGAAACGGTCCGCGTCCTGACGGGAGTTGGCGAGGACGAGGTCCGCGCCGTGCCGCAGCAGCAGGCCGTCGGCGAGCTTCTCGTAGACGACACCGACGTAGCCGGTGACGACCACGGGCCGCCGGGTGCGCGCGCCCCAGGCGCTCCTGAGCCCGTGCAGCATCGCCTGCACACCGCCCCCGACGAGGGCGAGCACGACGATGTCGTACGGCTGCTCCTCCTCACCGTCCTGCGCGCCCATCGCCCGCAGGAACTCGACGCCGGTGACCTCGCGGAGCGAGTTCGCACGAACGCCGACTTCCTCGAGCTGGCGGGCCGTGGGAGTGGCACGGCCGCGCAGGAGGTAACCGTCCAGACGAATGTCCGAATTCTCCGGGACGATGCGGTTCGCGGTGAGCGCGCCCCATTTCCACCGGGTATCGGAATCCGCCAGGACGGCGATCCGCAGGGACTTCCTGGTACTTGCTGGCACGCCCAAGACGCTAGGAAGCCATTTCGCCCCGCGGCCCAACCAGAATCCAACAAACGGTTAACAGCACGTCGACGAATGGCGAATCAGGCCACGAACGGCGCGGAATAGCGCCTGGTTCACGGTACCGCCACGCGTCGTTCACCTGGTATCAAGCAGGGAGTCAAGACGAATGCCGGGCCGCCCTCTAGCGTCACTCACGTGGTCAAGCTCTCCGTCATCGTGCCGTTCTACAACGTGCAGCAATACGCGCCCGACACCCTGAAGAGTCTCAGCGCCAACGCGCGCGACGACTTCGAATTCATTCTCGTCGACGACTGCTCTCGCGACGAGACCCCGGACATTCTCGCGCGCGCGGAGCGCGAGCTGCCGGGCGCGGTGTATGTCAGACACGAGAAGAACGGGGGACTGGCGACCGCCCGCAACACCGGGATCGACAAGGCGCGTGGCGAGTACCTCACGTTCCTCGACGGGGACGACTGGCTCGCCCCCGGTTACTACCCGCAGCTCCTCGCCGCGATCGAGGACCTGGGCGTCGACTTCGTGCGCACGGACCACGTCCAGTGCACCGCGCGGGCGCGCTCCATCCACCGGGTGCCGCACGGCCGGCGGGGGGTCGTCCTGCGCCCGCGGGACATCATCCTGCCCGCCGACCGGTCCACGACCGTCGACTACGCGTACGCGTGGGCGGGCATCTACCACCGCCGGCTGGTCGACCGCGGGCTGCTGCACTTCACGGACGGCCTGCGCACCGCGGAGGACCGGCCGTGGATCTGGAAGCTGCACCGCGAGGCGGAGTCCATGGCCGTGGTGGGGCTCCTCGGCGTCTACTACCGGCGCGGGGTGGCGTCCTCGCTCACCCAGATCGGGGACGTGCGGCAGCTCGACTTCATTCGCGCGTTCGACCAGGTCATCACGGAAACCGCCGCCGACCCGGACGCGTCGAAGCTCCTCCCGAAGGCCGTGCGCACGTATTGCGCGATCATTTCCCACCACCTGGGATCCATTGAAAGGTTCGAGCCACAAGTGGCACGGAAACTGAAGGCGATGAGCGCCGGTGCGCTGCGGCGCATGCCGCAGGACGTGCTGGACGAGGCCCTCGACTCCATGGACGTCCAGCGCGCGACCCGGCTGCGCAGGCTGCGCCGCCGTCCCGCCGGCGCGGGGGTGGCCGCGTGACCACGCAGATCTTCCTCGCCTCCACCCTGTACGGCACGGCCACGCTCGCCGCCGCGCTGGACAGCGACTGTTTCGGACCCGCGGACCGGCGGATCCTGCTGGTGTCGAACAACGCGGCGACGCCGGAGACCACGCCCGCGCCGGACGAGATGCCCGGCTTCGATCGGCTGCGCGCCCGGTTCGACGACGTGATCTCGTGGAACGAGACCATCTCCCCCTTCCACCCCGGCGGCTGGCAGCCGCGCCAGGACGACGCCCCGCTGTGGGAGCGCCACCTGCGGCTCGCCTGGAACCTGGGCGACGACGACATCGAGCTGGCCGTGGAGTCCATCCAGGTGCACCCGGCGCTCGGCATCGCGCAGATCTTCATGGGCGCGCCCGTCACCGTGTACGCGGACGGTCTGATGAGTTACGGCCCCACCCGTAACAAGATCGACCCGCTGGTCGGCACCCGCGTGACCCGGCTGCTCCACCTTGACCTCGTACCGGGTCTGAAGCCGCTGCTGCTCACCGAGTTCGGGGTCGAGCCCGAGATCGTGGCCACGGACGCGTTCTCCAAGGTGCTCGCCGAACTGGAGGACACGGGCGACGCGCTGCCCGCCGTCGAGGAACCCGCCCTGCTGCTGGGCCAGTACCTCTCCGCGCTCGGCATCCTCACCGCCGAGGAGGAGGAGGACCTGCACGTACGGATGGTGAAGGGCGCCGTCGAACTCGGGCACACCCGCGTGGTGTTCAAGCCCCACCCGAGCGCCCCGGCCCGCTGGTCCCGCCACCTGGAGAAGGAGGCGGAGAAGCTCGGCGCCGAGCTGACGGTGGTCGACACACCGGTCCTCGCCGAGGTTCTCTACCAGCGGATGCGGCCCGCCCTGGTCGTCGGTTGCTTCTCCACGGCACTGCTCACCGCGTCCGCGCTGTACGGCCTGCCGGTCGCCCGCCTCGGCACGGAGACCCTGCTGGAGCGCCTGACGCCGTACGAGAACAGCAACCGCGTCCCCGTCACCATCGTGGACGCCCTGCTGCCGGAGCTGACGGACCGCAAGGCCGTGACCGAGCAGCGGCAGGGGCTCGACGCGAAGGAGCTGACCGGTCTCGTACGGGCCGTCGGTTACGCGATGCAGCCGAAGATCTACCCGGATCTGCGCCCCTCGGTGGAGCGCTATCTGACGAACCATCTGAACCAGCACACCTGGCGCTACTTCAAGCGCCGCCGTCTCACCTCGCTGGCCCTGCCGGGCGCGGTCCCGGCCCAGCTGGCGTTCATTCCCCGTAACGCGACGGTGCGCAGAGTCGCCCGCCGCGCCCGTTCATTGAAGAGGGCAGCGCTCGGTTGATGTGATGAATTTCCCTGCGAAGACAGCACCCCCCACCACGTCCTCACAGGAAACGACCCCTCCAGGAGCAGCCCGGCCGGGTATCCGGCCGGGCGACCCCTCGCGCAGAGCGGGACCCGCGGGATCGGCAGGACCGGACGCGGTCCTCGTCCCGCCCCGCACCGTCCGCCGGGCCCCCGCCCCACGCCTGCGCGCGCTCGACGGGCTCCGGCTGATCGCCGCGCTGATGGTCGCCGCGTACCACTACGGCGGCCGTGACGGCGAGATATCCGAGGCCTGGGGCAGCTCGTCCAAACAGCAGTTCCCCACACTGCACGAATGGTTCGCCTACGGCTGTCTGGGCGTGCAGATCTTCTTCGTGATCAGCGGCTTCGTGATCTGCATGAGCGGCTGGGGCCGCCCTCTGCGGTCCTTCTTCATCTCCCGCGCCTCGCGGCTGCTGCCCGCGTACTGGGCGGCGGTGATCCTGGTGACGGTGGTGTTCGCACTGCCGGCGGTCGCGTACAAGGCGGTGTCGCCGAGCGACGCACTGGTGAACATGACGATGCTGCAGCAACCCCTGGGCGTGGACCGGGTGCTGGGCGTCTGCTGGACGCTGTGGGCGGAGGTCCGCTTCTACGCGCTGTTCGCCCTGTGCGTCGTCCTGCCGGGTGCGAGCCGCAAACGCGTGATCATGTTCTGTGCGTGCTGGACCCTCGCGGCGGCCATCGCCCAGTCGGCGAACGAGCCCCTCCTGGACGTCGTGCTGATGCCGGAGTACGCGCCGTTCTTCATCGGCGGGATCGGCCTCTACCTGGTCCACCGCGACCGGCGCGACGCGTACGCGTGGGGCATCGTGGTGGTGAGCTGGCTGATCGGCCAGCACCACGCGGTCCGGGGGCTGTGGCACTCGCCGAACGCGGACTTCTTCTCCTTCCGCACCTCGTACGGCATCGTCCTCGTCGTCACGCTGGGCTTCCTGGCGGTGGCCGCGATCGCGCTCGGCTGGCTGAACCGGATCAACTGGCCCTGGCTCACGGTGGCGGGCGCCCTGACGTACCCCTTCTACCTGGTCCACGAACACCTGGGCTGGGTCCTGGTGGACGTCCTGCACCAGGACCTCGGCCTGTCGTCGGGCGCCACCCTCGGGCTCACCCTGACCGGGATGCTGGTGCTCGCGTGGGCGCTGCACCGCGGGGTCGAGGTGCGGCTGGGGCCGTTCCTGCGGAGATCACTCGACCGCAGTCGCCTCTAGCCTCGAGCCTCCAGGAGCGGCCGGGCGGTATTCCCCGGTGATTCGCGGGCCGGCGTGGCCGATCACCGGGGAATCGATCATCAGAGAATCGATCATCGGTGAATCACTGGGAATTACCGGTGAATTATCCGGGAATTCATCTCCCCCGCCGTTTGGAAAAGCTCCCCAGGGTGAGTAGCGCAGCATTCCTTGACCGCACCACAGGGGTCTCATAGGTTCCAACAACTGTTCGGTCCCGCGCCAAGTTACGTCAGCACGTCACGCCCACGCGAGAGAGTGTCTTCTCCCCATGACCGTTGCACCCGGCACGACCCGACCGCCCCGTGAACTCGCCGACGTCCCCGGCTGGTTCCCCGTACTCGACCAACTGCTCTTCACCTGGCTCCTGGACCGGCAGGAGCGCCGCGAAACACACGGAGACCTCCTCGAAATCGGCGTGTACATGGGCAAGAGCGCGATCCTCCTGGGGCAGCACCGGCAGGAGGGCGAGCAGTACACCGTGTGCGACCTCTTCGAGGGCGACGCACCGGACGACGCCAACCGGGCCGAGGCGAACAAGTCGTACTCCAAGCTGACCCGGCAGATCTTCGAGGAGAACTACCTCTCCTTCCACGACGAGCTGCCGCGTGTCCTCCAGGGCCCCAGCTCGATCGTCCCGGACGAGATCAAGCCCCGCTCCTGCCGTTTCGCCCACATAGACGGCTCGCATCTGTACGAGCACGTGTACGGGGACATCGGCGCCGCCCACGACGCGCTGCTCCCCGAGGGCGTCGTGGTCCTGGACGACTTCCGCTCCGAGCACACGCCCGGAGTGTCCATCGCGACGTGGGAGGCGGTGCTCAACCGCGGGCTGCGGCCCATCTGCCTGACCACCCAGAAGCTGTACGGCACGTGGGACGACCCGGAGCCGGTGCAGGAGGAGTTGCTGGCCATGCTGCGGGAGCGGGACGACTGCCACCTGAGCGTCCAGCAGGCGGCGGGCAACCGCATCATCCGGCTCAAGTCCAAGGGGATGTCGGCGCCGGTGTTCCCGCACTCGCGCCACTGGACGGAGCCGGAGCCCAAGCCGGCTCCGGCCGCCGCCGCGGCGCCCGCCGCCCGGCCCGCGCCCGCCCCGCGTCCCCGGCCGCGCCGCAGCCCCGCGCGGCGGCTGGCCGTGGACCTGCTCCCGCCGGTCGTGACCCGGGCGATACGCCGGGCGCGGGCGGGTCGCTGACCGGCCGCTGACCGGCCGCTGACCGCGCGGGTTTTCCTCGCCCCCGCCGCCCCTACCCGTGCCCTCCCCGGGGCTCCGCCCCGGACCCCGCTCCTCAAACGCCGGGGGGGGGGGTAAACACAG